>NZ_SMLC01000031.1 GCF_004349245.1 Actinomadura sp. 6K520 | reverse complement strand
CGCCCGCGGGGCGGGGTGGGGCGCCGGCCCCGGCGCACTCCACGCCCGCCCGCGCGGCTCGGACGGGCCGGACGGGTCCTGCGGAGGTTTCGTCATGCGGGTTCTCCGATGTTCGGGGGGAGGACGACGCGGATGCGGCAGCCGCTCGGGGCGTCCAGGACGGTGATGTCGCCGCCGTGCAGGTCGGTGGCCCAGCTCGCGATGGCCAGGCCGAGGCCGGTGCCGCCGCCCGCCGCGCGGGGGCCGGACACGGAGCCGCGGGAGAAGCGTTCGAAGACGCGGGCGCGTTCCTCGGCCGGGATGCCGGGCCCTTCGTCGGCCACCTCGATGACGAGCCCGCCCGGGGCGTTCCCGGGACGCGCCGTGACGGTGACGGGCCGCCCGTCCGGGCCGTGCCGGGCCGCGTTGTCGAGCAGGTTCGCGACGATCTGGTGGAGCCGGTCGCGGTCGGCGACGGCGTGCAGGCCGGGCGTCACCTCGGACTCGAACACGGCGTCCGGGTGGCTCGCGGCGGCCTCCGCCGTGACGTCGGCGACGAACGCGGCCACGTCGATGTCGGCGGCGTCCAGCGCCGCCGCGCCCGCCTCGACCCGCGACAGGTCCAGCAGCTGTGTGACGAGGCGTCCGAGCCGCTCGGTCTGGTCCAGCGCGGTTTCGAGGACGTCGGGCGTCGCGGGCGTGACGCCGTCCGCGACGTTCTCCAGGACGGCCCGCAGCGCGCTGATCGGGGTGCGCAGCTCGTGGGACACGTTCGCGACGAACTCGCGCCGCTGCCGGTCGACCTCCGCGAGGTCGGCGGCCATCCGGTTGAACGCCTGCGCCAGCTCGCCGACCTCGTCCCGCGACGTGGCCCGTACCCGGCGGCTGTAGTCGCCGCGCGCCATCTCCCGCGCCGCCGCCGTCATCTCCCGCAGCGGCGCGGTCATGCCGTGCGCGACGAGCTGTATGACGGCGACCGAGATGAGCAGGCCGAGCGGCATCGTCTCCCGCGCCCGGAACCCCAGCGGGTATCCCCACAGGACGATCAGGACGGCGACGCACGCGGTGACGACCACCACGACGCCGAACTTCACCTTGATCGACCGCAGCGGATCCAGCGGGCGGGGCAGCCGCGCCCACAGCCGGTGGACGACTCCGCGCCCGGCGGCCGTCACGGCGTGCCCTCCAGGCTGTACCCGACCCCGTGGACGGTGCGGATCAGCCCCTGCCCGAGCTTCCGCCGCAGCGCCTTGACGTGGCTGTCCACGACCCGGGTGCCGGACGCGTCCGCCCAGTCCCACACCTGTTCGAGGAGGACGGCGCGGGTCAGCACCGCCCCCCGGTTGCGCAGGAGGCAGGCGAGCAGGTCGAACTCGGTGGGCGTGAGATGCACCTCGCGGCCGTCCCTGCGCACCCGCCGGGCCCGCTGGTCGACCTCCAGCCCGCCCATCCGCACGGGCCCGTCCGCCGCGGTCTCCGCCCGCGGCCGGTCGACCCGCCGCAGCACCGCGCGTATCCGGGCGACGAGCTCGCGCATGCTGAACGGCTTGGTCACGTAGTCGTCGGCGCCCACGCCGAGGCCGACGATGAGGTCCGTCTCGTCGTCGCGGGCGGTCAGCATCAGCACCGGCACGGGCCGTTCCGCCTGCACCCGCCGGCAGACCTCCAGCCCGTCGAACCCCGGCAGCATCACGTCCAGCACGATGAGGTGCGGCTCGTACGCGCGGGCGCGGTCGACCGCCGACGGCCCGTCCCCGGCGGTCTGGACGCCGAACCCCTCCGCCGCCAGCCGGTCGGCCACGGCCCGCGCGATCGTGGGCTCGTCCTCGACCACCAGGATCCGCGTCTCGTTCTCGCTCACGGACCAGACTCTAGAAGCCCGTTTTGGAGGCAACGAGCATGAACTGTGGAGAACCCGTGAAGATCGCGACCGGGCACCCCCACCCGCATCCTCACCCCACGGGTCGTGCGGCCGGAGGTCGCTCTGCGACCGGAGGCCGCACGACCCGCCGCTCGGCGGGCCGTTTCCCGAGACGCGAAGCGGACCGGGAAACGGTCCGCCGAGCGTAACGGGGGTTCCAGGGGGTCGCCCCCCTGGGCTAACAGGGCCCGATCGGCCAGGTGTGTACCGGGTCGTTGTGGGCCATGTTGTCCACGTAGGAGCGGGTCATCATGCGCAGGGCCTCGTGCCGGGGGGTGCCGTGCTCCTCGATGGCGTCCACGGTGGCGATCTGCCAGGCGGCGCCGGTCTGGCCGGTGACGCAGCGGCGTTCGATGATGCCGAGGAGGCGGTCGCGGCGGGACGGGTCGACGCCCCAGCGCTGGAGGCCCTCGTGGGCCAGGGGGAGGAGCTTGCGGAGGATGAGTTCGGGCGCGGGGACCTCGCCGAGACCGGGCCAGTAGAGGGTGGAGTCGAGGCCGTCGCGGGCGGCGCGGTGCAGGTTCTCCTCGGCGGTGGCGAAGGACATGCGGGTCCAGACGGGGCGTTCCTCTTCGGCGAGCATGCGGACGATGCCGTAGTAGAAGGCGCCGTTGGCGACGACGTCGGCGACGGACGGCCCGGCGGGGAGGACGCGGTTCTCCACGCGGAGGTGGGGACGGCCTTTCACGACGGCGTAGATGGGGCGGTTCCAGCGGTAGATCGTCCCGTTGTGGAGGGTGAGTTCGCCCAGTTCGGGGATTCCGCCTTCGTCGAGGACGACGCGGGGATCCTCGTCCTCGCAGAGGGGGAGCAGGGCGGGGAAGTAGCGGGTGTTCTCCTCGAACAGGTCGAACACGGAGGTGATCCAGCGTTCGCCGAACCAGACGCGGGGCCGGACGCCCTGGGCCTTGAGTTCGTCCGGGCGGGTGTCGGTGGCCTGCTCGAACAGGCTGATGCGGGTCTCGTGGTAGAGGCGGTGGCCGAAGAGGAACGGGGAGTTGGCGCCCATGGCGACCTGCGGGCCGGCGATGGCCTGGGCGGCGTTCCAGTAGGCGCCGAACTGCTCGGGGCTGACCTGGAGGTGGAACTGGACGCTGGTGCACGCGGCCTCGGGGATGATCGTGTCGGCGTGCATGCGCAGGGGTTCGTGGCCGTCGATGGCGATGCGCATCTCCTCGCCGCGGGCGGCGAAGATCTGGTCGTTGAGCATCTTGTAGCGGCTGTTGGCGGAGAGGGTCTCCTCGCCGATGTCGGTGCGGCGCAGGGTGGGCAGGATGCCGATCATGGCGAGCCGGCCGCCGACCTCCTGGGCCCGCTCGTCGGCGTGCCGGAGGTGGTCGCGGACCTCGGCCTCCAGTTCACCGGTGCTCTCGCCGCCGAGTTCCCGGGGCGGAATGTTGATCTCCAGGTTGAACTGGCCGAGTTCGGTGGCCCAGGCCGGGTCGGCGATCGCCTTGAGCACGTCCGCGTTGCGCATCAGCGGATCGCCGAGCGCGTCGATCAGGTTCAGTTCGATCTCCAGGCCGATGTGGGGGTGCTCGAAGTCGAACTGGGATTCGCCCAGCATGCGGGCCAGCACGTCGAGGCACCTGCGCACCTTGTCGCGGTACCGCCGCCGGTCCTCGCCGCTTATGGTGACCGAAGCCACGTCCCTGCCCATGGTGTCCGTCCCTGTGCTCCGGAAGAACCGTCATAAAACGGGATGTCCCAGTGGGGGGAGGTGAAAACCCGGCACCGGAATTGGGGCTTCCCGCGGGATGACCGACCGGTAACGTGGGTGCTCGTCCGGAAACCGGTGACCCCCAGCCGGGAGGGGCCATGCGCCTGCGCCCACGGTCCATCCGGGCCAGGGACACGCTCGTCGCCGGCGTGATCGCCGCGATCGTCTTCGGGATCACCGCGGTGGGCGTCGATTTCGCCGTGCGCAGCGCGGTCGAGGCGGAGATCCTCCAGCAGACGCAGGTCGAGGGGCGGCGCGCCAGCGCCGCCGTGCGGGACGGCACGCTGCACGACCCGATTCCGGACGACACGAAGGGCCGTGTCCGAATCCAGGTCGTCGCACCGGGCGGCCGTGTGACGAACGCGACACCGGCCGCGCGGGGTGCGCCGCCGGTGAGCAGACTCTGGCCGTCGAGCAACCTGCGGGTGCGCGACTACACCGAGTGCCGGGGCGGCTGGCCGAACCGCGAGTGCTTCGTCATCGAGGCGATCCGCGCGACGACCGCGCCCGACTCCGTCGTCGTGTACGCGGCGTCGCCGCTGCCGGCCCCCCTGGTGAACGGGCTGCTCGAGGCGCTGCTCGCGGTGGCCGTCCTGCTCCTGGTCGGCGTGGTCGCGTGGATCACCTGGCGGGTCGTCGGCCGCACCCTCGGCCCGGTCGAGGCGATCCGCGCGCAGCTCGCCGAGATCAGCGCCACCGACCTGAGCCGCCGCGTGCCGCAGCCGGCCGGCGAGGACGAGATCGCCCAGCTCGCCCGCACCGCGAACGCGACGCTCGACCGGCTGGAGCGCGCGGTGGGCCGGCAGCGGCAGTTCGCGTCCGACGCGTCCCACGAGCTGCGCACGCCGATCGCGGGCCTGCGCGCCAACCTGGAGGACGCGTCGATGCATCCGGAGGACAACGACCTTCGGGCCGTCGTCGAGTCGGCGCTGCGCGACACCGACCGGCTGGAGTCGATCGTCACCGACCTCCTGCTGCTCGCCCGCATCGGTACCGGCGGGACCAGCGTGCAGGAGCGGCTCGACCTGTCCGCGCTGGCGGAGGCGGAGACCGGCCGGCACCCGTGCACCCGGCAGGTCACCCTGGCGCTCGAACGGGACGTGCCGGTGCGCGGCGTCCGCATGCAGCTCGTCCGGCTGCTGGGCAACCTCCTGGACAACGCCGAAGGGCACGCCGACTCGGCCGTCGCGGTCGCGGTGTCGCGGGCGGACGGCGAGGCGCTGCTCACCGTCACCGACGACGGCCCCGGCATCGCGCCGGCCGACCGCGAGCGCGTCTTCGAGCGTTTCACCCGGCTCGACACCGCCCGCAGCCGCGGCGCGGGCGGCACCGGGCTCGGCCTGGCGATCGCCCGCGAGATCGCCCACGCGCACGGCGGCACGCTGCGCATCGAGGACCACGGCCCCGGCGCCCGCTTCGCCCTGCGGCTGCCCCTCGCCGTGGACCGGCCGGACGGGGCCTGAGCCCCGGCACGCGAAAGGGCCGCCCGCGGTGTCGCGGGCGGCCCTCGGGCGAGCGGGGTCGGGAGCGGATCAGGCGCGGACCGCCTGGACCTCAAGCTGGATGTCCACCTTGTCGCTGAGCAGGGCCTTCTCGCCCTTCAGCGGGATGTTGAACTCGATGCCCCAGTCCTTGCGGTTGATCGTGGTCTCGGCGGAGAACCCGGCGCGCGTCCCGCCCCAGGGGTCCTCGCCGACGCCGTTGTACTCGACCCGGAGGCTCACCGGGCGGGTGACGTCCTTGATGGTCAGGTCGCCGTCCAGGTAGTACTCGTCACCGTCGGCGCGCACGCCCGTGGTGTTGAAGGTCATGGTGGGGTGCTTCTCGACGTCGAGGACGTCGGCCGTCCGCACGTGCGCGTCACGGTCGGGGTTGCGGGTGTCGAGCGAGGCCATCTTGATCTCCGCCGTGGCCGTCGACTCGCTCAGCTCCTCGGCGATCTGCACGGAGCCGGTGAACTCGGTGAACGTCCCCCGCACCTTGGTCATCAGGTGGCGGATGACGAAGGTGACCTCGGAGTGCCCGGGGTCGATGTTCCAGGTTCCGGCGGTCAGCTCGGGGGCGACGGCGGCGATGCTCATGGTGTCTCCTGCGCTAGATGTGCTTGAAACTTCAACGACTGGTCGAAGAGTAGTTGAGGGTTCAAACACTTGTCAATCCGCGAATGTTCCCCGCCGCCCGGCGGGGCGGGTCAGGCGGCGGCCCGGGACCTCAGGGGGTGGGCGCTGCCCGCGAGGAGGACGCCGGCGACCTGCGGCGGGTCGTCCGCCATGGGGACGTGGCCGCAGCCCTCCAGCCAGACGAAGCGGGCGTCGGGGAGGCGGCGCTGGGCGCGGATCGCCTGGCTGCGCAGGAGCAGGCGGTCCTTGGTGCCCCAGGCGATCGTGACGGGAACGTCGGCGCAGGAGCCGAGGAAGCGGGTGGAGCGCCCGGCGCGGAGGGTGGCGTCGAAGCCGCGGGCCTCGCGCATCGCGCGGGCGTCGCCCGCGAGGGTCTCCATGTCGATGAGGTCGGGGCGGCCGTAGACCATGCCGAACATCGCGTTGCGGCGGCGCGGGGAGCTCGCCAGGCGGGTGAGGAACGTCTCCGGGACGCGGGCGCCGAGCCGGGACGCGCGCAGCACCGCCGCCGCGTAGCGGAGTTCGAGGGCGTTGAAGAAGCCGGCGGGGGACAGGGCCGTGGCGGAGCTGACCAGGCCGCGGTCCGCGGCTTCGAGGGCGAACAGGCCGCCCAGGGAGTTGCCCGCGATGTGCGGTCTTTCCACGCCGAGGTCGCTGAGCGTCCCGATCAGGACGTCCAGGACGGCGTCGACGGTGTACGGGGTGCCGTGCGGGAGCGGCGGGGAGTCGCCGAAGCCGGGCAGGTCGACCGCGATGACGTCGCGTTCGGCGGCGAGGAGGTCCAGCACCGGGGACCAGCCCTGGCGGCGGTGGCCGATGCCGTGCAGGAGGACGAGGGGCGGCCCGTCGCCACGGCGCTCGAAGACGATGTCCACGGGCCGAGGCTAACCGGATGTTACTCGCCGGTCACTAGTGACGCTGATCACGCCGCCGCCGTCCGGCGCCGGGGGTCAGCTCCGCGTCACCTCGGCGGGACGGCGGTGTTCCAGCGCGGCGCGGAGCTGGGCGCGGCCCCGGTGGATGCGGGAGCGCACGGTGCCGAGCTTGACGTTCAGGGTCGCGGCGATCTCCTCGTAGGACAGTTCCTCGATGTCGCACAGGACGACGGCCGCGCGGTACTCGGGGGCGAGGTCGTCCAGGGCCTGCTGGATGTCGGAGTCGAGGTGCCGGTCGTCGTAGGCCTGCTGCGGTGTCGGTTCGCGGCCCCGCAGGCGTTCGGCGGCGTCGTCGCCGAGGGCGTCGAAGCGGATGCGCTGCCTGCGCCGGGCGCGGTCGAGGAACAGGTTCGTCGTGATCCGGTGCAGCCAGCCCTCGAACGTGCCGGGGCTGTAGGAGGACAGCGAGCGGAAGACCCGGATGAAGACGTCCTGGGTCAGGTCCTCGGCATCGTGCCGGTTGCCGGTCAGGCGGTACGCCAGCCGGAACACCCTGCCCGAGTGCTCGGTGACGATCTCCTCCCACGTCGGCGGGGTCCACGCCATCGCGCCTGCGCTCACCACTACCCCCGTCTGATGCTTAATCGTTACGGCCAAGCATGCCGGTACCCAGATAAGAGCCGTGTAAGGACCGCCGGCGTGGCCGGATCGGGCGGCCGGACGGGGACGCCGGTGCGACCCGCTTCATTGGACGTCATTACAATAAACGTCCCCCGGCCCGGACCCATCCCGACGTGTGAGGACGTGCATGGTGCGAAGCTACAACCCGGCAGACCTGCTGGAGATCCTGGCCGCGGCCGGGCCGGCGCGTCCCGCGCTGGTGGCGGGCGCCGAAAGGCGTACCTACGCGCAGCTCAACGAGCGCGCGAGCAGGGTCGGGCACCATCTCGCGGCGGCGGGCGTGCGGCCGGGCGAGCACGTCGCGATCCTCGCCCACAACCGGGCCGAGTGGATCGAGGCGATGCTCGGGGCGTACAAGATCCGTGCCGTGCCGATCCCGGTCAACTTCCGGTACGTCGCCGCCGAGCTGCGGCACATCCTCGCCGACTCCGACTCGGTCGCGCTGATCGGCGAGCGTTCGCTGCTGGCGAGGGCGGCGGAGATCCGCGGCGAGCTGCCGAAGCTGCGGCACCTCGTGGTGATCGAGGACGGGGCCGTGCCGGAGGACGGGGCGGCCGGCGACATCCCGGACGCGGTCGAGTACGAGAAGGCGCTCGCCGACGCCGCCCCGGGCGACGACTTCCCGGCGCGCTCCAACGACGACCGCTACATCATGTACACCGGTGGGACGACCGGTTACCCGAAGGGCGTCGAATGGCGCTGCGAGGACATCTTCTTCGGCGCGCTCGGCGGCGGAAACGTCCTCGGCGACCCGATCGGCAGCCCCGAGGAGATCGCCGCGAACGCCGAGCAGCCGCCGATGTCCGTGCTCGACTGCGCGCCCGTCATGCACGGCGCCGGGCAATGGGTCGCGTTCATGGGTTTGTTCAGCGGCGCCAAAGTCGTCCTTTACACGGACCGCGCATTCGACGCCGACAAGGCGCTGCGGCTGCTCGCCGAAGAGCAGGCGAATGTGCTGATGCTCGTCGGTGACGTAATGGCGCGGCCGGTCGCGAAGGCACTGGCCACCGGCGAATACGACACGTCGTCGCTGTTCGCGATCGCGTCCGGTGGCGCCCCGCTGACCGAGGGCGCGAAAAAGCAGCTGCTCGACCGGCTGCCGAACGTCATGTTCCTCGACAACTACGGCGCCTCGGAGACCGGCGCGTGCGGCCCGTCCGTCGGCGGCAAGGAGGGCACGGCCCGGTTCGCGATGAAGCCGGGGATCACCGTCCTGGACGACGACCTCCGCCCCGTCGCGCCCGGCGAGATCGGCAGGCTCGCCCGCAGCGGCCACATCCCGCTCGGCTACTACAACGACCCGGAGAAGACGGCGGCGACGTTCTTCACCGGCCCGGACGGCACCCGCTGGTCGATCCCCGGCGACTTCGCGTCCCTGGAGGAGGACGGGACGATCGTGCTGCTCGGCCGCGGCTCCCTGGTGATCAACACGGGCGGGGAGAAGGTGTACCCGGAGGAGGTCGAGGTCGCCCTGAAGGACCATCCGGACGTGTACGACGCGGTCGTGGTGGGCCTGCCGGACGAGCGGTTCGGGGAGCGCGTCGCCGCCGTGATCGCGCCCCGCCCGGGTGCGGAGGTCACGCTGGAGGAGCTGACCGGATACTGCCGCGGCCGCCTCGCCGGATACAAGCTCCCGCGCCAGATCACGGTGGTGGCCGAGGTCCAGCGCACGGCCGTCGGCAAATCCGACTACAAATGGGCAAGGAGCGTTCTGGCCTAGTCGGGAGCCTTATACCACGCGCGCAGCCTTTTTCTCCGGCGGCCACCGGTCAAGAAATGATTGATGGCGACGGGGCGTCCCTTGAGCGCGGACCGGCGAGTAACTTATCCATGAGAGGAGATCGGCTGATACCGCTCGCGCGCCGGTATCGCCTGCTCTCCGTGGTCGGCAGGGGCGGCATGGGCACCGTCTGGCGGGCGTACGACGAAATGCTCGACCGGGACGTCGCCGTCAAGGAGGTGCGCCTGCCCGCGCGCATCACCCGGGGCGAGCGCCGGGTGATGTGCCGCCGCCTGCTCGCGGAGGCACGCGCCACCGCCGCGCTGCGGCACCCCGGGGTGGTCGCCGTACACGACTTCATCATCGAGGACGGCCGCCCCTGGATCGTCATGGAGTTCGTCGAGGCGTGCTCGCTCAACCGGCTCGTCGCCGAGGACGGCCCGCTCGGCGTGCGCCGGACGGCGGAGATCGGCGCGGCGGTCCTGTCGGTGCTCCGCGCGTCGCACGCCGCGGGGATCCTGCACCGCGACGTCAAGCCGAGCAACGTCCTGGTCTGCGACGACGGGCGGATCCTGCTCACCGACTTCGGCCTGGCCGTGCACATGGCCGGCGGCCGCCAGTCCGCGGACACGATGCCCGCCGGGATCGAGGGCTCCCCCGCCTACCTTTCGCCGGAACGCGTGAACGGCATGCCGGGAGGGGAGGCGTCCGACCTGTGGTCGCTCGGCGCGACGCTCTACATGGCCGTCGAGGGGTTCGCGCCGTTCCTGCGCTGCCACGCGCTGGCGTCGATGATGGCGGTCGTGCTGGGCGACTACGCGCCGCCGGAGCGGGCGGGGCCGCTGACCCCCCTCATCGAGGGGCTCCTGCGCCAGCGTCCCGAGGAGCGCCTGACGGCCGGTGCCACGGCGGAACTGCTGGGGGACGTGCTCGGGACCGTCCCGGAACCGGGCGCGACGGTGGCGAAGCCGGCCACCGCCCCCCACCGGCCACGCGGCATATCGGCGCGGCTTCCGCTGTCCCGCCCCGGTACGCCGGGGGTGCGGGACGGCCCGCGGTCACGTGTCCTCCGGGGTCCGCGCGTCCCGTGGGCGCTGCGCGGCGGGAGGCCGCCCGGCGACGTCCACGCCAAACCGCCGTGCGGTTCGCGGCGGTTCCGCGGCCGGTGGCGCAGTCGCGACGCGTGGGGTCCCCGGCACCCGGCACTCCGTCACCCGGAGGCGGCGGCGCGCGTCCCGGCGGGACGGCGGGTGCGGCCGGGTGCGGTCGCGGGCGTGGCCGCGCTGGCGGTCCTCGCGGCGGTCACCGGCACCTGGACGGCGCGCTGGACGTCGGTCGGCAAGAGCGACTCGGTCGCGCTGCGCCCGGCGGCGGGCGTGACCGTCAAGATGGCGAGGTACCGGGAGGCGGGCGCCTACTCGGTGCGCGTGCCGGTGGGCTGGCACGCCGAGCGGAGCGGCGCCGTCATGCAGTGGAAGGACGTCGAGGCCGGCCACGGGCTGCGGATCGCCCCGGCGCCGGGGGACCCCCTCGCCGGCCTCCGCGCCGCGGAGCGCGCGGCCGTGGCGGAGCACCGCTATCCCGGGTACCACCGGCTGCGGCTCGAATCCGTGCCCGAGGTCATCGCCGGCGCCGCGGAATGGGAGTTCACCTGGAAGGGAGAGCCCGGCCAGGCGTTCGCGGACGGCGTCAGGCACGTGCTGTGCAGCCGGGCCGCGGGATACGAGTTCTGCTTCTACGCCCCCGACCGGCGGTGGACACCGGGCCAGCGCCTCTACGGCCGGGTCCTGGAGTCGTTCCGCCCGGAGAGCGGCTGAGCGTCAGGTCGTCTGCTGGAGCCGCAGGAGGAACTCGGCGTTGGACGAGGTGCCCTTCATCTTCTCCAGGAGCTGCTCGACGGCCTGCTGCCTGTCCAGCCCCTGGAGGGCGCGGCGCAGGCGCCAGGAGAGCGCGAGCTCCTCGGGCGACATGAGCAGCTCGTCGCGGCGGGTGCCGGACGCCTCGATGTCCACGGCGGGGAAGACGCGGCGGTCGGCGAGGCTGCGGTCGAGCTTCAGCTCCATGTTGCCGGTGCCCTTGTACTCCTCGAAGAACACGTCGTCCATGCGGGAGCCGGTCTCCACCAGCGCGGTGGCGAGGATCGTCAGCGAACCGCCGTTCTCGATGTTGCGGGCGGCGCCGAAGAACTTCTTCGGCGGGTAGATCGCGGTCGTCGCGACGCCGCCCGCCAGGATGCGGCTGCTGGACGGGGCCGCCAGGTTGTAGGCGCGGCCGAGCCGGGTGATCGAGTCCAGCAGCATGACCACGTCGTGGCCCTGCTCGACGAGGCGCTTGGCACGCTCGACGGCCAGCTCGGCGAGGGCGGTGTGCTCCTGCGCCGGGCGGTCGAACGTCGAGTGGATGACCTCGCCGTGGATCGACCGCTCCATGTCGGTGACCTCTTCGGGGCGCTCGTCGACGAGCACGACCATGAGGTGCACCTCGGGGTTGTTCTGCGCGATGGCGTTGGCGAGGGCCTGCATGACCATCGTCTTGCCGACCTTGGGCGGCGACACGATGAGCCCGCGCTGGCCCTTGCCGATCGGCGCGACCAGGTCGATGACGCGGGTGGCTAGCGGGCCGGTGTCGAGGCGCAGCCGCTCGTCGGGGAACAGGGGGGTCAGCTTGCCGAACTCGGGGCGGTGCGCCGCCTCGGCGGGCGGCACCCCGTTCACGGTCTCGACGTGGGCGAGGGAGGAGAACTTGTCGCGGCTGGTCTTCGGCGGCCGCGCGGTTCCGGCGACGGCGTCGCCGGGACGCAGGTTGTTGGCCTTGACCTGCGTGAGCGAGACGTGCACGTCGTCCGGGCCGGTGTGGTAGCCGGAGGTGCGGACGAACGCGTGCTTGTCCTGGACGGCGAGGATGCCGTGGAAGGGAACGGCGGGCGCGTCGTCGGCGGGGCGCCGTCCCTGGCGCCCGCCTTTGCGGGCGCCCTGCGCGGTGACGCCGTGCGCCTGCGGCTTGCGTTCACCGCGGCGCTCGGCGGCGGGCCGCTCGGTGGTGAGGGTGGAAGTGGACATGCGGGTCCCTTCTCAGGCCGGTGCGGAACGCTCCGCGCGGCCCGGGGTCGAATTCCGCGTACGGCGGCGGAATCCGCGTCGTGTACGCGAGTGAGATGTGAGAAATGCAGCTCCGTTCACCGGGCTGACGTCGACTCCCTCGTGCGGCGGTTCAGGACGCCGTTCCGTGCGCACCGAACCGGGAGATCACCGGGCGCTCAGATGACCCGGGCGGGGAAGAAACGCCGTCTCCGCAAAGCGCGGCAACTCGAAGGCGCTGCCTCGACAGTACAGCACTCCGGGGCGGTTTCGCATTCCCGGAGGTCAGTGGAAAGTTCATGCGGCGGTCTCCCCGTGGCGGGCGGGCGCGCCTCCCCCGGCGCGGCCCGCCCTCGGTGATCATGGTCGGCTCGTGGACGTCACCCGGTGTGACTCCCCGTCCGGCCGCCGGGTTCGGGGCGCCGGGTCCCGATCGCGTGCCGGCACCCCGCGACCCGTCCGGCGGGCGCGGCTCCGTACGATGAGCCGCGTCGAAGCATAGGGGGGACGATGGTCGCCGGGCTGCACGCCGAGGTCGCCGACGGTGTCGGCACGGTCACGATCGACCGGCCGGCCAAGCGCAACGCCATGTCGGCGGACATGTGGCGGTCGCTGCCCGGCCTCCTGGACGATCTCGCCGCGAACCGGGCCGTGCGGGTCGTGGTGCTGACGGGCGCGGGCGGGAACTTCTGCGCGGGCGCCGACATCTCCGAGCTGGCCGACATCCACCGCGACGACGACTCGCACCTGTCGACGGTCGCCGAGCGGGCACTCGCCGCGTTCCCGAAGCCGACCCTCGCGGCGATCGAGGGGTACTGCGTCGGCGGCGGCTGCCAGCTCGCGGCGGCCTGCGACCTGCGGTTCGCGGCGGAGGACGCCCGGTTCGGCATCACCCCGGCGAAGCTCGGCCTGGTCTACCCGGCCGGGGCGACGACCCGCCTCGTCCGCCTGGTCGGCCCGTCCGCCGCGAAGTACCTGCTGTACTCGGCCGACCTCGTCGGCGCCGGGCACGCGCTGCGCATCGGGCTGCTGGACGAGGTCGTCCCGGGGGACGGCCTGCGCGAGCGGGTCGCCGAGTTCACCGGGACGCTCGCGTCCCGGTCGCTGCTCACCCAGCAGGCGACCAAGGGCGTCGTGGACACCATCACCGCCGGCGGTCCGGTCGAGGAGGAGACCCTGCGGTGGCTGAACGAGATGTCGGCCTGCGGTGAGCACGCGGAGGGCATCGCCGCGTTCCTCGAACGCCGCGCCCCCCAGTTCCCCTGGACCGGCACCCCCCGCCCCTGAGGGGCGCTCACCCGGGCGGGGTCCGGCCGGCGAGGGCGGTCAGGTCGCAGAAGCGGCCCTCGGGGAGTTGCCGCAGGCGGCGTGCCCCGCTCTCCGGGTCGTCGAGGAGGCGGGCGCTCTCGGGGCGGAGCAGGTCGGCCAGCGGCAGCACCCCGCACACCAGCGACTCCGGCGTCCGGACGATCACGAGCGGCCCGAGCCGGGCCCCGCCGCGGCCGGTGTCGCGGAGGGCGGCCAGCAGCGGCCGGGCCTTCTCGACCGAGACGGCGCAGTCCGTTCGCAGCCCCCGCACCAGTTCGAGGAAGTCGTGTTCGAGGGCGCGCGGGCTGCGGCCCGACAGGTAGTAGCGGTCCCCGTCGGTCAGCTCCACGCGCAGCCCGTGCCGCTCGGCGAACCGCTCGTAGGGGCCGGTCAGGCCGTGCCGCCCGGCCGGCGGCCGGACGGTGAGGGAGCCGGCGACGACGTCGGCGGGAGCGGCGCCGAGGGACGCGGCGACGGCCTGGTCGAGCCGCCCCACCAGGTGCGCGCGGATCCCGGCGACCTCGGCGGCCAGCCGCTCCACGGCGGTGCGCTGCAGGTCGGCGGCCTCCCGCTGGCGGTTCAGCCGGTCGTTGACGTCCGGCACCATCCGGTCGTTGATCTGCGAGATCAGCGACCGGATCCGGGCGTCGGCCTCGCCCAGCGCCGCGCGGTCGCGGTCCTGGTCACGGGCGAGCTCGTCCAGCCGTTCCCGCTGGGACGCGCGGAAGCCCTCCAGTTCGTCCCGCGTGCCCTTCAGCGCGCGGAGCTGGGTGCGGATGTCGGCGATCTCGGGCGCGCCCGGCGAGCGCCTGCGCTCGAACGCCAGATACAGCTCCCGCCCGGCGATCGCCAAGCAGAGCAGGACCAGAACCACCGTCATCGTGCCCTCCCGGCGCCATCGCCGAGCAAACATAATCCACCCGGCGCGTACCGGATAGACCGATATGTCGGGATGGCAGGTGTTCCGGGGCGGGGTCAGCGGTTGAGGTAGGCGAGAACGGCCAGCACGCGGCGGTTGTCGTCCCCGGTGACCGGCAGGTCGAGCTTGGCGAAGATGTTCGCGGTGTGCTTGGTCACCGCCCGTTCGGTGACGACGAGCCGTTCCGCGATCGCGGCGTTGGAGCGGCCCTGCGCCATCAGCTCCAGCACCTCCGTCTCGCGCGGGGTGAGGCGGCTCAGCGGGGTGCCGCGGGTGCCGCTGGCGACCAGCCGGGAGATCACCTCGGGGTCCATCGCGGTACCGCCCGCCGCCACCCGGCGGACCGCGTCCACGAACTGCGCCGCGTCGAACACCCGGTCCTTCAGCAGGTAGCCGATGGCGCCGCTGCCGTCGGCGAGCAGCTCCCGCGCGTAGAGCTGCTCGACGTACTGCGACAGCACCAGGACCGGCAGGCCCGGGACCTGCCGGCGCGCCTCCAGCGCGGCCTGCAGCCCCTCGTCGGTGAAGGACGGCGGCAGGCGCACGTCGACCACCGCCACGTCCGGGCGGTGGTCGAGCAGTGCCTTCAGGAGCGAGGGGCCGTTGTCGACGGCGGCCGCGATCTCGAAGTCGTGCGACTCCAGGAGGCTGACCAGGCCCTCCCTCAGGAGGGCGAGGTCTTCGGCGAGGACAACGCGCACGGCAGCTCCATGGTCACGATCGTCGGGCCGCCCGGCGGCGAACTCACGGCGAGCACTCCGTCGAATGTACCGATCCGGCGCTCGATTCCGCGCAGGCCCGTGCCGCCCTCCAGTGTCGCGCCGCCGCGGCCGTCGTCGGTGACGGAGATCCGCAGCGTGCCGTGCTCGTACCGCATGTCGATCCAGACGCGGGACGCGCCGGAGTGCTTGGCGGCGTTGGTGAGGATCTCCGAGACCGCGAAGTAGGCGGCGGACTCGACCGGCGCGTCCGGCCGCGCGGGCAGGTCGGCGGCCACCTCGACGCGCAGCGGGTGGTCGAGCGCCAGGGCCTTGACGGCGTCGCCGATGCCGCGGTCGGCGAGGACCGGCGGGTGGATGCCGCGGACGAGGTCGCGCAGCTCGTGCAGTGCCTTCGCCGACGACGCGCGGGTCTCGGCCAGCAGGATCCGGGCCTTCTCGGGGTCCTTGTCCAGCAGGTGCTCGATCGCGCCGAGGCTCATGCCCATCGCGACGAGCCGGGCCTGCGCGCCGTCGTGCAGGTCGCGCTCGATGCGGCGCAGCTCGGCGGCGGACGCGTCCACGGCCTCCGACCTGGTCTCGGTGAGGTGCCGGACGCGCAGCGCCAGCTCCGACTTCTCGGTCGGGCCGAGCAGCAGCCTGCCCCAGCGGCCGTAGACGTCCATCATCTTCGGCGCGATGGCGAACCCGGCGGCGGTGAAGGCGGTCGCGAGGACGACCGTGGACGTCAGCAGGCCGCCGTCGCTCTCGTAGCCGGGCTGGACGTGGATCCACCCGTACCACTCCGCGCCGCCGTAGCCGGTGATCACCCCGCCGGCGAACGCCGCGAGGAGCACCCCCCACACCCCGTAGACGATGAGCAGGGCGGGCAGCGCGGCCGTGAACAGCACGACGATCGGGTCGGCGAGCATCCACAGGTAGTCCCGCCAGGTGGCGGGGTCGGTGAACCGCGTGACGAACCGCTTGAGCACACCCTGGGCGCCGGGCTCGTACTCGGGTTCGGGCAGGTAGGGGCGCGTGATCCGGACGCCGGTCCAGCGGCCGATCAGGTCGCGGTACACGTCGGCCTGGTTGCGCAGCAGCGTCACCGCGGACGGGAAGAGCAGCACCCCGATCAGGCTTGTGATCATGGAGATGACCGTGATGAACCACAGGCCGACGAACATCGCCGGGACACCGAGCAGCCCCAGCTTGGCGCCGCGCCACGGCGACCTGAGGTGCTGTTGCAGCCGGGTCTCTTTAAGAAGTTCAGCGTCCACCGGGTCCTCCGCGGGTCTCTTGCCGTCTGGAGTCCCAGTCTTCTGGCGAGAACCCACGAGCACAGTGTGCCCCCAACCCGGAGCGGGGGTGTAGTTAGGTGCACCCGGGCCCGCCGTGACGCGGCTCGCCCGTCCGCGGCCGCGAGGCCGGGACGGGCGAGGCCGGTGGGCCCGCGGGCGGGGTCACCGCGCCGCCGGCTCCGTTTCGCGGCCGCGGGTGCGGAAGGCCGTGACCAGGGCCGCGGTGCCCGCGACGACGGCCACGGCGGCGCCGCCCGTCCGGACCGCGGCCCCGGCGATCTCGCCGAACGTGTCGGCGTCGAGCGCGCCGCCCACGGCGCCGGGCATCTCGGCCAGCCCGCCGAGGACGGCGAGCACGAGCACCCAGCGCCACCGCGTCACGACGATCAGGGCGGCCACCACCAGCAGGATGACCAGGCCGGGCGGCACGGGCGGCATGTCCACCCCGGCGACCTTCTGGACCAGCAGGCCGACGGCCCCGGTGACCAGCCCGGTGACCGTGATCAGTGTGGCCGTGTTGAGGGGGTTCCTGCGCATGACTGCACTCCTTGCTCCGGAGATCGACCGATACCGGGATCGTCCGGTGCGGGTGCGGCCCCCGTCGTCGTCCGCCGGAGGGCTTCGCCGCTACGCCGCCGGGAGTAGCGGGCTCAGAGCGCCACGAAGGTCAGGCCGCGCTTCTTCAGCTTCGGGATGACGTCCTCCAGCGCCTTCAGCGTCTGGGCGCGGTCGCCGCCGCCGTCGTGGCACAGGAGTATCTCGCCGTCCTTGCCCTTGAGCAGCGCCTTGCGGATGCGCCGGACGCCCGGCCGCGCCCAGTCGCGCGGGTCGACGGCCCAGTCGATCGGCAGCATGCCGTGCTCGGCGGTGACCTCCAGGACGGTCTTGGACCAGGCGCCGCCCGGCGACCGGAAGAACTGCGGGACGACGCCGGTGGCGTCGGCGATCCGGTCGTGCGCGTCGCCGATCTCCGTGCGCACCCGCTTCCGGGACAGGCCCGCGATCGACATCGGATGCGTCTCGGTGTGGTTGCAGATCTGGTGCCCGGCGTCGGCGATGCGGCGGGTGAGCCTCGGATGCTCCTTCACCTGCTCGCCGATGATGAAGAACGTCGCGTGGACCTGCTGCTCGGCCAGCAGGTCGAGGATCCGCGGCGTCCACTTCGGGTGCGGCCCGTCGTCGAGGGTCAGCGCGATCGACTTCGGCGGCGGCGGCGGGGACAGCTGCGACAGCTCCTGGACGGGCGTCTTCAGCGCGGTCAGCTTCCCCGGCGTCCACGCGGCGGGACGGGGGGTCGGTTTCGGCGTCGGGGTCGGCGTGACGGCCGGCCGTGCGCGGGCGGTGGTCTGTGCCGCGGCCGCCGTCCCGGATCCGGCTCGCGGGCGGGCGGCGTCCGCCCCGAGGGCGGTGAGGCCGGCGCACGCGCCGAGCAGCCAGAGAGCTTTGCGGCGGGATGTCCCACCTGCCACATCAACCTCCACATCGCCCACGCTATCGGGGTTTTGAGTGGGTAGGAGGTTGCTATGGGATCTCGATCCGGTGGACCTTTGCGGGAGGTCGTAAGTGGGGATTGACGGCACGGCGGTGGACGCGCTCGGCGAAGAACGGCTCGACTGGCGGTTCAAGGCGATCCCGGTGTGGGCGCACGGCATGACGGTCGCCGAGGCCCGCCGGGCGCGGCTGCCCCTGGACGACTTCGGGACGCCGCTGCTCACCCTGGACGCGGGCGCCCTCGACCACAACGTCCGGACCATGGCGGAGTGGGCGGCGGCGGCCGGGCTCGACCTCGCCCCGCACGGCAAGACCACGATGGCCCCGGCGCTGTGGCGGACGCAGCTGGACGCCGGCGCCTGGGGCATCACGCTCGCGAACCTGCCGCAGCTCCGCGTCGCCCGCGCGTTCGGCGTCCGCCGCGTCGTGCTCGCCAACACCCTCCTCGACCCGGCCGGGCTCGCCTGGCTGGCGGCCGAGCTGGAGCTGAACCCCGGGTTCGAGTTCCTGTGCTGGGTCGACTCCGTGCGCGCGGTCGAGCTGATGGACGAGGCGCTGCGCCTGGCCCGCGGGCAGCGCCCGGTCGACGTGTGCGTCGAACTCGGCGGCCCCAACGGGCGCACGGGCGTCCGCGACGACGGCGACGCGCGCGAGGTCGCCGCCGCCGTCCGCGGCGCCCGCACCCTCCGGCTCGCCGGGATCGCCGGATACGAGGGCGCCCTCGCGCGGGACGCGTCCGAGGAGGGGCGCGGCACCGTGGACGCCTACCTGCGCAGGCTCGCGAACCTGCACGGCGGGCTGGACTACGAGGTGGGCGAGCCGGTCGTGTCGGCGGGCGGCAGCTCGTTCTTCGACCAGGTCGCGGAGGTCCTCGGCGGGCTCGCGGGCCGGGTCGTGCTGCGGTCGGGCGCGTACATCGTCCACGACGACGGCTTCTACCGGGGCATCTCGCCGTTCGCGCGGGGCACGGGCGGCGCCGGGTCGCGGCTGCGCTCGGCCATGCACGGGTGGGCGCGCGTCGTGTCCCGCCCGGAGCCGGCCCTCGCGATCCTGGACGCGGGCCGCCGCGACCTGCCCTTCGACGCGGGCCTGCCCGGGCCGCAGTTCGTGCGGGGGAGGGGCGCCGGGCCCGTGGAAGGCGCCCGGATCACCGCGCTCAACGACCAGCACGCCTACCTGGTGGACGGCTCCGCCGAGGTCGGCGACGTGGTGCGGCTCGGGCTGTCGCACCCGTGCACGGCCCTCGACAAGTGGACGCTGATCCCCGTCGTGGACGACGCCGCCGCCGAAAGCCCCGCCGTCGTGGACTACGTCCGGACGTGGTTCTGACCGAGCAGCGACCTGACGTGCGCGAGGACCGGGGCGCTGAGCTTGGGGTCGCAGAGGTGTTACGGTTTCCAGTGCGAAATCGAGGGCCGGACGTCCCATGCCGGAACTAGGCGGGACGCCCGTGCGACCACGGCCCGGCGCAGCCGGCGCTTGGTGACCGATCCGTCCAGGCAGTGCGCCACGGGGGCCGATCTGTGCTGGACATCACCGAACGCCAGGCTGACCCCGTCGCCGGCCAGGGTCACCACCAGAAAGGTCCGCGCGGCCCCGCGGTGCCTTAAGGCCCTCCCTGTTCTCAAGGCAGGAGGCCCGCTCGGCGGGCGGTGGTGACCGCCTCCAGGCGGGTGTGGCTGTCGAGCTTGCGCATCGCCGAGCGCAGGTAGCTCTTCACCGTCTCCGGGAGCAGGCCGAGGCGCCCGGCGGCCTCCGCGTTGGTGCAGCCGACCGCGACGTACGACAGGACGTCCAGCTCGCGGGGCGACAGCGCGGGGCGCGGGGAGGCGTCCGGCTCGTCCAGCCCCGCGGCGGCCAGCCGCAGCGACGCCTCGCGCAGCCGGTCGCGCGTCGGCGGGTCCGCGACCTCCTCCGCCAGCGCCCGCAGTTCCGCGTGGACGGCCCTGACCTCCTCCCACCGGGCCGTGGACGTGCCCGGCCGGGCGCGGGCCAGCGCCTCGTCCGCCCTGTCCCGGACGGCGAGGTCCTGTTCGAGGTCGCGGGCGGCGTCGACGGCGGCGCCCACGACGCGGTCGGCGAGCGACAGGGGTTCGCGCAGCGCCCCGTAGAGCACGCCGCGGACCCGCCGCCGCACGACGACCGGCACCGCGACGATCGACAGCAGCCCCTCCCGGCCGACGGGCTTGTCGTAGTCGTGGCTGATCGACGCCGAGCACGGGTAGTTGCTCACCCAGAGGGGGCGCCCCATCGCCATCGCCTTGCCGCCGAGGCCGCTGCCGCTGTGCACGACCAGGCCGTTCAGCGAGTCGGTGGTGTTGCCGACCAGCTCGGTGATGCGCAGGCGGTCCGGCCCGCCGCCGGACACCGCGCCCCCGCGCACGGCGCCGCCGAACACCATGGGAAGGCCG
Source organism: Actinomadura sp. 6K520 (assembly GCF_004349245.1). Classification (GTDB taxonomy): domain Bacteria; phylum Actinomycetota; class Actinomycetes; order Streptosporangiales; family Streptosporangiaceae; genus Spirillospora. The sequence continues at coordinate 39,055 of NZ_SMLC01000031.1, read as the reverse complement.
GTCGCGCGCTGGAGCGCCAGTACCGCCGACCGGACGGAACCCGCGTCGTCGCGCGACATGCTGGGGGGACGGCCCCTCGGTGTAGGCGCACCCATGACCCGAGGATGCCTCGCCCGGGACCCGTCTCGAAAGGGTCCTGGGCCCTAGAACCCGGCCCTTGTCAGCGGCGGCCGGTCTCGGGCCGGTCGGGCAGTCCGAGGATGGCGGCGGCCTCGTCGCGCATCTGCACCTTGCGGACCTTGCCGGTGACCGTCATGGGGAACTCGTCCACCACGTGCACGTAGCGGGGGATCTTGAAGTGGGCGAGCCTGCCCTCGCAGAACGCGCGCAGCTCCCCGGCGGTGAGGCCCGGCGCGCCCTCGCGCAGCCGCACCCACGCCATGAGCTCCTCGCCGTACTTCTCGTCGGGGACGCCGATGACCTGCGCGTCCACGATGTCGGGGTGGGTGTAGAGGAACTCCTCGATCTCGCGCGGATAGATGTTCTCGCCGCCCCGGATGACCATGTCCTTGATGCGGCCGGTGATGGTGACGTAGCCGTCGTCGTCCATCACCGCGAGGTCGCCGGTGTGCATCCAGCGGGCCGCGTCGATGGCCTCCGCCGTCCGGTCCGGCTCCTCCCAGTAGCCGAGCATCACCGAGTAGCCGCGGGTGCAGAACTCGCCCGGCGCGCCGCGCGGGACCGTGACCCCGGTCGCCGGGTCGACGATCTTGATCTCCAGATGCGGATGGACGGTCCCGACCGTCGACACGCGGCGGTCGAGGGAGTCGCCCGCGCGGGTCTGCGTCGACACCGGCGACGTCTCCGTCATGCCGTAGCAGATCCCGACCTCGGCCATCCCGAGCCGCTCGATGACCTGCTTCATCACCTCGACCGGGCACGGCGACCCGGCCATGATGCCGGTGCGCAGGGCGGACAGGTCCAGGTCGGCCAGCGACGGCTCGGCCAGGACGGCGATGAACATCGTCGGCACCCCGTACAGCGACGTGCACCGTTCGGCCGCCACCGCCTCCAGCGTCGCCTTCGGGTGGAACGCCGGCGCGGGGATCACGACGCAGGCGCCGTGGCTGGTGGCCGCCAGGTTCCCCATGACCATGCCGAAGCAGTGGTAGAAGGGCACCGGGACGCACACGCGGTCCTCTTCGTCGTAGCCGCAGAGCTCACCGACGAAGTAGCCGTTGTTGAGGATGTTGTGGTGCGACAGCGTCGCGCCCTTGGGAAAGCCCGTCGTCCCGGACGTGTACTGGATGTTGATCGGGTCGTCGGGGCTGAGCGTCAGGCCGATCCCGTTGAGGGCGGACGGGTCGCCCGCCCGGCCCGACTCCACGAGCGCGTCCCACTCCGGGCCGCCGATCAGCACGACGTCCTGGAGCGCGGGGCATTTCGGCCCGACCTCCTCGATCATCGCCGCGTAGTCCGACGTCTTGAACGACTTCGCCGCCACCAGCGTCCGGATGCCCGCCTGGTTGAGGACGAACTCCAGCTCGTGGACGCGGTACGCGGGGTTGATGTTGACGAGGATCGCGCCGAGCTTGGCGGTGGCGTACTGCACGAGCATCCACTCGGCGCAGTTCGGCGCCCAGATCCCGACGCGGTCTCCCTTGGCGATGCCGAGGCCGCGCAGGCCGAGCGCGACGGCCGCCACGTCGTCGGAGAACCGCTCGTAGGTCCAGCGGCGGCCGGTGGCCATCTCGACGAGCGCGTCGCGTTCGGGGAACGCGGCGACCGTCTTGTCGAGGTTCGCGCCGATCGTGTCGCCGAGCAGCGGGGCGGCCGAGACGCCGGACGCGTAGGACGGCGTCATCGCAGGTCCTCCTCTCGGAACTCGTTGTCGGGACGGTCACCGATGTCGTTCCGGGGGGTGTGGGGGGTCGTCCCCCCACCGGGAATCGAACCGGGGTCCTTGGCGAACTCGCCGGCCCGCAGCTCCACGCGGCGGATCTTGCCGGAGATCGTCTTCGGCAGCTCGCCGAACTCCAGCCGCCGGATCCGCTTGTACGGCGACAGCTGCGCCCGGCTGTGCTCGAAGATCGCCTTCGCGGTCGCGGCGTCCGGCTCCCAGCCGTTCGCGAGCGTCACGTACGCCTTCGGCACGGCCGCCCTGACCGGGTCGGGCGACGGCACCACCGCGGCCTCCGCCACCGCCTCGTGCTCGATCAGCACGCTCTCCAGCTCGAACGGCGAGATCTTGTAGTCGGACGCCTTGAACACGTCGTCGGCCCGCCCGACATAGGTGATGTACCCATCTTCGTCGCGGGAACCGATGTCGCCCGTGTGGTAGTAGCCGCCCGCCATGGCCTCCTCGGTGCGCGCCTCGTCGCCGTGGTAGCCGACCATCAGCCCGAGCGGGCGGTCCTCCAGCTCAAGGCAGATCTCGCCCTCGTCCCCCGGCAGCCCGGTCAGCGGGTCGATCAGCACCACCCGGTAGCCGGGCGCGGCGCGTCCCATCGAGCCCGGCTTGACGGGCTGGCCGGGCGTGTTGGCGATCTGCACGGTCGTCTCGGTCTGCCCGAACCCGTCCCGGATCGTCCGGCCCCACGCGTCCCGGACCCGCTCGATCACCTCAGGGTTGAGCGGCTCGCCGGCCGCCACGACCTCCCGGGGCGGGGTGGCGAGCCGCCCCAGGTCGGCCTGGATCAGCATCCGCCACACCGTCGGCGGCGCGCAGAAGCTCGTGACGCCGCAGCGTTCGAGGGTGTCGAGCAGCCGGTCCGCGTCGAACCGGGTGTAGTTGAAGATGAACACGCACGCCTCGGCGTTCCACGGCGCGAAGATGTTGCTCCACGCGTGCTTGGCCCACCCCGGCGACGAGATGTTCAGGTGGACGTCCCCGGGCCGCAGCCCGAGCCAGTACATCGTGGACAGGTGCCCCGCCGGGTAGGTCGCGTGCGTGTGCTCGACGAGCTTCGGCTTCGCCGTCGTCCCGGACGTGAAGTACAGCAGCAGCGTGTCCCGCGACATGGTGAGGCCGTAGGGCGTGAACGACTCCGCCTCCTCGTACGCGCCGGCGTAGTCCACCCACCCGTCCACCGGGCCGCCCACGGCGATCTTCGTGTACTCGCCCTGGACGCCGTCGAACTTGCCGGTGTCGGCGGACGAGACGACCACGTGCCGGGCGTCGCCGCGCGTCAGCCGGTCCTGGAGGTCCGCGGTGCCGAGCAGCGGCGTGCACGGGATCAGGATCGCGCCGATCTTCATCGCGGCCAGCACGGTCTCCCACAGCTCGACCTGGTTGCCGAGCATCAGGATGATCCGGTCGCCGCGCCGCACCCCGGCCCGCCGCAGCAGGTTCGCCGCCTGGTTCGACCGCCGCGACAGGTCCGAGAAGGAGTACCTGGCCTCCGAGCCGTCCTCCTCGACGATCCACAGCGCGGGCGAGTCGTTGCTGTCGGCGACCTTGTCGAACCAGTCCAGCGCCCAGTTGAAGCCGGTCAGCACCGGCCAGCGGAACTTCTCGTACGCGGTCGCGTAGTCATCACGATGCGCGAGCAGGAAGTCGCGCGCCGCACGGAACTCGACTGCGGGCATGGTCTCTCCTCGAAGCCGCACGGACACCCGGTACGAGGATCGTCGCCATACCGCGTGACGTACGCCACCCCCGAACGGGGGTATCGGCGCGTTTCTTTAAGGTCGGCCGAAGCTTCGTTTGGCGACGCGAGGTGAACGGCGGCTACGGGGCGGGGACCTCGATGTCCGGGAGGTCGGCCGGTTCGGGTTCGCGCCAGGCGCCCGACAGCAGGACGCTCAGCGAGAGCAGGTGCCAGCTCTGGCCGGGGCGGCGCGGCGGCACCTCGGCCAGCCGCCGCTCCACGGCGCCGCGGTCGAGGATGGAGAACAGCTCGGGCGGCCCGTCCAGGATGTGCTCGCGGAACACGTCCGCGAGCTCCGGACCGTACGACTTGCGCCAGTTGAACCCGCCGGCCGGCGTGCTCGGCGGGGTGGCGCGGCGCCGCCAGCCCGGCCACTCGCGAAGCGAGCGGGGCCGCCGCTGCTCGAACCGCCACCGCTTGCCGTCGAACGGGATGTCGCGCAGTTGCGGCGCGAGCATGTGCATGACCAGCGCGAGCGGCTCCTCGCTCAGCCGCCACTCCACGGGCAGCGCCAGCGCGGCCCGCGCCACGCGGTTGTCGAGGAAGGGGTGGTAGTAGGCCCAGTTCATCAGCGTCGCCGTGTGGGAGCCCGCGAGCCAGCGGCCGGTCTTGTAGAACATGTGCAGCTTGTCGAGGATGTCGACGCCGTCGCGCTCGTAGCGGTCGGCCCACCGGTCGTAGTAGCGCTGGGCGTAGGCGTTGGCGTCCGCGGTGAGGAACTCGCGCTGGGCCAGGAAGACGGTCCTGAGGCGGCGGTGGACGCCGTCGCGGGTCAGGTCGGGCTGGTCGGACAGGAAACCGCCCCGCAGCCGCTCCCCGCCGGAGCCCGAACTGCGCGGCTCGGGGTCGAAGGGCGCCCACCGGTTGACGCCCTCGTAGGCCGAGTTCATGCCCTCGCACATGCGGACCAGGGCGTGGGCGCGACGCAGCGGGTGCCGGACGACGACCGCACCGGACCGCTGCTTGTCGATCGTCACCTCGCACTCCACCCCCAGGACCTCGGCGACCCGCTGCGCCAGCAGCACGTCGGGGCTGTCGGCCAGGCCGTGGGTCGCCCCGAAGAACGGCACCCCGGCGGCGTGGCAGGCGGCGGCGATCAGCCGGCTGTCGCGGCCCCCGGACAGCGCCAGCCGCATCGGCCGGTCGTGCCACTTGAACGGCTCCACGGCCGCCAGCAGCGCCTCGGCCAGCGGCTCCACCCGTTCCCGGGCCTCCCCGCGGCCGCGCGGCGCCCGTCCCTGCTCGGGCAGCGGGCGCTGGACGACGCCGACCGCGCGGCCGCGCCGCGCGACGAGCGTGGCGGCGTTCGGCACCGCCCGCACGCCTTCGAACGGCGTCTCGTCGGAGACGAAGAACCCGTGCCGGACCATCGACTGCAGTGCCATCACGTCGTAGGCGGGCGCCGGGCGGCTCAGCCCGGTCGCCGCGGCGCGCGCCGCCAGGTGCGCCAGCAGGGCGCGGGACGCGGCGAACCGCAGACCGCCCGCCTCGGCGTGGTAGACGGGGCAGGCGCGGGTGACGGACGTGGCGGCCTCGAAGCCGTCCGGCCCGGCGCGGAACACCGAGAAGCAGCCGCCGATGTCGTCGAGGTCGTCCCCGAGGGCCGCGGCGTCCAGCAGCAGGTCGGCGTCGCCCTTGCCGCCCAGGTAGCCGCAGTAGCTCAGGACGCGGTCACCGGAGGTGAGGAGCGGGTCCGGGAACGGGTCCTCGGGAGGCTCGTTCGACCAGGCGAGCAGTGCGGTACCGCCATCGGGGGAGATCCACTCGGCGGTCCGCCAGCGGTCGGCGGGCGCGGGCACCGCCTCGGCGATGGCCCACCGGGCCGCCTCCAGCACCTCGTGCGGGATCGGCTCATCGGGTTCCCGTGCGGAGACGGCCAGGCAAGCGCGCATACGCGGCACCCAACCACCACCGGGCGAACGGACCATGAACGCAGGCCGAAGCGCTCGCCATGAAAGGTCTCCCTCACCGAGGCGAGTACATCAACGTGCCGCCCTCCCGGTGCGGGAGGACGGCACGTCTCGCGTGGAGCTCGGTCAGGGGCTGGTGGGGATGTAGGGCGGGGCGACGCCCCAGTCCCAGTGGGGCATCGGAGCTTCAAGGGGCGGCTCGGCGTCCGGCTGGGAGTTGGTGAGGGCGATGCGGGTCCCCCACTCGATGTAGGACGTGAACGCGGCGCGGAACTCCGGGTCGGCGGGGAGGCCGGTCTCGTCCGCGGCGTCCATCAGCAGGGAGACCCAGCGGCGCCGCTGCGGTTCGGTGATGGCCCTGCCGAGGTGCTGCCGGACCATGTGGTGGTATCCGCCGCGCTCGCGGCCGTACCGCTCGGGGCCGCGGAACACCTCGCCCAGCCAGATCGCGACCCACTTCGGGTGGCCGGGTGCCATGTGCTCGAACAGGGGCCTGAGCAGGTCGTCCTTGAGGACGTTCGTGTAGAAGACCTCGGTGAGGCGTTCGAGTGCCTCGCCGCCGCCCGCCCACTCGTACATCGTCGGGACGGACGAGCCTGTGCCGCGCACGGACGTCCGCTCGTAGTGCCGCATCTCCTCGATGGCCTGGACGTACGGCTTGATCTCGGCGAAGAACGCGGGGAAGTGCTCGCCGCCCCGGAAGCCCTTCATGTGGTCGTCGGCGGACGTCCAGCCGATGCGCAGGACGTAGCCGCCGGGCTCCTCGACGCACCGGGACAGTTCGTAGTCCACGCACTGTGGTGCGGCGGCGAGCGCGGCGGACGCCCGCGCGTAGGCGGCCTCGAACTCCTCGGCCGCCCGCGGGTCGATGCGGTAGCGGATGTACTCGACGATCATTCGGCCCCCAAGGGTGCAACCGGTCGGGTAATCACCGTAATCATGTAATCACCCGACCGGTAGCCGAATCGATCAGTTCTCGGACGCCGTGGAGCGGCGGAGCCAGGCGATCGCGCCGGCCGCCGCGCCGATGACGAGGGCGATCAGGCCGATCCACAGCCAGCCCGACGAGCCGCCCGAATCCTCCGAGGACGCGGCGTTGGTCGCGGTCGGTGCCGGGGCCGGGGGCTCGGCCGCGGCACTGGACGGGGCGCTGGACGGGGCGGCGGACCCGGCGGGCGCGCCCTCCACGGTGAACTTGTAGGTGCCCTGGATCGGGTGGCCGTCCGACGACACGACGCGCCACGCGACCGTGTACTCGCCGTTGGGCATGGTCCCGTTGAGCGCCACCGTGACCTTGTTGTCGACCGCCTCAGGAGCTCCCGTCAAGAACCGCTTCTCGGCCGTGTCCGTGACGACCACGCGCGGTAGCCGCACCGGGGCCGAGAAGGTCAGTTCGATCTCCGGCGGCGCCTCGACGGTCGCGTCCTTCTTCGGGCTCGAACCGGTCAGGGTGTCGTGCGCCGATGCCGGGGCCGCGAACAGCGCCGACAGCGCGACGGTCAGCGTCATCGCCGCGGCCAGCCTCGCCATGCGGATCATGCCTTGCTCCTCGCTCGTGCCATGCCGGCTCCGCCGACTCCGATGCCGACCACTCCGACGGCGATGCCGACGCCGCCGAGCAGGCGGGCCGTCCCGTCGTCGGCGGACGCCGCCGCGGGCTCGGCGGGCTTCTGCTGTGCGGTCAGCCCGGCGGTCTCCGTGCCACCCTCGGGAAGCAGCCTAAGAACCGGGGCGGGGTGCTCGGGCTCCTCCGCGCCCTCCGCCGGCGGCTCCTCCGCCCACTTGACGACCTCGCCGTTCGAGTACGTCTGGTCCGCCTTGAAGACCATCCGGTCGGTGTCGGTGGGCAGCCGGCCCATGGAGACGTCGAACTCCTCGAACTCGCCGGGCTCGATCTCACCGCCCGACCAGGTGATCTTGCTGACGGCCTCGGTCAGCTTGCCGCCGTGCGCCTCGATCGGCTCGGCCAGCTTGGACTTCTCCACCTGCACCTTCCAGCCGGGCACGGGACGGACCGACACCGACGACAGCGGGTGCTCGGCCGGGAGGTGCACCACGACCTTCGTGGTGGACGCGTTGTCCCGCTCGTTCGGCACCCGGAACGCGACCTTGGCGTACGAGCCCTGCTCGGCGCTCTTCGGGTTGGCGGTGACGTGCGCGGACGCGGCCGTGGCCAGGCCCGTGACCGAGATCGCGGCGAGGGACGCGACCGCGCCCGCCCGGCGGGCATGCGGAATGAAGGACATGACGGAACTCCGTTCGAGTCGTACGGGAAGACGCGGGAGCGCCGTGGTCCGGCGTCCCGGTGACGTACGGCGCTCGGCTCAGGCGAGCGCCCTCGAACGCGGCGGGGGACCCCGCCGGACGACCTGGTGCCGCAGGACCCGGCCGGTGGCCGGGCCGGCGACGGCCGCCGGTGTCACGGGAATACGCCGCGGCGGCGCCGCGGGTTCAACGGTGAGGAGGGCGAGCAGCAGCCGGATCGGGCGGTCCGCCGCGGCGGCGAGGCGCCGGGCCAGCGTCCACGCGGCCCGCTCACCGCGCCGCAGCCACCACGCCGCGACGAGCGCGGCCAGGGTGTGCGCGAGCGTCATCGCGGGGCCGTCCGTGCCGTGCGCGACCGGGACCAGGACGTCCGGGCCGTGCGCCATCGCGCCGTGCGCAGCCGGATGGTGGACCGGCCCGGCGGTGGCCGTGAACAGGGTGTGCAGCGCGAACTGCCCGCCGAGGAGCCCGCCCAGGATCGTCGCCAGCGAGCGCTCGTGGCCCGCCAGCAGCAGCGTCACGCCGAGGACGAGGACGAACCCCACCGCCGCCGACCAGGCCGGGACCGTCCCCGCGGCCAGCACGTGCCCGGCGATGGCAAGGGTGACGCACACGGTGGCGAACACCACCGCGCGAGCGGTCCGGAACACCGGGTTCGGGGCATGCGGGGACATGGCGCGCACCATCCTCCCACCCGGGTCGCCGCGCGCGCAGCCGACCCCGCCAAGGCTTTCAGACACGCCCAACATCTTGGGGTTGCGCAAAGATCGTCAACTAGATGTAGGGTTCAATCCCGTGCTGGTTCGCCCCCGCCGTCCGCGGCGGGGGCGACGTGAGAGGGAACCCGGTGCGAATCCGGGACTGCCCCGCAGCGGTGAGCGGGAACGACCGCCGTCATCGAGCACTGGGCCACCCGGCCCGGGAAGCGACGGCCAGTAGGACGCCTCGGAACGAGGCGGCGCCCGCGAGTCCGAAGACCTGCCCGCACGAGGACGTCGGGTGACCGCAGTGGAGCTCCAGCGGAGCGAGGATCGCCTGACGGACTTCTGAAGTCTGGGGTTCATCCCCCAGACCGACATGTCCTTGCCTCGCGGGTGGGCCGGGACGGAGCGCGGCGCGCCCCGGCGGGGCCGCTCGCGTCCCGTTCGCATGCCTCCGCGAGGCGGCCTGCGAGGGGAGAGAGCACGTGACACAGGATCTGGCCGCGCCACCGGCGCCGCCCACGCCGTTCGCGGAGATCGCCGCCGAGGTCGAGGCCGCCTGCGCCGCGATACCCGGCGTCGACGCGGGCCGGGTGCTGGCCGCCGTCCGGGCCGGGGACGGGGCGGACGCGGCGGCGCTGCGGGACCTCGCGATCGGCGAGGCGGGCGCCCTGGTCCCCGCCGAACCCGGATACTCCCGGGTCGCCGCGCGGCTCCTCGGCACCCGCATCCGGGAGGAGGCGGCCGCCGCGGGCGTCCGGACGTTCGCCGAGTCGGTCGCCGCCGCGCACCGCGCGGGTCTGCTGGCGGACGCGCCCGCCGCGTTCGTCGCGGCCGACGCGCCCGCGCTCGACGCGCTCGTCGACGAGTCGGCCGACGACCGCTTCGAGTACTTCGGGCTGCGCACCCTCTACGACCGGTACCTGCTGAGGCATCCGCGGACGCGCCTCGTCCTGGAACGCCCGCAGCACTTCCTGCTGCGTGTCGCGTGCGGCCTCGCGGACACCGTGGACGACGCGGCCGAACTGTACGGGCTGCTCAGCACGCTGTCGTACCTGCCCAGCTCACCGACGCTGTTCAACTCCGCGGCGCGCCGTCCCCAGCTGTCGTCCTGCTTCCTGCTCGACTCGCCGTGCGACGAGCTGGAGTCGATCTACGAGCGGTACGCGCAGGTGGCGCGGCTCAGCAAGTACGCGGGCGGCATCGGGATCTCGTGGACGAAGGTGCGGTCGCGGGGCTCGCTGATCCGCGGCACCAACGGGCACTCCAACGGCATCGTCCCGTGGCTGCGCACGCTCGACGCGTCCGTGGCCGCCGTCAACCAGGGCGGGCGCCGCAAGGGGGCCGCGTGCGTCTACCTGGAGCCGTGGCACGCCGACGTCGAGGAGTTCCTCGAACTGCGCGACAACACCGGCGAGGACGCGCGCCGCACCCACAACCTCAACCTGGCGAACTGGATCCCGGACGAGTTCATGCGCCGCGTCGAGCAGGACGCGACCTGGTCGCTGTTCGACCCGAAGGAGGTCCCCGAGCTGGCGGACCTGTGGGGCGACGCGTTCGACCGGGCGTACCGCGACGCCGAGAAGGAAGGCCGGTACGTCCGGCAGCTTCCGGCGCGCAAGCTGTACGGGCGGATGATGCGGACCCTGGCCGAGACGGGCAACGGGTGGATGACGTTCAAGGACGCCGCCAACCGCGCCTGCAACCAGACCGCCGAACCCGGTCAGACGGTTCATCTGTCGAACCTCTGTACGGAGATCCTGGAGGTGACCGGTGACGGAGAGGCGGCCGTCTGCAACCTCGGGTCGGTGAACCTCGCCGCGCATGTCACGCCGTCCGGCGTGGACTGGGACCGGCTCCGCGCCACCGTCCGTACCGCCGTCCGGTTCCTGGACCGCACCATCGACCGCGGCTTCTACCCGACGCCCGAGGCGGAGACGGCGAACCACAGGTGGCGGCCCGTCGGCCTCGGCGTGATGGGTCTCGCGGACGTCTTCTTCACGCTCCGCCTCCCCTTCGACTCGCCGGAGGCCCGCGACCTGTCCACACGCATCTCGGAGGAGATCGCGCTGGCGGCCTACGGCGCGTCCGCCGACCTGGCCGCCGCCCACGGTCCGCTCCCGGCGTACGACCTGACCCGCACGGCCCGCGGGGTCCTGCATCCGGACCACTTCCCGGACGCGTCCCCCACCCGGCCCGAGGAATGGGAAAGGCTCCGCGAGCGCGTCGCCGAGGTCGGCCTGCGCAACTCGCTCCTCATCGCCATCGCGCCGACCGCCACGATCGCGTCCATCGCGGGCTGCTACGAGTGCATCGAGCCGCAGGTGTCCAACCTGTTCAAGCGCGAGACGCTCTCCGGCGAGTTCCTGCAGATCAACAACTACCTGGTGCACGATCTGAAGTCGCTCGGCCTGTGGACGCCGGCCGTCCGCGAGGCGATCAAGAAGGCGAACGGGTCCGTCCAGGGCCTCGTGGACCTCCCGGACGAGATGCGGACCCTCTACCGGACCGCCTGGGAACTGCCGCAGAAGGCACTGATCGACCTCGCCGCCGCCCGCACCCCGTACATCGACCAGTCGCACTCGCTGAACCTGTTCATGGAGACGCCGACCATCGGGAAGCTCTCCTCGATGTACGCCTACGCCTGGCGGCGCGGTCTCAAGACGACCTACTACCTGCGCTCCCGCCCGGCCACCCGCATCGCGCAGACGACGGTCGCCGCCCAGTCGGCCACCGCCCAGTCGGCCGCGGCCGCCTGCTCCCTGGAGAACCCCGAGACCTGCGAGGCCTGCCAATGATGCTGCTCGATCCCGGTATGGACCTGACGCTGCGGCCCATGCGCTACCCCGACTTCTACGAGCGGTACCGCGCCGCGATCCGCAACACGTGGACCGTGGAGGAGGTGGACCTGGCGTCCGACCTCGTCGACCTGGCCCGCCTCACACCCGCCGAGGTGCACCTCGTCAACCGGCTGGTCGCGTTCTTCGCGACCGGCGACTCGATCGTGGCGAACAACCTGGTGCTCAACCTCTACAAGCACGTGAACGCCCCGGAGGCCCGGCTCTACCTGTCGCGGCAGCTGTTCGAGGAGGCCGTCCACGTGCAGTTCTACCTGACGCTCCTGGACACCTACCTGCCCGACCAGGACGAGCGCGCGAAGGCGTTCGCGGCGATCGAGCACATCCCGTCCATCCGCGCGAAGGCGGCGTTCTGCTTCCGCTGGATCGACTCGCTCGGCGCCCTGGACGAGCTCCGCACCGCCGCCGACCGCCGCGCCTTCCTGCTGAACCTCATCTGCTTCGCCGCGTGCATCGAGGGCCTGTTCTTCTACGGCGCCTTCGCCTACGTCTACTGGCTGCGGTCGCGCGGCCTCCTGAACGGCCTCGCGTCCGGAACGAACTGGGTCTTCCGCGACGAGTCCATGCACATGGAGTTCGCGTTCTCCGTGGTGGACACCGTCCGGGCCGAGGAGCCCGGCCTGTTCGACCCGGAGCTGACCGGCCAGGTCACCCGCATGATGGAGGAGGCCGTCGAGGCGGAGCTCGGCTTCGCCCGCGACCTGTGCGGCGCCGGCCTGCCCGGCATGAGCGCCGACGACATGCGCACCTACCTCGAATACGTGGCCGACCAGCGCCTGGTCCGGCTCGGCCTCCCGCCCCGCTACGGCGCGCAGAACCCGTTCTCGTTCATGGAGCTGCAGGACGTCCAGGAGCTGTCCAACTTCTTCGAACGCCGCGTCTCGGCCTACCAGAGGGGGGTGGAGGGCAAGGTCGCCCTCGACGAGGCGTTCTGACACCGGCGGCCGCCCGGGTGTGCCCGCGGGAATAAAGCTCAACGTTGATCTACTTGACGTTAGAGCTCATGGCGGCGATTATCTTAGTACTAAGATAATCAACACGAAGGTAACAAGATGTCGGGCACCCCCGGGACGGTCGCGTTCACCGCCCTCACCCCAGTCGTCTGGGGATCGACCTATGCCGTGACCACCGAGTTCCTCCCGCCCGACCGCCCGCTCCTGGCCGCGCTGCTGCGCGCGCTGCCGGCGGGGCTGGCGCTGCTGCTCATCAGCCGCGTCCTGCCCCGCGGCGTGTGGGTCTGGCGGGCCGCGGTGCTCGGCGCGCTGAACATCGGCGTGTTCTTCCCGCTGCTGTTCCTGGCCGCCTACCGGCTGCCCGGCGGCGTCGCCGCCATCCTCGGCGCGGTCGGCCCGCTGTTCACGCTCGCCCTCGCCGCGCTCCTGCTGTCCGAGCGGCCCACGGGCCACAAGATCCTGGCGGGCTTCATCGGCGTGTTCGGGGTGAGCCTCGTGGTGCTGCGCTCCGACGCGGTCCTCGACACCGCCGGGATCGTCGCCGGGCTCGCCGGGGCCGCGTCCATGGCCGCCGGGACCGTCCTCACCAAGCGCTGGGGCCACCCGGACGGGGTGGGGGCGCTGCCGTTCACCGGCTGGCAGCTCACCGCCGGCGGCCTGCTGCTCGTGCCCGTGGCGCTGCTGGTGGAGGGCGCGCCGCCCGCGCTCGACGGCGCCGCGATCTCCGGCTACCTCTACCTCGCCGTCATCGGCACCGCCATCGCGTACTGGATCTGGTTCCGCGGCATCTCCCGCCTGCCCGCCGGCTCGGTCGCGTTCCTCGTCCTGCTGAGCCCGCTCTCCGCGGCCGTCATCGGCTGGGCGGCCCTCGGCCAGGCGCTCAGCCCGGTCCAGCTGCTGGGCATGGTCATCGCCTTCGCCGGGATGCTCCTCGGCCAGATCCCGCCCAAGGCGCCGACGCCGCCGACTCCCGTCCCGCGGGTTCCGCGGCCCTCAGCCGACCTGGCCGCCTGACGTCACGGAGCCCTGCACCATGACCCACATCGACGCCCCCGCGACCGCCGGGCCCGTCCCCGAGCACGTCTCCCTCAAGCGCTGGCTGGCCGTGGTGGCGGTCGCGGTCGGGACCTTCCTCGTCGTGACGGCCGAGCAGCTCCCCGTCGGCCTGCTCACCTCCGTCGGCGGCGACTTCGGGATCTCCAAGGGCACCGCGGGCCTGATGGTCACGGTCCCCGGTCTCGTCGCCGCCGTGAGCGCGCTGCTGGTCCCGGTGGCGATCGGGCGCCTGGACCGCCGCGCCGTCCTGATCGGCCTGATCACGCTGATGGTGGTGGCCAACGCGCTGTCGTTCCTGGCCCCGGACTTCCCGACACTGCTGGCCGCGCGGTTCCTGATCGGCATCAGCATCGGCGGGTTCTGGGCGCTCGCCGCCGGGATCGCCGTCCGGCTCGTCCCGGAGGGGCACGTCGGCCGCGCCACCTCGATCGCCTTCGGCGGCGCCACCGCGGCCAACGTCCTCGGCATCCCGGCCGGCACGCTGATCGGCGGGCTCACCGACTGGCGCATCGCGTTCCTCACCTTCGCCGGGCTCGGCCTCGTGTCGCTCTCCGCGCTGTTCGCGCTGCTGCCGCGGATCCCCGCCGGCGACTCCATCGGGCTCGGCGGCATGTTCGGGCTGTTCCGGCTCCCCGCCGTCCGCGCGCCCATCATCACCACCTTCCTGCTGATCACCGGGCACATGGCGGCGTACACCTTCGTCAGCCCCGTCCTCCAGGACATCTCCGGCATCGACGAGAAGCTCATCGGGCCGCTGTTGCTCGTGTTCGGCGCGGCCGGCATCGTCGGCACCTTCGCCGGCGGCAGCGCGGCCGGACGCGACGTCCGCGCCACCCTCGTCGCCGTCGCCGTGCTGCTCACCCTCGTCCTGGCCCTGTTCCCGCTCGTCGGCGGCACCGCGGGAACCGGCATCGCGCTCCTGGTCCTGTGGGGCCTCGCGTTCGGCGCCTATCCCGTCGGCGTCCAGATGTGGATCTTCAAGGCGGCGCCCGGCCACGCCGAGGCCGTCACGGCCCTGAACACCGTCATGTTCAACCTCGCCATCGCCCTCGGTGCCCTGTTCGGCGGCCTCATCGTGGACGGCGCGTCCACCACCGCCGCCCTGTGGTTCGGCGCGGTCCTCACCGTCCTCACCCTGCTGACCGTCCGAACCGCCCGGAAGGCGTGATCCGCGACGGGGCGACGACGGAAGCGGCCCCTCCCCGAAAGGTTCCGAACTCTTTTGATTGGGCAGACGTTGAACAGTCAACCCAGGCTGAGGAGCGGAACATGCCCGTCGTCAACCGGATCAAGAGATACCTCCAGAGCCCGCAGGGCCAGCGAACGAAGGCGAAGGCGCAGCGGATGGCCAGGGACCCGCGCACCCAGGCCAAGGCCCGCCGCCTCCTGGCCAGGTTCCGCGGCGGCCGCGGCGGCCGCCGCTACTGACGACCGACCGGTACCGCGCCCGTCCGCGCCTATCGCCGGCGTTGCGCCAGGTGCAGGATGAGGGCGCCGCCGAGGTAGACCAGCAGTGCCGGTGCCGGGAGGCCGGCCGGGGCGTGGAAGTCCTGGCCGGCCAGGGTGACGCCGATGAGCCCGCTCAGCGCGCCCCCCAGGCCGGCGACGGTCAGCGCGGTGGACGTCCTGCCACGCGCGCCATCGCGAGAGAACGCCTTCGTGCGGGCGGGGCGGAACCGCCCGCGCCATTCGACCCAGCCGAACAGCGCCATCAGGACGGCGAGGACGGCGGCAAGGAAGGCCAGCCAGGGAAGCCGCAGCAGGACCCACTCGGCGGTCGTGATCGGCGGCTGAGGGAACACGCCCGTCGGGTAGAGGACGGCGGCGGCGACCACCACCGCCGTCATGTGCCACAGGAACGCGGTGAGGATCACCGCGTTGACCCCGACCACGGTCATCCAGACGCGGGTTCGCCGCAGCCACCGGTCGGCCCGGTCGCGCAGCAGCAGCACGACCCCGGTCTGGGCGATCGCCAGGGACAGCAGGGCCACGGTGGGCGGGGAGGTGTTCTGCACCTCGGCGCCGGGGACGGCGACCATGCTGATCGGGTAGGGCCCGAGCAGGGTGAGCAGGATCAGGCCGCACAGGCCGCCCGCGAGCAGCGGCGCGGCGGTCGTCCACCGCGCCGGCAGCCGGCCGTCCTGCCAGGCGAACCCGAGCTGATGGACCGCCAGCCACACCAGGACGAAGTTGGCCGAGCCGCCGTGGGGCAGGTCGAAGCCGAGCCGGGCGACGTCGCCGGCTCCCGCCAGGACGGCCAGGACGAGGGGGACCGCGAGCCCCCATCTCCGGTGCAGGGCGTACATCACGGGGGCGAGGACCACGACGCCGACGTAGACGGCGAGGAACCACAGCGGGATGCGTGCGAGCCAGAGCCCCAGTCCGATCAGCTCGGGGTCGGCGCCGAGGGCGTGGGCGGCCATCGCCGTCGCCGCCATCACGACGAGGAACACCGTGGTGGGACGCAGCAGCCGGTCGGTCCGGCTCAGCAGCCAGTCCCGCCGGCCCGCACCGCGTTCGCGGGCCGACCTCAGCGACGCGGCGTTCGCGAACCCCCCGACGAGGAAGAACACCGGCATGACCTGGAAGATCCACGACAGCCAACGCGCCCAGGGCAGGACCTCCAGGACGTGGACGCCGTGCAGGCCCCCGCGGTCATAGGTCACCACCGCGGCCAGCCAGTGACCGGTGATCACCAGGAGGATCGCGACCGCGCGGAGCAGGTCGGCCCAGCGCTCCCGGTACGGAGGTGTGTTCTCGGCCAGGCCGCGCAATCCGCGGGCGGGTGTCCGGGCGGCACCTCCGGCGGCCTCGGTCATCGTGCTGGGGTCACCCCCTCACGTACAAGCATTGCCACTGGGCAGGCCCTCAACCCCGCCGTACTGCGTTCTGGACGCAACTGCCATTCATTTGCGATAGTGGCGCCATGGGGCTGCGCGCCCGCAGAACCGCACTACGGCAACACCGCGCTGGAGTCCGTCGGCACGGGCGCCGGCCGAGGCTCAGCGCCGTCGACGCCCATGACCCACGGCGTCCGCCAGGCCGGGATCGTGCTCAGAACCCTTTCCTCGCGGCCTGGCGGGCGCCGTGCCGCGCGTTACCGCCGGCGCCGCCGGTACCGCCGCGCACACCGCAGGTCGCCCGTCGGATGACGGATTCGGCGTTCCTCCACCGCGCCTAGCGTCGCACCCGGAGGACTACGCCGAAGGAGATGCCCATGGCCGACAGGCCCGTTCCGCGGCCGCCGGACACCCCCAAGGTCTCGGCCCTGCGCCGGTCGCTGGCCGCGCTGCCGGGCGCCGTGGTCGCCTACTCGGGCGGTGTGGACAGCTCGCTGCTGGCCTATCTGGCCCACCGGGAACTCGGGGACCGGGCCCTCGCGGTCACGGCCGACTCGCCGTCGCTGGCCCGGTCGGAGCTGGCCGACGCCCGCGCCCAGGCCGCGCGGCTCGGGATGCGGCACCGCGTGGTGCGGACCGGTGAGCTGGACGACGCGCGGTACGCGGCCAACGGCGCCGACCGGTGCCGGTTCTGCAAGGAGGCCCTCGTCTCGGTGCTGGCCGCGGTCGCGGCGGAGGCGGGGGACTGGCCGGTCCTGCTCGGCGTGAACACCGACGACCTCGGGGACCACCGTCCCGGGCAGAGCGCCGCCCGCCGGATGGGGGCCCGGTTCCCGATGGTGGACGCGGGGCTCAGCAAGGCGGACGTGCGCGACGCCGCCCGCGGGCTGGGGCTGCCCACGTCCGACAAGCCCGCCTCGGCGTGCCTGTCGTCGCGCCTCGCGTACGGGGTGCCGGTCACCCGGGAGGCGCTGCGGCGGGTCGAGGACGCCGAGGACGCGCTGCGCCGCGCCGGGTTCGGCGGGCGGTTCCGCGTCCGCGACCAGGGCGGTGACCTGGCGCGCATCGAGGTGGAGGCGTCCGACATCGGGCGTGTCGCCGGGCGGGCGCCGGAGATAGCCGCGCTGCTCAAGGACGCCGGTTTCCGCTACGTGACCCTGGATCTGGAGCCGTAC
Source organism: Actinomadura sp. 6K520 (assembly GCF_004349245.1). Classification (GTDB taxonomy): domain Bacteria; phylum Actinomycetota; class Actinomycetes; order Streptosporangiales; family Streptosporangiaceae; genus Spirillospora. The sequence continues at coordinate 21,707 of NZ_SMLC01000031.1, read as the reverse complement.
CGGCAGGGCAGCCACAACGCCGTGCTCGGCCTGCCCCGCCTGCGGGCGGCCGCCTCGTGACCACCCCCGATGCCGTCGCCGAGCTGGGCTTCGCCCGCGTCGACCTCGGCCGGAGCCGGCGCCGCGGCCACCCGGAGGCGGTGTTCTGCGAGGGCAAGACGACGGTGGAGGTCGTCGCCATCGCGGAAAGCCTGACCGGAGCCGGAGCCACCAACGTCCTCGCGACCCGCGCCTGCGGGGAGACCCTCCGCGCGCTGCGCGCGGCGTTCCCCGACGCCGTGGTCAACGAGCGGGCGCGGCTGGCCGTGCTGGCGCCGGTCGCGCGGCGGGGCGCCGGGCGGGTCGAGATCGTGTGCGGCCGGCCCGCCGACGAGCCCGCCGCCGAGGAGGCGGCACTGGTCGCCGAGGCGATGGGCAGCCGCGTCGTGCGCCGGTACGACGCGCCCGTGCACGACCCCGCCGCGCTGCCCGGCTGGCTCCGCGAGCAGGACGGCCCCGCGGTGTTCGTCGTCGCGGACGGGACCGGCGGCGCGCTGCCGACGCTGGTGTCCGGGCTGGTGGACCGGATGGTCATCGCCCTGCCGACCTCCGCGGGCGGGCACCTGCCCGGGAAGGCCGCGCTGCTGTCGGCGCTGAACGCGTGCTCGCCGGGCGTCGTCGTGGTCAACATCGACAACGGGTACGGCGCCGGATACTCGGCGCACCTCATCAACACGCACCTCATCGACACGCGCTGCATCGACACGCGCGTCACCGACACAGATCTCATCGACGAGCGGGGGGACGTGTGAGCCGTCCGATCGCGGCCGCCGACGCCGGAGACCTCGACCTGGACCGGGTGCGCGAGTGCGTCAAGGACCTGCTCGCCCGCGACGCGGAGGCGGCCTTCCTCCGGCGCGCCTCCCGGCGGCAGTACGAGGCGGCCCGCGAGGCGGCGCCCGACGCCGTCCACCACCCGCGGTCCGGGCTCGTGGTGCTGACCCGCCCGCGTCCCCGGCCCTGCTCGTGGGTGCCGCGGCCGGTCGCGGTCGTCTCGGCGGGGACGGCCGACCTGCCGGTGGCGGAAGAGGCACGGGCGGCGGCGTCCGCGCTGGGCCTGCCCGCCACGCTGACCGCCGACGTCGGCGTCGCCGGGCTGCACCGGCTCCTCGCCGTCCGGGAGGAACTCGACCGGGCGCGGCTCCTCATCGTCGTGGCGGGCATGGACGGCGCGCTGCCGTCGGCCGTGGCCAGGCTGTCGTCCCGCCCCGTGGTGGCCGTGCCGACGAGCGTCGGCTACGGCAGCTCGGACGGCGGGCTCGCGGCGCTGGCGGCGCTGCTCACCTCCGGTGCGCCGGGCCTCGCCGCCACCGGAATCGACGACGGCCTCGGGGCCGCGGTACTCGCCTGGAGGCTGCTCGCGTGAGGAACATCGCCTACGTCAACTGCTTCGCCGGGGTCGCCGGCGACATGGCCCTCGGTGCCCTGCTGGACGCGGGCGCCGACCTCGGCGAGGTCCGCGCCATGCTCAAGGGCCTCGGCGTCCCCGGCTGGTCCCTGGACACCGAGCGGGTGTCGCGGCGCGGCATCGCGGCGACCCGGGCCGTCGTCGGCGTCGAGGACGACGCCGTGTCCCGGACCCACGCCGTCATCGAAGATCTCGTCGGCTCCGCCCCCCTCCCCGGCCGCGTGCGGGACCGTGCCCTCGCCGTGTTCCGGACCCTCGCCGAAGCCGAAGGGGCCGTGCACGGGACGCCCCCGGAGGACGTCCACTTCCACGAGGTCGGCGGGCACGACGCGATCGTCGACATCGTCGGGTCGTGCGCCGCGCTGGAGACCCTCGGCGTGGACGAGGTCCGGGCCGCGCCCATCCCGGTCGGGCGGGGCTTCATCCGGTGCCGGCACGGCCTGATCCCCAACCCGGGCCCGGCGGTCGTGGAGCTGCTGGCCCGCGCCCGTGCACCCATGCAGGGTCACGACATCGACGCCGAGATGGCCACCCCGACGGGCACCGCGCTGCTGGTGACCCTCGCGGACGCGTTCGGCCCGATGCCCGCGATGACCGTCACCGGCAACGGGTTCGGCGCCGGGACGAAGGTCTTCGGCGACTTCCCCAACGTGACCCAGGTCGTGCTGGGCGAGGTGCCCTGACCCAGCCACCTGACCCGAAGACGGCGAAACGGGAACGGGCGCCGCCGGACTCCGTCGGCCGGCGGCGCCCTCCCGGGTTCGGCGTCCCCTCAGCGGCGGCGCCAGATGCGGTGGTGGCGCGCCGACGGCGGACTCGGCCGCGTCGACTCCCACTTGCGGCGCCACTCCGCCGCCTCCGGCCCGCGCGGGGCGCGGCGGCGGTCCGGGGAGTGCAGCGACGCCCACCAGCCCTCGTCGTGCTCCACCCACAGGCGGCCGACCTCGTCCTCCAGCCGCCCGTTGAACGAGCCCGTCGACTCGTCCGGTTCGCAGACGAGCGGGCGGCCGTAGCGCACGGACACGACGGGACGGCCGGGCTTCGGCCAGAACCCGCCGCGCGGCATCGCCTGGTACGTGCCGCGCAGCACCAGCGGGACGGCCGGGATGCCGTGCTCGCGGCACAGCAGCGCGGCGCCCATCCGGAACCGGCGGGCCCAGCCGTCCGGCGAGCGGGTCCCCTCCGGGTAGAGGAGCAGGCTCCACCCGTCCTCGACGAGCTCCGACGCGAGGTCCAGGGAGCGTTCGACGCCGCGCCGCTCGATCGGGAACGCGTTGAAGGTGAGCGCGGTCGCGACCGCGCGCCAGCGGGCGTCGAAGAAGTAGTCCGCCGCCGCGGCGACCGCGACCCGCCGGCGCACCCGGGCCGGCATCGAACCGAGGATCAGCGGCGTGTCGAGGTGGCTGGCGTGGTTGGCGACGAACACGACCGGGCCCCGCACGCCTTCGAGGAGGTCGAGGCCGTGGACCTCGGGTCTCGTCTGGCTCCAGGTGACCGTCCGCAGCACGCCGTCGAACGCGACCGTCCGGGCCGCCGCGGCGAGGGGCGTCCGCGCCCACTCGGTGGGGAACGACCGCGTGCGCGGCCCCTCGGTCCACGGCTGCGCCGACCGGGGCGCGGGTGCCCGCCCGCGCCAGTCGCGGCCGCGCCGCAGCAGCCGGATCTCCTGCGCCAGCTTCATCCGCCCCCCGCTCAACGGACGTCCGCCAGAGTCATCGGCGGGGTGTGCAGGTAGGCGAGGCTGGGGCTGCGGCCGACCGTCTCCCCCGCCATCTCCAGGGCGTCGGCGAGGGTGCTCGCCGCGCGGAACCCGAGCCGGGACGCGACCTTGCGGTCGGCGCCCACGCAGATGACGTCCCCCAGATGGGACAGCGCGTGCGCACCCCAGTACCACATGTAGAACGGGTGGACGCCGTGGTAGGCGTACGAGTTCCGGTACAGGTGGACGTACCAGGGGTCGGTGGCGTACTGCTCCTCGTACTTCGTCTCGATGGTCGCCGGGTCCGTCGTCTGCGTCAGCACCTCCTCGTAGAAGTCGATGTACGAGGGATGGTGCAGCGGATGGAACTCCGACTTCATCGGGTGGTACATGATCAGGGCGCCGCCCTCGCGGACGAGCGGCTTGCCCCGGTACATGTTGAAGTAGTAGCCGAGCCCCAGGCTGTACACGAGGATCGGGTTCATCACCGAGTTGACGTTGTAGGGGCACAGGTACGGCAGGCCCAGCATCAGCACGTCCGACTGGCCGTGCACCTCGGTGAGCTGCTGCCGGTGCACGGCGGCGAGCGTCCGCTCGTGGACCTGGTCGGTGGCGCCCGCGTGCACGCCGGTCACCCCGTATGGCGCCCGCATCCCCTGCCACACCCGGTGCCGCGCCCCGGCGGGCGCGAGGTCGTTGGCGCGCTTGGCGGCCAGGAACTTCGCCTGGTCCTTCAGCGTCCACTCCCACTCGCGCTTGTTCAGGAACTCGAACGGCGACGGGAACTGGTCGTTGTTGAGGGTGCACTCGATGTGGAAGACCCGCACCGACTCCGTCAGCAGGCTGTGCATCCGGTCGTAGGAGTGGTGCATCGCCGAGTTCGGCGGGTCGTTGAACGAGCGGGAGTGCCGCAGCGTGTGGACGTTGTGGTGGTGCCGCAGGCTCTTGTACGACGCCAGCCCCACCGCGACGGACTTGGCGCCGCCGTTCATCGCCACCAGGTTGATGTTCACGTAGACGATGAGGTCGCTCTCGGCGGCCCGCCGGTTGATCTCGACGTCCTCGCCGTGCCGGGTCTGCCCGAGGGACTTCAGGTCGTCGCGGTCCTCGGCGTCGTGGTTGCGGAGCCGGTCCGGCCAGAACGAGTTGAACACGCGCTCGCCGACGATGTGCTTGATCTCCGCGGGCGTCATCCGGCGGTGCAGCGCGTTCCCGGCGATCAGCTCGACGTCGTCCACGCCGGCGGCGGCGGCCATCTCCAGGACCTGCTCGATCACCCGCTGCCGGACGTCGGGGGCCCGCATCGGCGGCAGCGGCAGCGACAGGTCGTCGAACACGATCGTCAGCCGCATCCCGGAGCGCAGCAGCTCCGGCAGCGGCTCGCTGCCGAGCGGGTTCAGCAGCGCGTCGCGGATCCGCCCGGTCAGGTCGCGCAGGCCCGGCAGCGAGTCCGGCGGGTAGATCACGCGGGTGCCGAGCGGGAAACGTTCCAGGCGGAACCCCTCTCCCTCGTGCACCAGGATCGGTGGCGTCCGCTCGTCCACCTCCAGCACGAGTCCCGGTCTGCTCATCGAAGGGCTCCTTCGCGATCGAGATGGTCGGTGCCGCCGGCGGCCGAGGACGCCTCGCCGGGCGGCGCGGGGGGCCCGCCGTTCTGCGGGGCGAACGCGATCTTGACGCTGCCCGAGCGGCCGGCGGACAGCGCGTGCGACAGCGCGTCCCGCCAGCGGGTGAGGGGGTACACGCTGTCGACGAAGCCGTCGAGCGCGTCGTGCGCGGCCAGGTCGATCGCGGCCTGGAAGTCGTCCGCGCCGCGGCTGGCGTAGGACCCGACGACGTTCAGCTCCCGGTACCAGGCGGGCGTCAGGTCGGTCGGCTTGGACGGCATGCCCGACAGCAGCACCGTCCCGCCCGCCCGGACGATGCGCAGCGCGGTGTCGAGGCCCTCCCCGCCGGTGCAGTCGATGACGATGTCGGCGCCGCCGAGCAGGTAGCCGGGGCCGAGCTCGGGACGCACGAGCGAGCCGCCGGTGATGCGCCGCAGCCCGCGCAGCGCCGCCGAGGGATCGATGGTCTCGGTCGCGCCGAGCGCGCGGGCGCGCCGCCGCTGCCCGGCGTGCCGCGCGATGACGATGATCGGCCCGGCGGCGGTCAGCTCGCGCAGCGCGAGGACGGTCAGCAGCCCGACCGTCCCGGCGCCGACCACGACGATCGACGTGCCGCGCGGGACGTCGATGCGGCGCACCGACCGCACCGCGCACGCGAGCGGCTCGGCCAGCACGGCCCGCTCGGACGGCAGCGACTCCGGCACCCGGTGGAGCTGGCTGCGGTGCGCGACCAGCCGCTCCGCCCAGCCGCCGCCCGTGTCGGCGCAGAACCCGGTCTGCAGTCCCGAGGAGATCCGCCCCGCGTTCACGTGGTCGCACCTGTTCTCGTGGCCGCCCGCGCAGGACGGGCACGGGCCGGTGCCGCGGGCCCGGCACGGCAGCACCGGGTCGATGACGACCCGGGTGCCCGCGGGCATGCCGTCGACGTCGTCCATCAGCTCGGCGAGCACCTCGTGGCCCGGCACGAACGGCATCGACGTGAGCGGCCCCAGGTACGGGGACACCTTCCCGGCCGCCATCGCCAGGTCGGACCCGCAGATGCCCGACAGGACGGTCCGCAGCCGCACCCAGCCGGGCCCCGGGGGGCCGGGCGGCTGGCGGTGCGACAGCCGCAGCGGCGCCAGCGAGGGGACCGCCGCCGGGCGGAGCCGGCCGGGCAGCCGCGCCGCGGCGAGGTAGCGGGCGGGTGAGCGGTGGTACTCGAGCGCCAGGATCATCGGGCCTCCTCTAGAGCGGTATCGAGGAGGGTGGACACGGCGCCGGTGTCGCCGTCCCAGTCCGCGATGGTCCAGCGCTCCCGTTTGGCGTGCCGGTACAGGCGCGGGTCGGGGTTGACGGCGACCGGGTTGCCGACCTGCTCCAGCACGGGACGGTCCGAGTAGTGGTCCCCGTACGCCCAGCTCCCGGCCAGGTCGACGCCCTCGTCGCGGGCCCAGGAGCGCAGCCACGCGGCGCGGGCCTCCCCGATCAGCGGGGGATGCTCGAAATGCCCGGTGAAGTGCCCGTCGACGACGCGGAGCCGCGCCGCCAGCACGTCGTCGAACAGGGTGCGGAGCGGCTCCACGAAGACGTCCACGGTCCCGGTGAGCAGCACGGTGCGGTGCCCGGCCGCGCGGTGGCTCCGGATCCGGCGGATCGCCTGCGGCCACGCCCGCCGCAGCAGCACGTCCGCGAGCCGTTCCCGGGCCAGCGCGCGCAGCCGCGCCTCGTTCGCGCCCTCGTACCGGCGGACGAACTCGCGCAGGAACTCGCCGCGGTCGCGCTGCTCCATGCGCAGGTAGCGGGGCGCGGACCGCAGGACGGGCAGCAGCGTCCCCGGCCAGGACCGGACGGGGACGTCCAGCAGCCGTGCCCACAGGTGCGCCTCCACGACGTCGGACGCGACGATCGTGCCGTCGAGGTCGAACACGGCCGCGACGTCGCGGCGCTCCGCGAACCGCACCGCGGGCGGGGCCGGGCGGCCCGACGTCAGCGCCGGGCGCGGCTGCGGGTGGTGCGGCGGCGCGAGGCGGAAGGCGCCCGTCACGGCGGGGCAGTGCACCTCGCGGAGGTAGTGGTCCCAGTCGATGACCGCCGAGTCGCAGCCCGCGCCGTCCGGCAGCGACCGGTCGAGCGCGAGGGTGGTGGCGTCGGCGTAGACGACCTCGGCGGCGCCGTAGGCCCCGTACAGGTCCCGGAAGCGGCGCAGCGCCCGCACCTCGCGGCCCTGCTTGTGCAGGGTGCGCTGCCAGCCGCGGGTGCGCTCCCCGCTGGGCATGATCAGCAGGGCGCGTTCGGCGAGGTCCATCGCGCGTTCGGCCGTGCCGAGCATCTTCTCGGCGCGGCCGTCGCTGAGCAGCGTCACGTCGCGGGGGCGGATCGCCCCGCGCCCGTCCGTGCCGGGCAGCGGGTGCTCGGCGAAGTAGCCCTGGACGAGTTCGACGAGCCGCTGCAGCGTCAGCGGGTTCCGGGCGCCCGACCCGACGTGGTAGTAGGCGGGGGCGCCGGGCTCCGGTGCCCTGGCGGCGGCGCCGAGCAGCGCGTTCACCACCAGGTCGACGGGGATGATGTCGACGATGCCGTCCGGGATGCCGGCGAGGGCGCGCAGCATCCCCTGCCCGTAGGCGAGGATCAGCGGGTCGGCCATCTTGAACCCGTCGATCCAGCCGGGGTACGGGTGCCGCAGGGCGCTCTCCACGATCGCCGGGCGCACGATCGACAGCGGCAGGTCGCGGGCGGTCTCCTCGGCGGCGCGTTCCCCGAGCGCCTTGGTGAGGGTGTACACGTCCGGCCAGCCGAGGCTGCGGGCCCGTTCGCGCCCGTAGTCGGTCAGGCGTTTGGCGACTTCTTGGCGGCGGCGGCGCTCGGTGTCGGCGGCCACGGTGGTGGGTCCGGCCTTGCCCTGCTCGCCGAGCGCGGCGGCGCGCAGCCGGCCGAGGACCTCGGGCCGCCGGGAGTCGCGTTCCACGGTCCGGCGCGCCTCGACCGCGTAGTCCAGTTCGGTGGCCCAGTCGACCTCGTGGTCGAGGGTCGTCTCCGGGACGATGCCCTTGCGGGAACCGGCGACGTAGGCGGTGGAGACGTGCACGATGTGCGGGGTCCGCCCGGACCGCTCCCCGGCGCGGCGGACCGCCTCGTACAGGTCGATGGTGCCGACGACGTTGGTCGCGAACGCCTCGTCGATCGGCGGGTCGAACGACACGATGGACGCGCCGTGGATCGCCACGTCGACGTCGTCCGGCAGCTCGGGGACGGATTCGGTGATGTCGGCCGGGACGACGCGGACCCGGTCCCGGACGATCGCGCGGGCCGCGTCCTCGCCGGTCCGCTCCCGCCACGGCGCGAACACCGGCTTGCCGATCACCTCGTCGAGCCGCTGCTCCGCGGTGACGCCGGGCTGCTCCCGCAGCAGCGTCACCACGCGGGTCCCGGGATGCCCGGACAGCAGCCGCTCCAGCAGCGCCTGCCCGATGAAGCCGGTGACGCCGGTCAGCAGGACGGTGCGCCCGGCGAGCGCGTCGCTCTCGCTCATGAGGCCCACCCCTCGGGGACGCCGGAAGTTGGGACGCCGGAAACGCGCGCACGGCGGTGGAAATCGAAGTCCTGCGTCATGCCAGGGACGCTAGGCACGGAAGGGAAGCAGCGAATCCGTCATGTGACGGGGCTCTTCCTCCCCCCGCCGCACCCCCATGTGGAGGGGGATCTCCGCGACCAGGGCGAACCCGCCGTTCCCGTCCGTCCCGGCGGACAGCCGGCCGCCCAGGGCGCGGGTCCGCGCGGTCAGGTTCGACAGGCCCTTGCCGGTCCCGGGGGCGGAGCCCGTGTACACCGGGGGGATCACGCCGTCGTTGCGCACCGTGAGGCGCACGATCCCGTCGCGGGAGGTGACCGTGATGGCGCAGTGCTCCGGGTGCGCGTGCCGCAGGACGTTGGTGACGGATTCGCGCAGCACGGCCGCCAGCACACCGTCCACCGGGGAGGACGGGGGCAGGTCGGCGGGGTCCGGTAGGGCGAGGCGGACCTCGGCGCCCGCGGCGGCCAGCGCGGCGCGTGCCGAGACCGCCTCGTCCCGCAGTGACAGCGCGCTGTCCTCCTCGGCGACGGCGCTGGCCTCCGCCCGCGACCGCCGGGCCAGCGCGGCCAGCTCGTCCAGCTCGGCCGCCGCGCGGGCCGGATCGGCGGTGACCAGCCGCCGCGCCAGCTCCGCCTTCACGGTGATCGTCGACAGGCCCAGGCCGAGCAGGTCGTGGACGTCGCGGGAGATGCGCAGCCGCTCGTGCAGCGCCGCCATCCGCGCCAGCCGCTCGCGGGCGACGTCGACCTCGCGGGCCAGCTGCGGCAGCCGGTACAGCGCGAACACGACCACGCCGATCTGCACCGAGATCGCGACGGTGTAGAGGTAGAACAGCGTGCCGTAGGAGGCCCACAGCGCGGGCACGCACCACACGGCGATGGTCAGCGAGAACAGGACCCACGCCCGGCGGCCCCGCGAGACCAGCAGCACCGAGCCGGTGGCCAGGCACGCCGTCGTCGCCCATTCCGGGCCGAGCAGCGCGTACGGCACGAATACCAGCAGGACCTGGGCGGAGAGCGTCCACGCCCCGAACCTGGGCCGCGTCCCGCGCAGCACGGTCGAGGAGTGCCGGAGCTGCAGCGCCGCGATGGCGACCGCCACCACGGCCGCCGCGCCGGTCGCCCGCCAGGACCCGTCCGTTCCCGTGTGGACGTAGATGACCTGCTGCCAGCCGAAACCGACGGTGAGGAACACGAGGATCGTCCAGGCCAGCCGCGACTGCGTGACGCGTCCGGGCCGGTGCCGCCTGGGGGAGGGGCCCTGCAGGGCCCCGACGATCGACCGGACGTCGGTCGCGGCGCGCCGCGCGGTGCGGGCCACCTCGTCCAGGTCGGCGCGGGCCGCGGCGGCGTCGGCCGGCGGCCGGTCGCGGGCGCGCCGGCTCACCGCCTCGATCCGGGTGAGCGCCGCGCCCAGCACCGCGCGCAGGCTGCCGGACGCCTCCAGCCGCTCCCGCGCCGCCGCGGCCGCCGCGAACCGCTCCCGGGTGGCGTGCAGTTCCCGGACGAACCCCGACAGCCGCGTCAGCGCGTACATCGACAGCCCGACCGTGATCGTCGCCATCACGCAGAAGGACACGTCCTGCGCGGACCAGCCCTGGTAGTAGCGCAGCAGGCCCTCGGCGGCGGCGACGAGCCCCACCATGAACCACGACAGCGGCGGACGCAGCAGGAGCAGCATCGCGCCGGCGAGGAACCCGCCGACGACCGGGTACCAGTGGGTGCCGAACACCGCCAGCGGCAGCAGGGCCAGCGCCGTCTGCACGGTGAGGTGGGTCGCGATGACCCAGCGGCGGGGGCGCTGCGAGCGCGGGCCGTACAGCACGAGGAGCCATTGCACGCCGAAGATGCCGGTGATGACGATGGTGGCGGACAGCAGCATGTGGGACGGGCCGGTCTCGGCCTGCTTCACCAGCCTGGTCTGCAGCATCAGCACGAGGTACAGGCCGGTGATCACCCGGGCGAACAGCGGTGTCCGGCAGCTGCGGCCGACCTGCACCTCGCCGACCGCGCGCACCGCCGGTTCCGCCGGCCGCCGAGCGGATCCGTCCGATCGCGCCACGTCCACGGGCCCCCCAACGCCGTCCCATCGGATGATGAAACGGCGGAGGCACCCGATCAAGGGAAATATCGGGCCGAACACTTATGTGGCGGAGGCGCCAGGGGCCGTCACGCGGGACGTTCGGCGCCCGCCCCGATGCCCGGCTCGGCGGCCGGGACGTACCGGTGCAGCTCGGCGCGCGAGGCGACGCCGAGCTTCGGGAACGCCTTGTAGAGGTGGTAGGCGACCGTGCGGTGGCTCAGCCGCAGCCGCGCCGCGATCTGCCGGTTGGTCGCGCCGGTCATCGCCAGCCGCACCACCTGCATCTCCTGCGCGGTCAGCCGCCCCGGCGGGTCGCAGGGCCGCACCCCCTGGCCGGCCGCGCGCAACTCGCCGCGGGCCCGCTCCGCCCACGGCACCGCGCCCAGCCGCTCGAACGTCTCCAGCGCGGCGCCGAGCCGCGACCTGGCCCGCGCGCGGCGCCGCGACCGGCGCAGCCACTCGCCGTACAGCAGTTCCGTGCGCGCCCGCTCGAACGGCCGCCCGCCGCCCCGGTGGGCCGCGAGCGCGAGCGTGAACAGCCGGTCCGCCTCGGCGTCGTCGGCGGTGAGCAGCGCCCGGCAGCGGGCGGCGACCCCGTCCGCCCACGGCTGCCCGGCCGCGCGGGTGTACGCCGCCAGCCGCGCCATCGGCGCGGCGGCCGCGTCGGGACGGCCCGCCGCGACGGCGGCCTCCACGGTGTCGGCGAGCGCGAGCACCGCGGGCGGAGCGTGCCCGGCCGCCTCGCCGTGCGCGTCCTGGAGGTGTTCGAGGGCGTCCTCGGGGCGGCCGAGGCCGAGGGCGAGCAGGCCGAGCGCGGCACCGGCCCGCCCGTCGGCGGCCAGCGCGCGGCAGCGGACCTCGTCGCCCTCCATCGCCGCCTGCCGCGCCTGGATCGCGCGCAGCGCCGCGGCCTGCCTGCGCTGCCCGGTCTCCGCGGCGATCCGCAGCGCCTCGCGGACCAGCTCGCGGGCGTCGTCGTGCGCGCCGTGCAACAGCCGCGACCACGCCTGGACGGCGAGGCCGCGCGGCAGCGGGGCGAGCAGCCCGCCGTCGCGGCAGTGCGCGACGAGCTGCGCGGACAGCTCGGCGGCGGCCGCGTCGTCGCCGCCCAGCAGCGCGCTCTCGGCGGCGAGCAGCCGCAGCCGCTCGTCCCGCGCGCCGTCCGGGCAGCCGGCCAGCACCCGCCGCGCGGACGTGAGGTCATCGCCGAGCAGCGCCGACAGCGCCCGCACCAGGACCGACCCGCCGGGGTGCGCTGCGACGGCCCGTGCCGCCGTCTCCGCATCACCGCACGACCACGCGTGGAACGCGGCCTCCTCCAGCATCCGCGCACGGACTTCCGGGTCGTCGCAGCTCGCGGCCCGCTCCAAGAGCAGCCGCCCGGCGGCCTCCGGGACGCCGTGCTCCAGTTCGAGACCCGCCCGCACCAGGTCGACCCGGGCCCGCGTGTCCGGTGCGCAGGTCGCCCGTGCCGCCTCGTCGGCCAGTGCCCGGGCCCGGTCGGGGCGCCCCCCGGACAGCTCGGCCTCGGCCGCCGCCGCCAGCCGCCGGGCGCGCACCTCCGGGTCCCCGGCGAGCCGGGCGGCGCGCTCGTAGGCGAAGGCCGCGACGGACGGGCCCACGCGCCGGCCCGCGAGGTCGCCCGCCGCCGCCTCCAGCTCCGCGGCGACCGCCTCGTCCGTCCCGAGGGCGGCGGCGGACAGGTGGCGGACCCGCGGGCCCGCGTCCCCGGTCCGCGCGTGCGCCGCGGCGAGCGCGCGGTGCACGGCGATCCGCCGGGTGACCGGGACGCCCTGGTAGGCGGCGGCGCGGGCCAGCGGATGCCGGAAGCCGATCGAGGTGCGGGTGACGGTGACCAGCCCCGCGTCCTCGGCCGGTTCCAGCGCGCCGAACGGCACGCCGAGGCTCTCGGCCGCCCGGACCGCCACGCCCGGTTCGCCGGTGTCGTCGGCGGCCACGACGGCGAGCAGCGTCCGCGCCGGTTCCGGCAGGCCGCGGACGGCCCGCTCGAACTCCGCCGGGACGCGGGCGAGGAGGCCCGACTCGGCCGCGGCGAACGCGATGAGCGCGAGGGGGTTGCCGCGTGCCTGCTCGACCGCGCGGTCGCGCCGCGCGGCGGGCGTGTCCGGTGCGCGCTCGGCCAGCAGGAGCCGCGCGTCCGCGGCGGCGAGACCGGTGAGGCGGAGCTCGGGGAGGCCCGTCCGGGGCCAGGCGGCGTCGTCGCGCGCCGCGAACAGGAACACGATGCCGCGGGCGGCGGCCCGGCGGGCGGCGAACAGCAGCGCGTCCGCCGACTCCCGGTCGAGCCACTGCGCGTCGTCGACCAGGACGAGCACCGGCGCCCGTCCCTCCGGACCGGAGAGCAGCGTGAGCAGCGCCAGCCCGACCAGGAGCCTGTCCTCGGGGCGCGGGCGGGTGAGCCCGAGCGCGGCCTGCAGCGCCGCGGCCTGCGGCGCCGGCAGCTCCGCGGAGAGCTCTTCGACCCGGCCGGCCTCCGCGCCGAGCAGGAGGTGCAGGGCCGCGAACGGGACCCCGGCCTCCGCCTCGATGCCGCCGCCGCGCAGCACCCGCGTCCCGGCCGCGCCCGCCGCGGCGTGGTCGAGGAGCGCGGTCTTGCCGATGCCCGCCTCCCCGCGCAGGATCAGGACGCCGCCACCGGCGCCCGCCCGCGCCCGCTCCACCAGGTGATCGATCTCGGCGACCTCGGCCGCCCGCCCGCACAGCGACTGCCCTGCCATGTCTCGGAGCGTGTCATCGGGCGTTCGCCCTGCCCAGTGCGCCCCGCACCGATCCGCATGTGAATCGCCCGGGGGTCCGGCCATGCGTTTCTCACACCCCCCGCCACACCCGTCCGGCCCGGCCACATCCGGCCGTTGCCGGGCGGTTTCGGGGCTCAGACCCAGCCGAGCTCCCGGGCGATGCGGACGGCGTCGATCCGGTTGCGGGCGTTCAGCTTGCTGATGCAGCTCGCCAGGTAGTTGCGGACGGTGCCGACCGTCAGGCTGAGCGCGAGCGCGATGTCGTCGACGTCGGCGCCCTCGGCCGCGAGCCGCAGCACCTGCGCCTCCCGCGGCGTCAGCGGGCTCTCCGGCTGGCGCAGCGCCACCAGCGCGAGCTGCGGGTCGACCACCTGCTCGCCCGCCGCGACCCGGCGGATCGCCGTGGCCAGCTCCGCGGGCGGCACGTCCTTGAGGACGAATCCGTGCGCGTGCGCGTCCAGGGCCCGCCGCAGGTCGCCGGGGCGGCCGAGCCCGGTCAGGATGAGCACCCGGCACTCCGGCAGCCGCTCGTGCAGCTCCGCCGCCGCCGTCACCCCGTCCACTCCGGGCAGGTCCACGTCGAGCACCGCCACGTCCGGGCGGTGCCGCAGCGCCTCCCGGACGATCGCGTCGCCGGTCTCGATCTCCGCGACGACCTCCAGGTCGGGCTCCAGGTCCAGGAGGCCGGTCAGCGCGCCGCGCAGGAGCGCGACGTCCTCGGCCAGCAGGATCCGGATCGCGTTCGGCGCGGTCTCCACGGGCCCCCGCCCGCCCGGGGCCTGGGGGAGGTCACCGTCCACGCCCGCCATCGCCTATCTCGCCCTCCACGATCGCCCGTCCGGGGACTTCCGCCACCGGCGGAAGACCGCCGTCTTGAACGGTCCGGTGGCGCGGCGGCCGTCCATCGGCGTACCACCACAGTAACCGCCGGACCCGCCCGCGGAGGCTGGTCACATGGCGGATTCGCGCCCGCCACAGCCTTCCTAGATTCGGCCTCGCAACCGACTCGCTGGAGGCTGCGTGATCTACGGCGTCTTCTCGCGCACGGCGGGGGCCGTGCTCCGGCTGCTGCTGCGCCCGAAGGTCGAGGGCCGGGACAACATCCCGGCGCAGGGCCCGTTCATCCTGGCGAGCAACCACCTGTCGTTCGTCGACAGCTTCGTGCTGTCGCCCGTCATCGGGCGCCGCGTCTGCTACCTGGCGAGGTCGGAGTACTTCGAGCTCCCCGGGCGCGCGGGCCGCGCGATCCGGTGGGGGCTGTTCGCGCTGGGGAACGTCCCGATCCGGCGCGGCCCCACCCGCGCCGCCGTCCGCGCGCTGGAGCAGATCGCCGCGAACCTGCACGAGGGCGGCGGGGTCGCCATCTACCCGGAGGGCAGCCGCTCCCCGGACGGCCGCATCTACCGGGGCCGGACCGGCGTCGCCTGGCTCGCCATGGCCACCGGCGCCAAGGTCGTCCCGGTCGCGCTCGGCGACACCGACCACATCATCCCGCTCGGCGGCTGGCGGCCCCGCCTCCGCGTCCGCCCGACCGTCCGCATCGGCGAGCCCATGGACTTCACCCGCTACCGCGACCTGCCCCGCGGCCGGGCCCGGCGTGTCATCACCGACGAGATCATGGACGCCATCTGCAAACTCTCCGACCGCCAGTGGGCCGGCGTCTACAACCCCCGCGCCGAGGAGGAGTGACCCTCACAGGAGGACGTGCTCGTTGAGGAAGTGCGCGAACTCGGATTCGAAGTCCTCGTAGCGGTCGCGCAGGCCGGCCCCCGGCCAGTCGGGCGGGAGGAGGGCGGGGGGCAGCAGCGGGTCGTGCACCAGGTGGCGCAGCACGGCGGCGGCGAGGGTGAAGCGTTCGGCCATCCCGGCGGCACCGGTCAGGGCCGTGGTCAGGCCGCGGGCCGTGGCCGCCCATCCGTCGAGGTCCCAGAGGGCGGCGGCGAGGGTCGCGGGATCCTCTTCGGGGCGTCCCGTGAGGAAGGTGCACTGGCGGACGACGGTGTCCGGGCGGGGGCGGGTCAGGTTGGCGGGCCGCAGCCAGGTGCCCTCGCGGAGCTCGGCGAGGCGGAGCGCGGACATGGCCCTGCGCAGCTCGGCGCGGTCGGACGCGGGACGGCGCTCGGCGGTGATGACGGCGATCTCCCAGTCGCCGTCCCACGGCACGGCCGGGGAGAGGCGGCTCTCGTCCTGGCGCGCCTGGCGTTCGAGGAGGCGCTCGGTGAGGGCGTAGGTTCCGCCGGACTGGACGAGGTCGCCCGCGGCGACCATCCGGGAGAGCGCGACGCGGACCGTCCCCTCCGCGATGCCGAACAGGTCGCCGACGCGGACCAGGATGCGCGCGGGCAGCCGGGGCGGGTGGACGCCCAGCAGCGTGCTCAGCACGACCGAACGCGCGGTGAGCGGGCGGATCTCCAGGTTGTCCATGTCTGCCGGCGAGCCTATCGGGGCCGGTGCGGGCCGGTGCGGGCCGGCGGCCGGAGATTACAGTCTTCCAGCATTCGAACGAAAAGTGTAATGTCCGGGGCATGGCGTCCTATCTGACCGAGCCGTTCGACCGGCTCCCGTTCGGCGGCGCGGACAAGGCCCGCCGGTACGCGACCGAGCGCTACCAGGGGGCCGTGGGCCGCAACTGGTACGACTGCGACCCCACGCTGCGGTTCCTCATGCGCCGGCACCTGGGGGACGGGTTCGGCTGGGCCGAGCCGAGGCTGCGGGAGATGGGCGCGCTGATGGGCGGGCCGGTCGCCGAGCGGGCCGAGGAGACGGACCGCGACCCGCCCCGGCTGGACAAGTACGACCGGTGGGGCCGCGACATCAGCGAAGTCGTCATGCCGCCCTCGTTCGAGGCGGCGCGGCGCGACATCGTCGCGACGTCCTTCACCCGGCCCGGCTTCGTCGCGGAGGCCAAGCGCAACGGGGTCGATCCGGCGCCGCTGGGCGTGGCGTGGAGCTACCTGCTGGACCAGGCCGACATCGGCATGGCGTGCGCGCTCGGCACCGGCGGCGACATGGTCGTGGGCCTGACGGAGCTGTTCGCGCCCGACGACGTGAAGGCGCGGGTGCGGGAGCTGTTCGCGGCGGGGGAGATGTCCGGCGAGGCCGCGCAGCTGCTCACCGAGCGGTCCGGCGGCTCCGACCTCGGGGCGCTGGAGTCGACCGCGTCCCGGGACGGGGACGCCTGGCGGCTCAACGGGTTCAAGTGGTTCGCGTCCAACGCGAACGGCTCGGCGTTCGTGGTGCTGGCGAAGTCCGAGGGCGCCGCCGACGGGGTGCGGGGCATCGCGCCGTTCCTCGTCCTCAAGGAGCGGCGGGACGGGGCGCGCAACGGCGTCCGGATCCGGCGGCTCAAGGACAAGCTCGGCACCCGGTCGGTCGCCTCGGCGGAGATCGAGTTCACCGACGCGGAGGCGTTCCTGCTGGCGCCGTCGTCGAGCGCCGGGGAGGGCGGCGACGGCCGCGGCCTCGCGCGCATGATGGAGCTGACGAACGGCGCCCGCCTCGGCATCTCGATGATGGGCCTCGGGTGCGCGCGGCGGTCCCTGGTCGAGTCGCTGTGCTACGCGGGCGCGCGGGAGGCGTTCGGGGCCCCGCTGGCGGAGCAGCCGCTGATGCGGCGCAAGCTCGCCGAGCTGATCGTGGAGACCGAGGCCGTCCAGGCGCTCGTGTTCGACGGGTACCTCGGGCGCCCGCGGCTGCGGATCGGCGCGGCGCTGATCAAGCTGCGGGCGGCCCGGCTGGGCGTGACGGCCGCGAGCGACGCCATCGAGATCCACGGCGGGAACGGCTACATCGAGCAGTGGCCGGTCGCGCGGATCCTGCGGGACGCGCAGGTCAACCCCATCTGGGAGGGCGGCGACAACATCCTGTGCCTGGACGTCCGCCGCGCCATCGAGCGCCAGGACGCGCACGAGCCGTTCCTCGACCGGCTCACCGCGGCGGTCCGGCGGGCCCCCGCCGGGGACGACGCCACCGCCGAACTCGTCGGCGAGCGCATCGGGCACCTCCGCGAGGCCATCGCGAAGTGGCGGGGGCTCGACCGGGCCGTCGCCGAGGCGCGGCTGTACCCGCTGGCCCAGTACATGGCCGACGTGTACGCGGCGGCGCTGCTGCTGGAGCAGGCCGGGTGGGAGCGCGGCGACTCGGGCGGCGACCGCAAGGCGCTGGTCGCGCGGCTCTACGCGCGGAGCAGGCTGGCCGACAGCGGTCCGCTGCGCGGCATCGACGCCCCGGCGGAGGATCTCGAACGCTTCAAGGAGCTGGTGGACGGCGCGTTCATCGCCGGGTGATCGTCCGGGGCCGGGGCCTCCGCCGCCACGCGTCCGCGCGGAACCGTTGACCGAACGAGATTCGGGACCGTAGGTTCCTGGATGATGTCCGTTGCCGGAATCGCGCGACGATCGTGTGACGGAGGACCCCAGCAGTGACGCTGAACGTAACCGAGGCGGGCCTCGCCCTCGCCGACCCGAAGGCATACGCCGACGAACGCCGCTTCCACGAGTCGCTCGCGCTGCTGCGCCGGGAATCCCCCGTGCACTACGTGGACGCCCCCGACTACAACCCCTTCTGGGCCGTCACCAAGCACGCGGACGTCCTGGAGATCGAACGCAACCACGAGCTGTTCCTCAACGCGCCGCGGCCGCTGCTCGCGACGAAGGAACTCGACCGGCTGAACCGGGAACGGGCCGAGCAGGGCATAGCGCTGCGCACGCTCATCCACATGGACGACCCCGACCACCGCGTCATCCGGGCGATCGGCGCCGACTGGTTCCGGCCGCGCGCCATGCGGGCGATGGAGCCGCGCGTCAAGGAACTGGCGAAGCGGTACGTCGACCGGATGGTCGACCTCGGCGGCGAATGCGACTTCGCGCGGGAGGTCGCCGTCCACTTCCCGCTCTACGTGATCCTCTCGCTGCTCGGCCTGCCCGAGAGCGACTTCGACCGGATGCTGAAGCTCACCCAGGAACTGTTCGGCGGAGACGACGAGGAGTTCCAGCGCGGCGCGTCCGACGAGGAGAAGATCCAGGTCCTCCTCGACTTCTTCGCCTACTTCCAGGAGCTGACGGAGGCGCGCCGCAAGAACCCGACGGACGACCTCGCGTCCGCCATCGCGAACGCACGCATCGACGGCGAGCCGCTGAACGACTTCGACACCGCCTCCTACTACGTGATCGTCGCGACCGCGGGGCACGACACGACCAGCGCGACGATCTCCGGCGGCCTGCACGCCCTCATGGAGAACCCGGACCAGCTCGACCGGCTCCGCGAGAAGCCCGAGCTGATGCCGTTCGCCGTGGACGAGATGATCCGCTGGGTCACGCCCGTCAAGGAGTTCATGCGGACCGCCACCCGGGACTACGAGCTCCGCGGCACCACGATCCGCGAGGGGGAGTCGGTGCTGCTGTCGTACCCGTCCGCCAACCGCGACGAGGACGTGTTCGACGACCCGTTCCGCTTCGACGTGGGGCGCGACCCCAACAAGCACCTGGCGTTCGGGTTCGGCGTCCACTACTGCCTGGGCGCGGCGCTCGCCCGGATCGAGGTCCGCGCGTTCTTCGAGGAGCTGCTGCCGCGGCTCGGCTCGATCGAGGCGGCCGGGACGCCGCAGAGCACCGCCACCACGTTCGTCGGCGGTCTCAAGCGCCTGCCGATCCGCTACTCCCTGGATTGAGGAACCTAGGTGCAGATCACTGCCGCGGTGCTGCGCGCCGCAGACGGGCCCTACACGATCGAGTCGCTCGACCTCGCCGACCCCGGGCCCGGGGAGGTCCTGGTGCGCGTCGCCGGGGCCGGGATGTGCCACACCGACCTGCTCGGGCGGGTGCCGGGCGACCTGGTCGCCAAGCCGGTCGTCCTCGGCCACGAGGGGTCCGGCGTGGTCGAGGCGGTCGGCCCCGGCGTCACCGGCCTCACCGAGGGCGACCACGTGGTCATGTCGTTCGACTCGTGCGGGGCGTGCGGCAACTGCCGCGCCGGGGTGCCCGGCGCCTGCCCGCAGATGATGGCGCTCAACATGCTCGCCGTGCCGCTGGACGGGACGCCGCGCGCGACGACCGGCGACGGGGAGGCCGTGCACACCCGCTGGTTCGGGCAGTCGTCGTTCGCGAGCCACGCGCTCGGGACCGTGCACAACGTCGTCCCCGTGGGCCGGGACGTCCCGCTCGAACAGCTCGGGCCGCTCGGCTGCGGCATCCAGACCGGCGCGGCGTCCGTGCTGATCTCCCTCGGCGTGCGCGCCGGCGACGGCATCGCGGTCTTCGGCACGGGCGCGGTCGGCCTGGCGGCCGTGATGGCCGCCCGCGTCGCCGGTGCCACGACGATCGTCGCCGTGGACCTGCACGAGTCGCGGCTCGACCTCGCCCGCGAGCTCGGCGCCACCCACGTGCTGAACGGCGCCGACGAGGACATCGCCGGGCAGATCCGGGCGATCTCCGGCGGCGAGGGCGTCCAGTACTCGTTCGACACCACCGCGGTCCCCGAGGTCGTCTCCACGGCCGTCGCCTCGCTGCGCACCACCGGCGTCTGCGGCCTCGTCGGCGTCGGCGCGGCCGAGTACACGCTGGACGCGAACCTCCTGCTCATGGGCCGGACGGTCAAGGGCATCATCGAGGGCGACGCCGTCCCGCAGACCTTCATCCCGAAGATGATCGAGCTGTGGCGGCAGGGCCGGTTCCCGTTCGACCGGCTCATCACCTCCTACCCGCTCGACCAGATCGACCAGGCGGAGGCGGACGCGCAGTCCGGCAAGGTCGTGAAGCCGGTGCTGATCCCCTAGACGACGCGGTGGAGGAGGCCGTCGCCGCGCATGAGGCGACGGCAGTTCTCCGCCGCGACCGCGAAGTACCGGTGCCACGTCTCGCCGGTCAGCCACGCGACGTGCGGCAGCACGACGACGTTGTCCAGGGCGAGCAGCGGGTTGCCCGCGGCCACGGGCTCCTCCTCGAAGACGTCCAGCCCGGCGCCGCCCAGGTGCCCCGACGTCAGCGCCTCCACCAGGGCCGCCTCGTCGACGACCGCGCCACGCGCCGTGTTCACCACGATCGCGCCCTCCGGCAGCATCGCGAGGCGCTCCGCGTCCAGCAGGTGCCGGGTCTCCTCGGTCAGCGGGACGTGCACCGACACGATGTCGCTCTCCCGCAGCAGCTCGTCCAGCCCCCGCCAGGCGGGGTCGGCCCGCGGAGTCCGGGACGTGTACCGGACGGTCGCGCCGACCGCCTCCAGCATTCCCCGCAGCAGGCCCGCGATCTGGCCGCCGCCGAGGAGCCCGACCGTCCGTCCCGCCAGCTCACCGCCCACGAGCGCGCGGTCGGCGGGCCAGCCCCGGCCCGCCCGCGTCCGCGCGTCGAACGTGACGACCCGCCGCAGCGCCGCCAGCATCAGCAGCAGGGTCGTCTCCGCCACGGCCTGCGCGTTCTGGCCGGGCATGTTCGCCACCGCGATCCCCCGCTCCTCGGCGGCCGCCAGATCGATCGTGTTCACGCCCGTGCCGAGCTTCTGCACGAGCCGCAGCTTCGGCGCCCGGTCCATGTCCTCGGCCGTGAGCGGACGCAGCACGTGCCAGAGGACCTCGGTGTCCGGCAGCAGCTTCGCGAACCGCTCGTCGTCCTGCTCCGAGCAGCTCACGATGTCCAGGCCGGGCTCGGCGTGGTCCATGTCGTAGTGCAGCAGTACCCGCATGCCGCCCCCTTCCGTTCCCTGGATTATCGTGCCGGTCATGAGCCGGTGGCCGGAACTCCCGATCGTGCAGGCGCCGATGGCGGGCGGCCCCTCCACCCCCGAACTGGCCGCCGCCGTGTCGGACGCGGGCGGCCTCGGCTTCCTCGCGGCCGGCTACAAGACCCCCGAAGCCATGCGGGCCGACATCACCGCCACGCGACGGCTCACCTCCCGCCCGTTCGGGATGAACGTCTTCATGCCGTCCCTGGACGACCCCGACCCGTCCGCCGTCGCCGCCTACCGCGACCGCCTCGCCCCCGAGGCCGCACGCCTCGGCGTGGAACCGGGCATCCCCTCCGCCCGCGACGACGCCTACGACGCCAAGATCGCCGACCTCCTGGCCGACCCGCCGCCGTTCGTCGGCTTCACGTTCGGCTGCCCTGCCCCGGACGTCATCCACGCATTCCAGGACCGCGGCACCACGGTCATCGTCACCGTGACCACCACCGCCGAGGCCCGCCAGGCGTCCGCCGCCGACGCCCTCTGCCTCCAGGGCTCCGAGGCCGGCGGCCACCGCGGCTCGTTCACGAACACGTCCGACGACCCGGTGCCGCTGCGCACGCTGCTCCGCGACGTCAGTGCCGTCACGCGCCAACCCCTCATCGCCGCAGGCGGCCTCGCCACCGCATCCCACGTGGCCGAGGTCCTGACCCTCGGCGCGACCGCCGCACAGATCGGGACGGGGTTCCTCCGCTGCCCGGAGAGCGGCGCGAACCCCGTCCACAAGGCGGCCCTGGCCGACCCCCGCTTCACCTCAACGGCCCTGACCCGCGCGTTCAGCGGCCGCCCGGCCCGCGGCCTGGTCAACCGCTTCCTGACCGAACACTCCCGCCACGCCCCCGCCGCC
>NZ_SMLC01000319.1 GCF_004349245.1 Actinomadura sp. 6K520 | reverse complement strand
GCGATGTTCAGGGGTGTGAGTTCGGGGTGGCGGTTGAGGTGGTCGAGGAGTTGGTGGGCTTGTTGGCGTAGTGCTGTTTCGGTTTTGGCGGATAGGCGCCAGTCGACTTGTGGCGGTTGGGTTTCGTTGATGACGCCTTGGGCGGGTTGTGTTTTGGGTGTGGGGGGTTGTTCGAGGATGAGGTGGGCGTTGGTGCCGCTGATGCCGAAGGAGGAGATGGCGGCGCGGCGGGGCCGGTCCAGTTCGGGCCAGGGTTGAGCTTGGGTCAATAGTGTGACGGCCGCTGAGTTCCAGTTGATGTGGGGGGAAGGCTTATCGACGTGCAGGGTTTGGGGGAGTTGGCGGTGGTTGATGGCTTGGACCATTTTGATGACGCCTGCGACCCCGGCGGCGGCCTGGGTGTGGCCGATGTTGGATTTCAAAGAGCCGAGATAGAGGGGTTGGTTTTCGGGGCGGTTGTGGCCGTAGGTGGCGAGGAGGGCGTTGGCCTCGATGGGGTCGCCGAGTGTGGTGCCGGTGCCGTGGGCTTCGACGGCGTCCACATCACCGAAATCGAGTCGGGCAGCGGTGAGGGCTTGGCGGATGACGCGTTCTTGGGCGGGGCCGTTGGGGGCGGTGAGTCCGTTGGAGGCGCCGTCCTGGTTGATGGCTGAGCCGGGGATGACGGCCAGGATGTGACGGTTGTTGCGCTGGGCGTCCGACAGGCGTTCCAGTAGGACCAGGCCGACGCCTTCGGCGCCGACCGTGCCGTCGGCTGAGGCGGCGAAGGGCTTGCAGCGGCCATCGGGTGCCAGTCCGCGTTGGCGGCTGAACTCGATGAACAGTCCTGGTGTCGACATGACGGTGACGCCGCCGGCCAGTGCGAGGTCGCATTCGCCGCCGCGCAGGGCCTGCGCGGCGAGGTGCAACGCGACCAGTGACGACGAGCACGCGGTGTCCACCGTCACCGCCGGACCCTGCAGCCCGAGCGAGTAGGAGACCCGGCCGGAGATGACGCTGGCCGCACTCCCGTTGCCGATGTATCCCTCGTACTCTGCGGGCAGACCGTTGAGGCGGGTGGCGTAGTCGTTGTACATGACGCCGGTGTAGATGCCGGTGGAGGTGTCTTTGAGCGTGGTGGGGTCGATGCCGGCGCGTTCGATGGTTTCCCAGGCGACTTCGAGCAGGAGCCGCTGCTGCGGATCCATGGCGGTGGCTTCGCGGGGGGAGATCCCGAAGAACGCGGCGTCGAACTGGTCGGCGTCGTGCAGGAACCCGCCCTCACGCGCATAGGACTTCCCGGGAACGTCCGCGTCGGCGTCGAAGAGGGTGTCGAGGTCCCAGCCGCGATTGTCGGGGAACGGAGTGATGGCGTCCGCGCCATCGGCCACCAGATCCCACAGTTGCTCGGGTGACGCCACACCGCCGGGGTAGCGGCAGCCCATCGCCACGATCGCGATCGGCTCATCGGCCGGAGCGCGGACGCGGTCCGCGATGTGCGCGACCTCGCCTCCTTGGAGCCGCTGACGGAGGTAGGCGACGAGCGCCTGCGGTGTGGGGTGGTCGAAGACCAGGGTGGTGGGCAGCCGCACGTCGGCCGCCGCGGCGAGCCGGTTGCGAAGTTGGAGCGAGGTCAGGGAGTCGAACCCCAGATCCTTGAAGTTCTGGGTGGGCGCGACGGCGTTCGGGTCGGTGTGGCCGAGCACCTCCGAGATGTTCGCGCGCACCAGGTCCAGGAGTGACTTCTCCAGTTCTGGGCCCGCGAGTCCCGCGAGCCGCAGGGAGGTCTCGGAGGCTGCGCCCCGGTGGCGGCGGGTTGTGCCCGGAACGAGCGCGCGGAGCAGTGGGTGGAGTTCGCCGTGCTTGCGGATGGTCCGGGTGTTGATCTCGGCGGGGACAAGAGCCGGACCGCGATGGCCAAGTGCCCTGTCGAACAGCCGGAGCGCCTGTTCGGGCGTCAGTGGGGTGAGGCCGGTGCGGGCGATGCGTGCGCGGTCGGCTTCGGTGAGGTGGCCGGTCATTCCGCTGGGCTGATCCCAGAGTCCCCACGCGAGACTGACGGCCGGAAGCCTCTGCGAATGCCGGTGGTGGGCGAGCGCGTCCAGGAAGGCGTTGGCCGCCGCATAGTTCCCCTGCCCGGGAGAACCGAGGGTTCCGGCCAGCGACGAGAACAGGACGAATGCGCTGAGGTCCTCGTCCTTGGTGAGCTCGTGGAGGTGCCAGGCCCCGTCGAGCTTGGAACGCAGCACCGTCTCCAGCCTCTGGGGCGTCAGCTCCGCGATCATGCCGTCGTCGAGGACGCCTGCGGCGTGGACGACGGCGGTGAGCGGGTGTTCCGCGGGGATGCCGTCGAGCAGGGCGGCGAGCGCGTCGGCGTTGGCGGTATCGCAGGCGGCGACAGTGACCTCCGCGCCCAGGTCGGCCAGCTCGTCCTGCAACTCGGCGGCTCCGGGGGCGTCGGGCCCGGACCTGCTGGCCAGCAGGAGATGCCGCGCGCCATGATGGCCGGCGAGGTGCCGGGCGATGGCGGCGCCGAGCGTCCCGGTGCCGCCGGTGATCAGGACGGTGCCGTCCGCGCCGAAAAGACCCGGATGGTCGCGACCGCCCTCGTCCCTGGTGGTGCTCCTGGCGAGGCGCGGTACGAACAGACGGCCGTTGCGTAGGGCGAGCTGCGGTTCCCCGGTGGCAAGGGCGGACGAGATCGCGGCGGACGAGTCCGGGTGCTCGTCGAGATCGATGAGTGTGAAGCGGTCCGGATGTTCGAGTTGGGCGGTGCGGACCAGCCCCCAGATCACCGCCTCGGCTGGATCGTCGACTGCGTCCTCCGCACGGATCGCAACCGACCTGTGGGTGACGATGACCAGCCGCGAGGATTCGGCTTGGTCCAGGGCCAGCCAGGCCCGCAATGCACTCAGCGTCTCGTGCGCGGCGTCGTGGCCGGCGGCGGGAACGCTCCCGGACCTACCGGCGGACGGCGTCCAGACCACCACTTCGGGTAGTGGGGACCCGCCGTCGAGGGTGGCCGCCAACGCGTCGAGATCCGTGTGGTGGACCTCGTCCGGCAGGCGTCCGGCAGCCGGACCGTCCGCTTTCAACTCCCGCCACTCCACCTGGAACAGTGCGCCGCGCTGGTCCGCGTTCGCGGAGAGCAGCGCCTCGGTCACCGGAAGCAGAGCGAGTTCGCCGATGGTCGCGATGGCCCGGCCCCGCGTATCGGACGCGGTGATGCGGTACCGGCCCTCTTCAATGGACTGGAGGTGCGCGCGCACGGTGGTCGCACCTGCGGCCTGGAGAGAGACGTTCTGCCAGGTGAAGGGGAGCTTGATCGGCTCGTCCGTGGACCCGGTCAGCGCGAGGGCGAGAGGGTGAAGTGCGGCGTCGAGGAGTGCGGGGTGGATGCCGTATCCGGTGGTGTCGGTGTCGTCGGGGAGGGCGATCTCGGCGTAGAAGCCGTCGCCGTTCTGCCAGGCGTGGGTGAGGCCCTGGAAGGTGGGGCCGTAGTCGTAGCCGCGTTCGGCGAGCCCGTCGTAGAAACCGGTCAGGTCGATGGGCGCCGCGTTCGGCGGAGGCCAGTTCTCCCCGCCGGGGGCCGGGGGCTCGGCCGCTGCTGAGAGCCTCCCACTGGCATGGCGCGTCCAGCCGGCGACGTCCGCGTGCCCGGCCGGTCGTGAGTGGACGCTGATGGCACGCCGGTTGTCGTCGTCGGTGGGGTCGAGAGTGACCTGGAGGTCGACGGAGCCTTGCTCGGGCAGGCACAGCGGGCTTTCGAGGATGAGTTCCTCGACATGCGGGACACCGGTGCGATCTCCGGCATGCAGCGCGAGCTCCACTAACGCCGCACCGGGGACCAGAACGATGCCATGCACGGCGTGCTCGGCCAGCCAAGGGTGCGTGCGCAAGGAGAGGCCACCGGTGAACAGGCAGGCGCCCGTTGCCGAGATCTCCGTGACCGCGCCGAGAAGAGCGTGTTCTGCGGATTCCAGCCCCAAGGATCGCGTGTCCCCGCCGGCGGGGGAGATGTCGAGCCAGTGGGTCCGATGCTGGAAGGGGTAGGTGGGGAGGGGTGTGGTGTGGGGGG
>NZ_SMLC01000318.1 GCF_004349245.1 Actinomadura sp. 6K520 | reverse complement strand
CCGCCCATGCCTCCGCCGTATCCGCCCGTGCCGCCGCCTCCACCCGCCCCCATGCCGTCCCAGGAGACCGCTCGCAGCGTCATATGGGCCTCCGTGCCGCTCATCACCCTCGGCTACGGCACGCCGTTCTCGTTCTGCTACGCGGCCGTCCGGCGCAGGTCGTTGAGCCTCGGCGCCGTCGCCGCCGGATACGGCGTCGGCACGGCCGCCGTCCTGACCATGTTCCAGCTCGGCGACCCGGTCTTCGCCGTCGTCGGCACGTTCCTGGCGATGCTGCTGTGGATCGCGGGCACCGGGCACGCGTTCGCCGTCAGGTCGTCGGTCTTCCCCCGCGACATCCCGCGCAACCGGCGCAACCAGCACGCCATCGAGGTCGCCAAGTACCGCCGCTCGCTGCGCGAGGAGGCCCGCGCGCTCGCCGCCGAGGACCCAGCGCTCGCCCGCGAGCTGCGGATCGGCCGTCCCGACGTGCCCCGCACCTACGACGACGGCGGTCTCGTGGACGTCAACCACGCGCCGCCGGAGATCCTCGCCGCGCTGCCCGGCATGACGCCCGAGATGGTGGAGCGCGTCGTGCACCGCCGCGAGGAGCAGGGCGGCTTCATGTCCGCCGAGGAGATGGCGGTGGACGCCGACATCCCGCCCGACGCCCTCCCGCAGATGGCCGACTACACGATCTTCCTGAGGTGAGGCGCGGCGGCCGCCGCCTCAGAGCGCGACCTTGAGGACGCCCGTCAGCGCGAGCTGCGCCAGCGAGAGCGGCACGAGCCACGCCCAGGCGAGTTTCTGGAGCTGGTCCTCGCGCATGCGCGGGTAGCTCACCCGCAGCCAGATGACGCAGAACGCCAGCGCCGCGACCTTGAGCAGCGTCCACAGCCAGCCGAGCTCAGTGTCGAGGAAGGGCCCCTTCCAGCCGCCGAGGAACAGCACGGTCGTCAGCGCGCAGAGCACCACGATCCCGGCGTACTCCGACAGGATGAACAGCGCGAACCGCAGCCCGCCGTACTCGGTGTACGGGCCGAAGATGATCTCGGAGTCGGCGACCGGCATGTCGAACGGCGGCCGGCGCAGCTCGGCGAGGCCCGCGACGAAGAACACGACGCCGCCGACCGCCTGCCAGGGCAGCCACCACCAGCGCCACTCGTCCACGATGCCCGACAGCGACAGCGTCCCCGCCGCCATCGCCACCGACGACGCCGCGAACACCATCGGCAGCTCGTAGGACATCAGCTGGGCGGCGACGCGCATCCCGCCGAGCAGCGAGTACTTGTTCGCGCTCGCCCAGCCCGCCATGATCGCGCCGATCACGCCGACGCCCATCACGGCGAGCGCGAAGAAGATCCCGGGCCCGAGTTCGAGCGCGACCTGCCCGTCCGGGCCGACCGGTATCACCAGCAGGACGAGCAGGTACGGGACGAGTGCGACGCCGGGCGCCAGCTTGAACACCCACCGGTCGGCGTCGCGCGGGACCACGTCCTCCTTCTGCGCGAACTTCACCCCGTCGGCGACGAGCTGCGCCCAGCCGTGGAAGGCGCCCGCGTACATGGGGCCGAGACGGCCCTGCATGTGCGCCATCACCTTGTGCTCCGCCTGCCCCACGAGGAGCGGGAGGATCGCGAACGCCGCGGCCACCAGGGCCAGCTTGACGACGATCTCAAGCATCGGGCCCCCAGTCGTCCGGCACCCCGGGCGGCCGGACCCGGCGGCGGCTCGGCGCGCCGTGGCCCGATTCACCCGGTTCCTTGGCGCCCGGCCACGGTTTCGCGACGCGGGAGGCGAGCACGAAGTCCTTGCGGAGCGGATGCCCCTCGAAACCGTCCGGGAGGAGCAGCGGCACCAGGTTCGGGTGGCCCTCGAAGAGGATGCCGAACATCTCCGCCGTCTCCCGCTCGTGCCACCCGGCCCCGCGGTAGACGCCCGTGGCCGTCGCCAGCACCGGCGCCCGCCTCGGGACGCGGGTGCGGACGAGCAGATGGTGGCGGTGTTCGAGCGAGTAGACGTGGACGACGACGGCGAAGCCCTCGTCCAGCTCGTCGACCCCGGTCAGCCAGTCGAAGAAACCGCAGGACAGCTCGTCGCGGGCGAACGTCAGGGCGTCCAGCCAGTACTCCGGCGGCACCCCGACGGCGAGGCCGCCGAACGTCTCCTCGGTGCTGATCTCGTCGCCGAAGCGGGCGGTCCAGGCGCCGGTCAGGTCCGGGCCGCCGGCCGGTTCGCCGGTCACCGGTCGCGTCCGATCTCGTCGTCGTGGCCGTCGTCGGTCAGGCCCGGGATGATCGACGGGTCGTGCTCGGACCTGTCCCGGGCCTGCCGGCCGGGCCGCGCGGCCTCCTCCGCCGCGGGCCGGTCTTCGACCACGGGGACCGGGCGCGTCTCGTCGTCCGGGTGCGCCCCCTCGGAGGGCCGGTCCTCGACGGCCGGAACCGGCAGCGTCACGTCGGCGGGCCCCGCCGGCTCCTCGACCACGGGGACCGGGCGCGTCTCGTCGTCCGGGTGCACGCCCTCGGAGGGCCGGTCCTCGACGACCGGAACCGGCAGCGTCACGTCATCCGGGCGGGTCGGCGGCTCGGCGCGCGCCTCGGGCTCGGCGGGGGCGGCGGGTTCCGGCGCGGTCCCGAGGTGCTGGACGGGCATGGTCGCGTCCTCCGGTCCCGCCGCGGGGGCGGGCCCGGCGGCGTCCGCCCCGGCCTGGCCGGTCTCGTCCGCCATGACGTTCCAGTGCCCGAACGTCTCCTCCTCGTCCAGGTCCGCGGGGGGCGGCGGCTGGAGGGGCCGGCGCAGGACCGTCGCCTCCAGCGGGCGCGGCGGGGGCGGCGGCGACATCGACTCGGTGCCGCTGTAGCGGTCGCCGAGCGACTCGGCCGCGATCTTCTCCTGCAGGTGGACGATGCCGTGCAGCAGCGCCTCGGGACGGGGCGGGCAGCCGGGGACGTACACGTCCACCGGGATGATCTGGTCCACGCCCTTGGTGACGCAGTACGAGTCCCAGTACGGCCCGCCGCAGTTGGAGCAGGCGCCGAACGAGATGACGTACTTCGGCTCGGGCATCTGCTCGTACAGGCGGCGCACCGCGGGGGCCATCTTGTCGCTGACCGTGCCGGAGACGACCATGAGGTCGGCCTGGCGGGGACCGGGGGCGAACGGGATGACGCCGAGCCGGATGAAGTCGTGGCGGCCCATCGACGTCGCGATGAACTCGATGGCGCAGCAGGCCAGGCCGAAGTTGAAGACCCACAGCGAGTAGCGGCGGCCCCAGTTGAGCACGAACTTGATCGGCTTGGGCGCCAGCCGCGACAGCGGCCCGACGCTCGGCGGCGGTAGATCGACAGTGCCCACGGGATCATTGTTACAGTCCCGCGGTATCCGGTTACAGGGCCGGAGCCGGGATCGTCCCGGTTCACACCCAGGAGAGGACGCCCTTCTTCGCCGCGTACGCGAGCCCGGTGGCGAGGAACCCGAGGAAGACGAACATTTCCCCGAGCGTCGTCGCACCGTAACCGGGCTCGGAGAAGATGGTGGCCCAGGGGAAGAGGAAGACCGCGTCCACGGCGAACACGACGTACAGGTAAGCGAAGACGTAGTAGCGCACGTACGAATGCGCCCAGCCCTCACCGACGGGGTCGACGCCGCACTCGTAGGTCGTCAGCTTCTCCGCCGTGGGGCGGTTCGGACGCAGCGCGCGGTTCGCGGCGAGCCCTCCGGCGACGATCCCGGCCCCCACGAGGAGCAGTACGACCACGACGACATATGTGTCGAAATAGTTATGCACCAAATCCTCCTCGTGTGCGTCAGATCCAGTATCCCCCAGGACGGCGTCACGGGAGTATGACCTTGTACCTCCGCCCCGGAGGATCACAATGTCATGGTTTTGCTGCACACTAGATACGCATTGAGGTCAGTTGACCTGGAAGGACGTGACCAGATGAGCAACCCCCCGCCTCCACCGGGATGGGAGTCTCCGGGCGGCGCATCCTGGCCGCCTCCCCCGCCGCCCGCGGGTCCGGGCGGGCCGGGCCCCGGTGGACCCGGATCGCCTCCGGGCGGACCGGGCGCGCCACCGCCCCCGCC
>NZ_SMLC01000317.1 GCF_004349245.1 Actinomadura sp. 6K520 | reverse complement strand
GTCCCAGCGGGCTTCGCCGGGCGGAGGGCGAGACGCCGCCCGGCCGTGTCGCGCGGCTGCTCCCCCGCACCGTCGCGGCCCGTATCCGGGCACTGACGGCGGGTCGGTCTGGACGGCGGTCGTGACGGCCGACCGCGGCTACTTCGACATGGTCATGGCCGAGGAGGGTCCCGACTCGCAAGCGCTCAGCTTCCCCCCGTACGCGCCCGAGCGGCGGATCCCGCTCACCGGGCGGCAGGTGCGCATCGGACGGCGCGGCTCTGCGCTGCCGTCCCCGCCGGAGATCGACCTGCGCGAGCCGCCCGAGGATCCCGGCGTCTCCCACGTCCACGCGGTTCTGCTGGCCAAACCCGACGGCACCTGGACGCTGGTCGACCCCGGATCCACCAACCGGACCTGCATGAACGGGTCGATCGACCCCATCCCGTACAACGTGGAGATCCCCGTCGCCCACGGTGACCGCATCCACGTGGGCGCATGGACCACGATCACGCTCATCCGAGGCGAGGCGAAATGACGGCCGTTCAGCAGGCTCCCGGGACGGCGCGACCCGCCCCCTCCCAGCGTCCGGCGCCGCCCGACCGGCGGCGTCCCAGCGGGCTTCGCCGGGCGGAGGGCGAGACGCCGCCCGGCCGTGTCGCGCGGCTGCTCCCCCGCACCGTCGCGGCCCGTATCCGGGCACTGACGGCGGTGTCGCTCGTCCTGCTCGTCGCGCTCCTGGCGGTCGCGTGGGCGGCGATCGCGAACGCCCGCGAGGGCGTGCGGGTGATCGGCCAGGACGCGGGACCCCAGGTCGTCGCGACCGGCGACCTGTACTTCCAGCTCACCGACATGGACGCGCAGCTCGGCAACGCGCTGCTGGCGGGCGGCGCGGCCGGCGGCGAGCGCGACCAGGCGCTGGCCCGCTACAACGACAACCGGCTGAAGGCGGGCGACGCGCTGCTCAAGGCGGCCAAGCTCGCCGACGAGCGCACCGAGGAGAACACGGCCCGCGACGTGCTGGACGCGCTCGGCCGCTACGAGCGGCTCGCCGGGCAGGCCCTGCTGCTCGACCGGCAGTCCGACCGCGCGTCCGGGCGGCCGTCCACGGAGGTCATCGGCCTGTACCGGCAGGCGACCGACCTGATGAAGCTGGACCTGCTGCCCAAGGCGTACAACCTCACCCTCGACAACGGCACCCTCGTCCGACACACCTACGAGGACAAGCGGTCCGCCGTGCTCACCGGACGGATGTGGGTCCTCGTCACCGGGCTGGCGCTGCTGGCCGTCCTGGCCGGTTTCCAGCTGTACCTGGCGAAGCGCTTCCGCCGGGTCCTGAACGTGCCGCTGGCCCTGGCCACGCTGGCGTCGCTCGTCCTGGTCGCAACGGGCACGGCGATGCTGTCCGGTCAGGCGAGCCATCTGCGCCAGGCCAAGGAGGAGGGGTTCGACTCGATCCTCTCCCTCGCGCGGGCACGCGCCATCAGCAACAGCGCCGCCGCGGACGAGACCCGCTTCCTCCTCGATCCGGAGAGAGCCGACGCCTACGAGCAGGTCTACCTGAGCAAGTCCCAGACCGTCCTCTACCTCCCGGCGGGGAATCTGACCGAGTACAACCGAGCCGTGCAGGGGGATCTGTCGTTCGAACCCGGACGTGCCCGCTTCCTGGGCTTCCTCGGTACCGAGGCCAACCGGCCCACGGAGTCCGGAGAGCAGCAGTCCCGACTGGTGAACGCCCTCAACAAGGCCCTGGGCGATTACCAGAAGGTGCAGGCGAACGACCGCCAGATGAGGGACCTCGTCCATGCCGGGAAGCGCGCGGAGGCCATCGCGGCACGCGGCGCGGCCACCGAGGACTTCGCCGTGTACGACCGGTCCCTGCAGAGCCTCATCGGCCTACACCAGAAAGAGTTCGACGAAGCGGTGAAGGACGGGGACGACGGGACGAGCGGCTGGTACACGGTGCTGCCCATCGCGGGCGTCGCCATCGCCCTGCTCGTGCTCATCGGAGTGCGTCCCCGCCTGGCCGAGTACCGGTGGTCGAAGTGAGGGGGCGGGGCCTGCGGGCCGCGAGGTGGGCGGCGGTGCCCGCGGCGTTCGCGATCCTCGCCGCCGCCTGCGGCACCGTGGGGGAGGCGGCCTCGTCCGTCGCCGGCAAGGACGGCCTGGTCATCGGCGTCCAGGGGGACCAGCCGGGCCTTGGGCGGCAGATAGGCGAGCCCGCGGACGGATACGACTCCTACGAGGGCTTCGACATCCGCATGGCCAAGGAGATCGCCAGGCACCTGAAAGTCCCCGCCGCGAACGTGACGTTCCGGAGAGTGGCGTCCAAGGACCGCGAGGAGCTGATCCGGTCGGGCGCGGTGGACATGGTCGTGGGCACCTACTCCATCACCCCGGAACGCAAGACGAAAGTGAAGTTCGCCGGCCCCTACTATGTCGCCCACCAGGACATTCTCGTCCGGAAATCCAATCCGGCGTCGGTCGGGGACCTGCACGATCTCGCCGGTGAACGGCTTTGCATGGTCCCGGGTTCGCAGTCGTTCCAGCGCGTCCGCACGGAACAGAGCGTCAGCGCGGTGCCGGTCGAGGCCGAGGGATACACCGACTGCCTCAACAAACTCGTCGCGGGCGACCTCGACGCGGTGTCCACCGACGACCTGATCCTCGCGGGCCTCGCCTCGGAGGCCGCCAAGAAGGGCGACTACATGACGCTCCTGAACGCGCCGTTCTCCGACGAACGCTACGGCGTCGGCCTCAAGCAGGACGACGTGGACGGCTGCGAAGCGGTGAACGAGGCCATCACGAAGATGTACCAGGACGGCACGATGCGCCTGCAGCTCAAGCGCTGGTTCGGCCCCACCGGACTGGACCTCACCACCACCGTCCCGCAATTCGAAGGCTGCATCTGACACACATCACTAAAAGTATTCAAGCACTCACCGAATGGCACGGACCTCGGCCGGTCACTGAGATCAGTCGGTTACGTAAGTTACGGTCGGCCCGCGTGATCGTAAGTTATGGTCGCGATCAAAAATCGGTCCGGTAATCACCGTCACCCCCGAGGAGTGCAATGACGACGGTCATCCTGGTGGTGATGTGCCTCGTGGTCGGGGCGCTCGAGCTGTACGCGGGCAAGCAGAGCCGGGACCAGTCGAACGCGTTCTCCCGCCGGATCGACGAACTGAACGAACAGGTCACCAAGCAGAACAACGTCCTGGTCACGGTGGGCGAGCAGCTCACCGCCGAACTGTCGCGCGTCAAGCAGGACGTGCTGCCCGCCCTCGACACCCGGCTCCGCCAGAACACCGGGCAGGTCGAGGAACTCGCCGGGCTCGTCCACCAGGCCGACGACTTCCTGCGGACGCAGGCCGGCCGGCTCCGCGACCTGGAGCAGCAGCGGATCACGCTGGCCGCGCTGCGCCGCAAGCTGGGCGAGGTGGAGACGTCCGTGCGGGCCGTCACCCGGACGGGCGCCGAGGAGATCGAGGGCAAGGTCGACACCGCCCTCGGCCGGCTGGCCGACCTGGAGCGCGGCGGCGAGGAGATCCTCGCCCTCCAGCGCACCCTCACCCGGACGCTGGAGGACGTCGAGGACGTCGTCGCCGAACTGCTCCAGTTCACCGAGGGCGAGCTGGACGACACGGTCACCGCGGCGCTCACCGGCCGCCCCCGCGCCCACGGCGACGCCGTCACCGCGACCGGACGGCTGTGGACGCGCGACGACCAGCTCGACGACATCCTCGGCGAGATGTACGAGCGGTGCGTGCGGGCCAGCCGCCTCAACGTCCGCTTCCGCACCACCGAGGGATCGGACGGGCCCGTCCCCGGCTCCCCCGAGCGCCGCCGGTACTTCCTCGGCGGCCAGGCCGCGGAGGACCTCGCCGGGGCGTTCAGCGCGCTGCTCATCTCGACCGGCGCCGACCTTCCCCGCAACGGCCTGCAGGACGCCCCGCGCGGCGGGGTCAGGCGCGGCCTCGCCCGCGTCCAACCGGGCGTCCCGCCGGGCGTGGAGCCGACACGGCCGCCCGAGGACGAGGCCGCACTCAAGGCCCTGCTCCGGACCCTCTCAGAATGCTCGGGCGCCGTGGCGCAGATAGGACCCCTCATGGCCGTCCGAACGCGCGACGAACTCCTCTGCGCCGTGCTGACCGCCGCGCAGTCCCTGGAGCTGGAAAGCGACGAGGTCTTCTGGGACCCGTCCGCGGCGACCATCCGCCTACGCCGCCTGCCGTCCCATCAACTATGGGACCTGACCAACTGGGCCACCGCCCCCTGAGCCGCCC
>NZ_SMLC01000316.1 GCF_004349245.1 Actinomadura sp. 6K520 | reverse complement strand
GTGCGGGCACCGGGGGCACGCCGCCGGTTTGACCGCCCGCGAGACCGCCCTGGGGGGCTTGGCGTTCCAGGCGGTCGAGGCGGGCGAACAGCGATGCCTCGTCCTCGTACGCGGCCGGCAGGAGAATGCGTGCGCAGATCAGCTCCAGCAGCAGCCGCGGGGACGTGGCGCCGCGCATCTCGGTGAGGCCGGTGTGCAGCAGGTCCGCCGCGCGGGTCAGCTCCCCCGGCCCGAGGGACGACGCCTGCCGCCGCATCTGCTCCAGTTCGTCCGGCGCGACGTTCAGCAGGCCCGAGCCGCCGGCCTCCGGGACGTTCGACAGGATCACCAGGTCGCGGACGCGTTCCAGCAGGTCGGCGGTGAAGCGGCGGGGGTCCTGGCCGCTCTCGACGACGCGGTCGACGGCGGCGAAGACCGCGGCGCCGTCGCGGGCCGCGAACGCCGCGATGACCTCGTCCAGGAGCGCGGAGTCGGTGTACCCGAGGAGGGAGACGGCCCGCGCGTAGGTGATGCCGTCCTCGTCCGAGCCGGCGAGGAGCTGGTCGAGGATCGACAGGGTGTCGCGGGCGGAGCCGGCGCCGGCCCGGACGGCCAGCGGCAGCGCGGCGGCCTCGTACGGGACGTCCTCCGACCGCAGGATCTCCTCGACGAGCTCGGTGAGGACACCGGGCGGGATCAGCCGGAACGGGTAGTGGTGGGTCCGGGACCGGATCGTCCCGATGACCTTCTCCGGCTCGGTCGTCGCGAACACGAACTTCAGGTGCGGCGGCGGCTCCTCGACGAGCTTCAGCAGCGCGTTGAAGCCCTCGCGGGTCACCATGTGCGCCTCGTCGATGATGTACACCTTGAAGCGCGCCGACACCGGGGCGAAGAACGCCCGCTCCCGCAGGTCGCGGGCGTCGTCGACACCGCCGTGGGACGCGGCGTCGATCTCGATCACGTCGATGTGCCCGGTTCCGGTGGGCCCGAGCGCGACGCAGGAGTCGCACTTGCCGCACGGATCGGGGGTCGGCCCCTGCTCGCAGTTCAGCGAGCGGGCGAGGATGCGGGCGCTGGACGTCTTGCCGCAGCCGCGCGGACCGCTGAACAGGTACGCGTGGTTGATCCGGCCGTTGCGCAGCGCCTGCTGCAGGGGCTCGGCGACGTGCTCCTGCCCCTTCAGCTCGGCGAACGTCGCTGGCCGGTACTTGCGGTACAGAGCCAGACTCATCGGGGGTCCGCCCTCCCTCGAGAAGCAGAGCGCCACAAGCGCGGTGACCCGTTAAACAAGGGACCCCCCGCACACCCGCCAGAGCCTGCTTATCCTTGCTGCCTTCCGGCCCTGGGGAGGTTCACAGGGTGACGCCATGCGAGGGGTCTGCCCCAGAGTCTATGGCATTCCGACCCCAGGATTGCCACGCTTCCGGCGTAGTCTCCGCCTCATGTCCGTCCCGACGCACGACACCCTCCTGCACATCGCCGAACGTTCCCACTGGGAGGCCGCCCGCGACACGGGCGCGGCCTACGCCATGTCGACGCTCGGCCGCACGCTGGACGAGGAGGGCTTCGTCCACTGCTCGTCCGACATGGCCCAGGTGGACGGCGTGCTCGGCCGCTTCTACACCGGTGTTCCCCGCTCGGACCTGGTCCTCCTGGTCATCGATGTGTCCCGGCTGGACGCCCCCGTACGCTACGAGCCCGCCGGCGACGAGGTCTTCCCGCACGTCTACGGCCCGATTCCGGTTTCCGCGGTAATTGATGTCAGGTCACTGCCCGGGAACCGGTAGGCTTCCCCGTGGAGGATTCGCCTAGTGGCCTAGGGCGCACGCTTGGAAAGCGTGTTGCGTGCAAGCGCTCGCGAGTTCGAATCTCGCATCCTCCGCCACCGAAGGCCGGTGCCCCGCGGGCACCGGCCTTATTTCATGCCCTCGACCCGGGACGTCGCACGGGTCGGCGTCCGGCGGACGGCGCACCTGCCGGCTCGGCGAGCCGTACGGCCCGCAGGGGGCGGCGGCAATCATTGAACGACCGTCCGGTCATTTAACGGTACTTACTCACCAACCGGTTGACCTGGGAGGTAACTGGTTTACCAGTGGTGGCAAGTAGAGTGACGGATGTTGTTGCGTTGCCTTCTCCGGGCTACCCCGACGCCGTAGACTCGAAGAGTGATCTTCAAGGCGGTGGGCGATGGAAGGCCCTATCCCGACCATGGACTCTCGTCCCGGGACTGGGCCAAGATCCCCCCTCGCCAGGTGCGTCTCGACCAGCTCATCAGCACCAAGCGGGAGATGGACCTGCAGTCGCTCCTGTCGAAGGACTCCACCTTCTACGGCGACCTGTTCCCCCACGTGGTCCAGTGGAAGGGCGAGCTGTACCTGGAGGACGGCCTGCACCGGGCCCTGCGGGCCGCGCTGCACCAGCGCCAGGTCCTGCACGCCCGCGTCCTGGACCTGGACGCCGTGGACTTCTCCTGACCGCGGGCCACCGCACGAGGCCCGCGGCGTGCCGATCTGCTAGACGCGGCCGAGGTCGCAGTCGGCGGTGTGGTTGCGGGGGGCGCGGAGACCGGCGGCCTCCAGTGCCCGCCGGTAGGCGGCCGCCGCGGAGTCGGAATCCTGGACGAGTTCGAACAGTTCGCCCAGTTCCCTGAGCAGATGCGCCGCCGGGCGGCCGGCGGGCAGGGTCGCCAGCTGTTCCGATGCGGCGCGCAGGACGACCTGCGCGGCCGTCCGGTCCCCCTGGGCCACGCGGGCGCGCGCCAGGACGAGACGGGCCAGGACGGTCTTCTGCGTACGTGCGGCGAGGTCGCCGCCCGGTTGCGGGGCCACGGGATGGGCGGTCGCCGTCGCCGGGGCGGCCAGGGCCATGCCCGTGTCGAGGAACTGTT
Source organism: Actinomadura sp. 6K520 (assembly GCF_004349245.1). Taxonomy (GTDB): domain Bacteria; phylum Actinomycetota; class Actinomycetes; order Streptosporangiales; family Streptosporangiaceae; genus Spirillospora. The sequence goes on along the minus strand of NZ_SMLC01000316.1, from coordinate 1,477 downwards.
CCAGCGTGGCGATGGCCTCGTCCAGTTCGCCGACGAGGACGAGCGCGCGGGCCTTCGCGATCGTGCTCTCCGTCGATTCGGCGCCAGCGAGATCGGTCGTTTCCCGGAGGAGCTCAAGTGCCTCCTGCGCGGCCTCACGCGACCCCTCGGGGCGAGGCCGCTCGAACCCGAACTCACCGGCCGGCGTCACGTCGGACGGCGCGGCCGACGAGAACGGCATGACTCCCCTGAGCAGCGCCTTGGCCGCGGCCAGGGAGAGGCGTGCGCGGGTCTGCGCCGGACTGGTGTCGCTGCGTGCGGCCAGGGCCTGGTCCGCGAAGTACAGCGAGTCGCCGATCGCGCCTTCGTCGAGGGCGCGCATGCTGGCCCGCTGGTAGTGGACGCTCAACGGCTCGTCCCCCGGGCCCTCCGGGTGCAGGAGGCGGCGTCCGAGATCGTGGGCGCGCGCCGGAACGGAGCGATCCACATACGCGAGGAGAAGGATGCGCCCGACTTCGGTGTACTCCTCACCCACCACGAGCCCGAGGTGCTGCAGCCGCGCGACGGCGCGTTCCCCGAGCGCGATGGCCTGCCCCAGGTCGCCGACCGAGTGGTAGCAGCGGGCCAGCGCGATCACCGGCGGCAGCCAGCTCGCCCTGCCCGGGTCCCGTTCGGCCTGCTCGCGCAGCTCCTCGAACAGCGTGATCGCGTCGTCGGTGCGGCCCAGTTCCTCCAGGGCGCGGGCACGGCCCCAGCGCGCGCGGGCGGTCAGGTCGGGATCGTCACTGCGGGCGATCACCTCGTCGTAGCCGGCCTCCGCCGTGCCGGGGTCGCCGCTCAGCAGGGCGAGGTGCGCGTGGCGTTCCCGTACCTCGAGGTGGGCGCGCTGCTCCGGCTCGACGCCCTCGGCGAGGTACTCGGGGGTGCAGCCGAGACGCTCGGCCAGCATGCGCAGGACGGTCGGCGTCGGGGTGCGCTTGCCCGACTCGATCAACGAGATGTAGCTGTCGGAGAGGTCGTGACCGGCGAGCTGTGCCTGCGACAAGCGTCTGGTCAGCCGCAGGTTGCGGACACGTTCGCCGACGTTGCCTGGACCCGGCATGTGGACTCACTTAGCGGAAGTAAACAGGCGGCTGGGGTGCCGACATGATTGCACATTGCGGGTAATCACACATCGAGAGTAAAGAAGCGACAAGTCACGGGATCGACCGATCGGGCCCCGTTCGGCCCGGCGCGCACGCCGCTGCATCGTCGTGGCGCGCCGGCTGCGGCCGGTGGAACCCCCGGCGATCGCGACGCCTGTCACCCTTGGGAAGGTATCCGACCATCCGCACAAGATCGCAAGAACCGCGAAAATAGATCAGCCCGCCGCGCGTTCCGGCAGCCATGCCCGGCCGTCCCCCTCGGGCATCCGCCTACCGGCCGGCACCGGATGCCGGAACGCGCGGCGGGCTGATCTATTTTCGCGGTTCTTGCGATCTTGTGCGGATGGTCGGAT
>NZ_SMLC01000315.1 GCF_004349245.1 Actinomadura sp. 6K520 | reverse complement strand
TCTCCCGGCACACCGGCAGGGGCACGATCTTTCATCAGGACTCAACGTCCAGGAACCACGAGTGCTCACCTACCGGCTGGCCACCAACCCGGAGTCTGCCGGATGGCGACTCCCAGAACTGATTAGGAACCACCGTGCGTCCACGCGCCCTCGTCTACGGCGACGTCGATCTCAACATGATCGACGGCTCGGCGATCTGGGCCCAGGGCATGGTCCAGGCCCTGTCCCGCGCCGGCTGCGAGGTGACCCTGGTCCTCAAGGCCCCGATCCGTACCGGGCGCCTCGTCGACCCCCTGCGCGCCCTGCCGGGCGTCACCGTCCGCAGCCCGCACGCCGAGGGCCTGTGGGACGGCGCCATGGTCGCGAGGCACGCCGCCACGATCCTGGCCCGCATCGACGCGGAGGAACAGCGTTCCCCGAGGGGGGACGACCCCCCACGCCCCCCGGGACATGGGTTCGACCTGGTCGTCGTCAGGGGGCGGCGCATCGCGGGGAAGCTCGCCATGGGCCCCCTGGCCGGCCGCCTCTGGACGTACCTCACCGACGTCCCGCAGTCCGCCGCCGAGTTCTCCGCCTCCGCCAAGGGCGAGCTCCGCCGGATCGCCGACGCCTCCCGCGTGCTGCTCTGCCAGACCGAGGAGCTCCGGGGTTTCCTGGAGGCCGCCGTGCCCGCCACGGCGGGCAAGAGCGTCCTGTTCCCGCCCGTCGTCGTCCTCCCCGACGGCCTGGAGCCCCGCACCGCCGGAACCCCCGACGGCCGCGCGCTCCGCCTCGTCTACACGGGCAAGTTCGCGCCGCGCTGGAACACCTACGAGATGACCTCCCTGCCGCGCCTGCTCGCCATGCGCGGTGTGGACGCCGAACTCCACATGGTCGGCGACAAGATCCACGACGACCCCGCCGACCCGGGTTTCGCGTCCCGGATGCGGACGGCGCTGGAGACCGGCGAGGGTGTGATCTGGCACGGCGGACACCCGCGCGCCGAGGCCATGCGGCTGACGGCGGCCTCCGACGTGGGCCTCTCCTGGCGGGACCCGGAACTGGACGCGAGCCTCGAACTGTCCACGAAGGTCCTGGAGTGCGGCACGCTGGGCGTCCCGGTCGTCCTCAACCGCACCCCCATGCACGAACGCCTCCTCGGCGCCGACTACCCCCTCTTCGCCGCCACCGAGGACGACGTCCTGGACGCGCTCACCCTCATCGGCAAGAACCCCGACGTCTTCACGCTCGCCGCGGACCGCTGCCGCACGGCCGCCGCCGGCTACACCCTGGACGCCGCCGCCGGCCGCCTCCGGACCTACCTCTCCCAGACCTTTCCGGAGCCGTCCGAGGCCGTCCTGTCCGTCAGGTCACGTCCCCTCCGCGTGGGCGTGGCGGGCCACGACCTGAAGTTCTTCACCCGTCTGCTCGACTACCTCCGGTCCCGCCCCGACATGGAGGTCCGGGTGGACCACTGGGCCGCGCTCAAGGCCCACGACGAGGAACGCAGCCAGGACCTGGTCGACTGGGCCGACGTCGTCATCTGCGAATGGTGCGGCCCCAACGCCCTCTGGTACGCCAAGCGGAAGCGCCCGGACCAGCGCCTCCTCGTCCGCCTGCACCGATTCGAGCTCTACGCCGCCTGGCCGAGGCAACTGAAGATCGACGCCGTCGACCAGGTCATCTGCGTCAGCCCGCACTACACCTCCCTCACCCGCGAGATGACCGGCTGGCCCGCCGAGAAGGTCGTCACCGTCCCCAACTGGGTCGACGACGCCCAGCTCGACCGCCGCAAGCTCCCCGGCGCCGAACACCACCTGGGCATGATCGGCATCGCGCCGTCCCGCAAACGCCTCGACCTGGCCCTGGACGTCCTGGAGGAGCTCCGCCGCGACGACCCCCGCTTCACCCTCTTCGTCAAATCCAAACTGCCCTGGGACTACTGGTGGATCTGGCAGAAGGACGAGGAACGGGCCCACTACGAGAAGGTCTTCCGCCGCATCCGCCGCTCCCGCCTCCTGTCCGGCGGCGTCGTCTTCGACTCCTACGGCCGCGACGTGGCGTCATGGCTGCGCCGCATCGGTTTCGTCCTTTCCACCAGCGACGACGAGAGCTTCCACCTGGCGCCCGCCGAAGGAATGGCGTCCGGTGCCGTCCCGGCCCTGCTCCCATGGCCCGGCGCGGACACCATCTACGACACCCGCTGGATCCACGAGACCCCGTCGGCGATGGCCGCGTCCATCGCCGCGACGGTCTCCGAGAACCGCTGGGAGACCGAAGGGGCGCTGGCCCGCACCCAGGTGACGGCCGCCTACGGCCTGACCGAGGTTTGCCGCCAATGGACGGACCTCCTATCGCATAGCTCAGGAGGAATCGCGACGCCGTGAGCGAGCCGTCCGCGGTCGGCGTTGTCGCCGTGCCGAGTGGAGCCTGGTCAGACCTTGATGATGGCGGCGCGTCCGTTGCACAGGGCTGTCAGGTCTGCGGGGTCCGAAGTGAGGATGGTGACCGGGCCGGGGGCGATGAGCGCGGTGGCGCTGAGCATGGCGACAATGGCGTGCTTGTGGCCGTGGAGACCAATATCGGCGAGCAGCGCGGCGGCCTGGCGGGCGATGGGTTCGGTGACCGGCTCGATGACGAGACGCGAGAGGGTCCACTCCAGTGCAGGGCGGTTGATGCGCGGATGGACGACCTCCGCCAAGGTCGCCGCAGAGGTGATCACGCGCAAGTCGTCGGCGCGGGCCAGGGCGAGCCAGCCGGTGACGTTGCGGTCGCGCAGATTATCCTACCTGGAATCCTCCCACGGACGGGGCGTGGCTGGGCGGGGGAGCGTGGCGAATGGGGAGAGGGTAAACCAGGTGGGGAGGGCGCGGCGGAGGGGTTCGGGGCCTTGGACGTCCAAGGTGCCGGAGCGTAGGGCGTCCTCCCAGCGCAGGTCGCCGCGCCAGATTCCGACCAGGTGGCGGAGGTCGGCGGCCACCGTCACGGAGACTTCGTAGCCGGGGTCGGTGTCGCAGAGGTCGGCGGCTTCGGGGGTGAGGAGCAGCCACCAGTGCCGGAGGCGGGACGGGGCATCCGGGAAGACGAAGAGGATCACGGTTCGGCCGTCGGGGACCGCGTTGGAAGCGACGTTGCGGCGCATGTCCCAGAGGAGGAGCTTCGGGTCCAGGTCCTCGTCGCCCAGTTCGCCTATCCAGCGGACGCCCCACACCGCGAGGGCCTCGACCACGGGACGCAGCTCCTCGCCCGCCAGGGTCAGGACGTAGCGGTCGTCCCGTTTCTCGGCGACGCCTGCGCGTACCAGTTGGTTCAGGCGCTTGGAGAGCAGTGTCGGGGACATGCGGGGAACGCCGCGGCGCACCTCGTTGAAACGCTCGCTCCCGGACAGCAGCTCACGAATGATCAATAACGTCCAGCGTTCGTCCAGCAGCTCCATCGCCTTGGCGACGGGACAGAACTGGTAGTAGGAGGCCCCCATGCCCCGAAGGTTAGAACGGCGCCGCCTCCCAGTACAGATCCTGTACTAGGAAGCCGCATCTCCCCTCCATAGCGTGTGACGAAACGAGGGGAGCAGACATGGGGGAGAAGACCGACGCGGTCAAGGCCGGTCACAGAAAGATGTGGGCGCTGGGCGACTATCCGTCCCTGGCGGCCGAAGTCATCCCGAGCCTGGGCGAGGTCCTCGTCCGCGCGGCCGGCGTGAGCAGCGGCGACTGCGTCCTGGACGTCGCCGCCGGCTCCGGCAACGCCGCCGTCCCCGCCGCGCGCACCGGCGCGAGGGTGGTGGCCAGCGACCTGACACCGGAACTGCTGGAGGCCGGCCGCGAGCACGCCGACGCGGACCTCGAATGGCGCGAGGCCGACGCCGAAGCACTACCGTTCGCCGACGACGAGTTCGACAGCGTCCTTTCCTGCGTGGGCGTCATGTTCGCCCCGCACCACCAGGCCGCCGCGGACGAACTGGTCCGCGTCTGCCGCCCGGGCGGCACGATCGCCCTGCTCAACTGGACACCGGAAGGCTTCATCGGCCAGATGTTCGCGACCATGAAGCCCTACGCCCCACCACCGCCTCCGGGTGCCCAGCCGCCACCCCTGTGGGGCGACCCCGACCACGTCCAGACCCTGCTCGGCGACCGCGTGACCGACGTCAGAACCCAACGCGAGAACATCCAGATCGACGCCTTCGACAAGCCCGAGGACTTCCGCGACTACTTCAAATCCCGCTACGGCCCCACCATCGCCGTCTACAACAACATCGCCGACGACCCCGACAAGGTGACCGCCCTGGACGAGGCCCTGGTGCACCTGGCCCACGACCACGCACGCGACACCCCGACCCTGACCATGGACTGGGAGTACCTACTCCTAACCGCCCGCAAGACCCCCTGACCGCCCACCGCCCCGCTGCGGACC
>NZ_SMLC01000314.1 GCF_004349245.1 Actinomadura sp. 6K520 | reverse complement strand
CCCCCGGCCACTTCCGCTCCCCCGCCCGCTCCCGAGGGCACGCCTTCCCGGACCCCGGAGTCGCCTGAGCCCGGCCTGCACGAGGCGCTGCTCCGGCTCCGCTTCGCCGTGAACGAGGGTGTCGAGACGGGCGACGTCCGCGACGACGTGGGCCTCGACCTCAACAACGTGATCGAGAACATCCTGGACCGCCCCCGGGACGCACTCGAAAGCCGCCGCGCGGACGTCGCCCACCTGCAACACAAGATCGCCACACGTGCGCGGGAGGGCGCGATCGACGGCGACCGCGCCGACGAGCTGCACCACATTCTGGAACGCGCCACCGGCTAGTCGCAGCCCTCGAACTGGGGGATCTCGATGATGGACAGGTCGAGGCCGGGGGTGCCGCCGAACCACTTGGTCACCAGCTTCGCGGCCGTCCCGTCCTGGTACATCCGGGTGATGGCCCGGTTCAGCGCCTCGCACCCGTCGGGGTCGTTGCGGCGCAGCCCGATCCCGGTGTTCTGCTCGCCGATCCGGGCGTTGACCAGCCGGAATCCGCCGCCCTCCCGCCGGATCAGACCGGCCAGGATCACATCGTTCGTGGTGATCGCGTCGACCTCGCCCGCCTTGATCCTGGTCATGCACTCGTCGTAGTCCCTGGCCGGGACGAGATCGGCGGTCATCCCGTGGATCGCCAGCAGCCGCCCCGCGGTGTTCGCGCCCTCCACGGAACAGAACCGGCGTCCCTTCAGGTCGCGGACCTCGTCGATCCCGCGCTCGCCCGACGGCACGAGCACGTCCTGGTAGGAGACGTAGTAGGGCCCGGCGAACGCGATCTTCGTCTTGCGCTCCGGCGTGACCGACAGCGTCGCGAGCACCAGGTCGGCACGGCCGGAGGTCAGCAGCGGGATGCGGTCGGCCGCCAGCGCCTGGACGAACGTCGCCTTCTTGCCGAGCCGGCCCGCCACGTAGCGCGCCACGTCGACGTCGAAGCCCTCGAACCGCCCGTCCGGCAGCCGCTGCCCGAGCCCCGGCAGGTCCGGCCGGACCCCCACCACCAGCGTGGACTTGTCCAGCAGCGATTCCTGCCCGCGCTCCCCGCAGGCCCCGGCCAGCCCACCGGCCAGCACGACCGCGGCCAGTGCCCGCGCCACCCCACCGAACCTCATCACGGCGTAACAGTAGATCGCCGGACTTATGGAGGTAAGTACCTAATGTCGAGCGCCCGGAACCGTCGGCCCCCTTGACGACGGCATATCGTTTTTCGATACTATCGAAGAACGATATGCCGCTACCCGGGGAGCGACCCATGAAAGCCACCTCCTGGTGGAGGACACTCGACCGCCACACCCTGGAAATGATCATCGGCCTCGCCCTCCTGGCAGTCGGCCTGAGCATCCTCTTCCCGCTCCTGGGCGTGACCGGCCTGATCCCCCCGACGGACACCCGCGAGGTCCACCTGGACACCCGCGCCCAGGTGACCGCCCCGTCCGCGGACGGGATGTCCCTCCAGGGAACCCACCAGGCCGAACTCACCGTCCGCGACCCCGGCCTCCTGGACCGCGTACTCCTCGTCGGCCCCGAGATCGTCCAGGGCATCCTGATCCTCGCGGTCCTGACCCTCATCATGCAGATCATCACGACGTTCCGCGCCGACCAGGAGATCTTCGACCGCCGCAACACGCGCCGCCTCTACGGGATCGCCGTCATCCTCCTGGCGACCGCCACCCTCGTCCCGGCGTTCGACGTGATCGCGACAACCGTCCTCGTCTCCGGCACCCCCCTGGAACAGGCGGTGGAGATCAGCTACCGGCTGTCCGGGATCACCGTCCTCCTGGCCTTCCTCGCCGCCGCCCTGGCGGGCGCGTTCGGCTACGGCACCCGCCTGCGCGCCGACACCGAGGGCCTGGTCTGATGCCTCCCGAGGAACCGCACCAGATCGAGGTGCACCTGGACCGCCTCCTGGCCGAACGAGGCATTACCCTCGCCGACCTGGCCGAAAGAGTAGGCGTAACCCCGGTGAACCTCTCGATCCTCAAGAACGGCAGAGCAAAAGCGATCCGCTTCACCACCCTGAGCGCCCTATGCAGAGAGTTGGACTGCCAACCAGGCGACCTGATCACGTACGCGAAATGACCAGCACGTACGCACCCACCCGCACCCACGAACACGCCGGCATCAGCCACCACCGCAACCCCGCGACAACCCAAACCGTCGCGATCGCGTCCGAAGGCAGGTTTCGAGCTTGCGAGAAACCTGATCGCGCAGCGAGGCCCCAGGCCGAGACGGAGCGATGCAGCGATCGCACGTTTTTCTGGGGTTGGAGCGCCCCCAGGGCGCTCCAACCCCAGAAAAACAAATAAATACAGCGGGCACCTTCTCCGGATGAAGGTGCCCGCTGTGATTCGGGATCTGCGGACGAACCGAACCTCGCGGTCCGGGTCAAGGCTTCGCCCGCGGCCCGGGTCTTTCGGTTATGAGGCGCGGGCGACCACTTCCGTTTCTGTGTCGGGGACGGGGGAGGAGGGCTGCGGGCGGCGCGGGTTCATGCCAAGGGCGGTGATCGCTGCGATCACCATGAACCCGGCGACCATCAGCCAGGCGTTGACGTAGGCGTCGTGGGCTTCGGCGTAGCCGGCGGGGGCGCCGAGGGCGGCGACGGCGAGGCTGACGCCGAGGACGGTGCCGATCTGCCGGCTCATGTTGACGACGGCGCTGCCGGTGGCGTAGCGGTGCGGCGGCAGGTCGACGGCGGCGGCGGAGAGGATGGTGGGGAGGGCGAGGCCGACGCCGGTGCCGCCGATGAGCCAGCCCGGCAGCAGCTCGGTGGTGTAGGCCGGTGCCGGGCCGAGGCTCATCGCGATCAGGACGACGCCGAAGGCGCAGAGCGTGCACCCGACGGCGGTGATCAGACCGGCGGGGACGCGGGCGGCGGCCATCTTGCCGGCGACGATCGCCATGATCGGGACCATCAGCGGGCCGGGCGCGACGGCGAGCCCGGTCCGGACGGGCGAGTAGTCCCAGACCTGCTGCATCCAGAGGACGCCGAGCAGGAGGTTGGCGGCGAACGCGACGCTGAACAGCAGCACGGTGACGTTCGACCAGGAGAAGGTGCGCACGGCGAGCAGGGACGGCTCGATGACCGGCGCGGGGTGCCGCAGGGAGCGGAGCCAGAACCAGGCGATGCCGAGCAGCGCGGCGCCGACCACGACGGTGGTCTGCTCGCCCGGCCAGTCGTTGATCTTCACGAGGCCGAGGGCGAGGGTGGCGACGGCGAGGGTGAGGACCGCGGTTCCCGGCAGGTCGGGGATGCGGGCCGTGGCGCCCTCGCGGGAGTCGGGGACGTAGCGCAGGGCGAGCAGCGTCACCGCGATCCCGATCGGGATGTTGATCTCGAAGACCCAGCGCCAGGAGACGTCCACGAGGACACCGCCGACGGCGGGCCCGGCCGCGGCGGCGAGCGCGGCGGAGGCCGACCAGATCCGCACCGCGCCGCCGCGGCGCGCGGCCGGGTACACCGACAGCAGCAGGCCGAGGCTGGTGGGGATGAGCGCGGCGGCGCCGACGGCCTGCAGGACGCGGAAGCCGACGAGCGACCACAGGTCGGGCGCCATGGCGCACGCCTGGGACGCGGCGGTGAAGACGACGAGCCCGGCGATGAGGACGGGCTTGCGTCCGTACCGGTCGGCGAGGCGGCCGAGGGGGACGAGCAGCGCGGCGAAGACGATCGCGTAGGCGTTGAGGACCCAGGACAGGTCCGCCATGGATCCGCCGGTGAAGTCGCGCCCGATCTCGTCGAAGGCGACGTTGACGATGAACAGGTCGAGGCCCGCCATGAAGGAGGCGACGGAGAGCACCGCGAGCACCGGCCGTGGGCGTACCTGACTTTGTTCCACCATAGTCAGGGAGGCTAGCGAGCGGGCTGACTTTGGTCAAGCCAAGTCAGCAGGTTTATAGTGGAGGGGTGACAATCGCACTTGAGGGGCACTTCGCCGACCGCGACGCCTGGTCGATGCAGAACTGCCCGGTCGCGAGGACGCTCGCCGCGCTCGGCCCGCCGTCGGCCGTGCTGGTGCTCAGCGAGGCGTACTTCGGGACCAACCGTTTCGGCGACTTCGTCAAAAACCTCGCCATGACCGAGTCGGCCGTGACCGCACGCCTGCGCCACCTCGTCAAGGCCGGCCTGCTCAGCCGGGAGCCCTACCAGGAGCCGGGGCAGCGCACGCGCTACGAGTACCACCTGACGAAGATGGGCCAGGACCTCGCGCCCACCCTCGTCGGGCTCATGGAGTGGGGCGAGACCTACCTGCCCGGCGACGAGGGACGCCAGGTCATGCTCACCCACGCCGGCTGCGGCGAGGCGGTCACCGCGCAGGTCCGCTGCACGGACGGCCACGACGTCGGCGTGGACGAGATCATCATGGGCCCCCCGAAGACGGAGGAGGGCCCGAACGGTTAGCCGTCCGGGGTGGGGGCGGGGGTACGCCAGGCC
>NZ_SMLC01000313.1 GCF_004349245.1 Actinomadura sp. 6K520 | reverse complement strand
ACACCACACCCCTCCCCACCTACCCCTTCCAACACCACACCCACTGGCTGAATGCGCCACGGCCGAAGGGCGACCCTTCGGTAATCGGCCAGCAGGGTGCGGAGCACGCACTCCTAGGCGCCATCGTTCAGGTGCCGAGCACAGGCACTACGCTTTTCACGAGCCAGATATCCCTCAGTACTCACTCATGGCTGGCGGATCACGCGGTCCACGGACACGTCCTGTTCCCCGGTACCGCACTCATCGATCTGGCGCTGCATGCCGGCGGCCACACCGGTGCACCCGACATCGAGGAACTCACTCTCGAAACCCCGCTGCATCTGCCCGAGCAGGGTGCCGTTGATCTCCAGATCACTGTCGAGCCCCCCGACGGCAGCGACCGGCGCGCACTGTCCATCCACTCGCGTCCGACCGGCGATCCGGATACGACGGCGTGGACACGCCACGCCACCGGAACGCTCACACCGCACCTGGCGAGCAACGACTCCCAGAACCTGCCATGGCCACCACCAGGCGCTTCTCAGATCAGCGCGTCCGAGATGTATGAACGGCTTGACGAACGCGGCTACCGGTACGGGCCCGCTTTCCAAGGCGTCACCCGCGCCTGGCAGGACGGCGACGACCACTACGCCGACATCGTCCTCCCCGACGGGATGGAGCCCACCGGATACGGCATTCATCCCGCGCTCCTGGACGCCGCGCTTCACCAGATCGCGTTCGCCGCGCTTCCGGTGGACGGCAGCCGGGGTGAGACCTATATGCCGTTCTCCTTCGGCGGCATTTCCCTCGGTGCCACCGGCGCGACAAGGCTTCGCGTCCATATTCATGACCTGGGAGAACACCGGGTCGCCGTCGCCGCATTCGATTCAGCAGGCCGACCGGTGGTCACAATCGAGTCCCTGACTCTTCGCCCGTCGAAGCCGTTCTCACCCAGCAGCGTCACGGGATCGAAGCACCTGTTTGAATTGCGATGGACGACGCCTACCTCCCATGCCTCCCGCCTCCAGGAAGCGTCGGCAGCGCCGTCGTCATGGGTGGTGCTCGGTGAGGATTGGCCCGCGCTGAATGTGCGGAGCGTGGCCGACCTCCCCGCTCTGCGCCGCGAGGTCACGGATGGCGAGGAAGCGCCGCGGACCGTCCTGGCCACGCCCGCATCTCGCCGTGCTGACACCGACATCACTACCGCCGCCCACGAGACGTCCTCCCAGATGCTGCGGCTCCTGCAGGACTGGCTGACCGACGATCTGTTCTCCACGGACCGTCTGGTCGTGGTGACGCGAGGAGCCGTCGCGGCGCTGCCGGACGAGGAGATCACGGATCTCACTCACGCCGCGGTCTGGGGCCTCGTGCGCACCGCACAGATCGAACATCCCGACCGCGTCACCCTCATCGACCTCGATCAGGACAGCTCCTCCGCGTCCCTGGCGAAGGCCCTTGCCACGGGTGAGCCTCAGCTGGTCGTCCGCAAGGGCCGCGCGCTGGTTCCCCGGATGACGAGGTTGGTGGTCCAGGCGTCCGACGACGAGCCGGACCTGCTCGATCCGCACGGGACGGTGCTGATCACCGGAGGGACGGGCAGCCTGGGGGCGCACATCGCACGTCACCTGGTCACCCGGTACGGCGCCCGCCATCTGCTGCTCGTCAGCCGCTCGGGAGCCAAGGCGGCGGGTGCTTCCCGGCTCGAAGCCGAGCTCACGGCACTCGGTGCCGAGGTCGTCGTTCGAGCCTGCGACACCGCCGATGCCGATGACCTGGCGAGCACCCTGGCCTCCGTGCCGGACGAGCATCCTCTCACCGCGATCGTCCACGCCGCGGGCGCGTTGGACATCGCCCCTCTCGCATCCCTCCAGCCCGATCAGCTGTCGTCGGTTCTGCGTCCCAAGGTGGATGCGGCTTGGCACCTCGACCGTCTCACCGAGGACATGGATCTGAGGAGCTTCGTCCTGTTCTCTTCGCTGGCCGGCTCCATCGGCATCGCGGGCCAGGCGAATTACGCCGCGGCCAATTCCTTCCTCGACGCACTCGCCCACCACCGCCGCTCCCGTGGCCGGCCGGCAGCCAGCCTCGCCTGGGGACTGTGGGAAGAGGACAGCGACCTGCGCAGGCAGATCAACGACTCCGCTGTGGAGCGGATGACCCGGCTGGGCTTCGTCCCCTTGCCCGCCGCCCAATCCCTGGATCTGTTCGACGCCGCCATGAAGACCCGCCGCACCGTCGTCGTCCCGGCGCACATCGACAGCGCGGCACTGCGCCCGCAGGCCGATGCCGGCACCCTGCCTGCGGTCCTGCGCGGGCTGACCAGGTCGTCAGCACGGCGCGCTTCAGCCAACAGTTCGCCCAGCCACTCTTCCGACTCCTCCGATGGCCTGGCCGAGCATTTGCTCCAACAGAACGAGACGGAGAGACGGGAAACGCTTCTGGGACTGGTCCGCAGCACCACTGCGGCCGTGCTCAATCACGCCGACCCCGATTCGATCGGGACGGACCAGGCGTTCAAAGACCTCGGTATCGATTCGCTGACCGCTGTTCAGTTGCGCAACCGGCTCAGTTCGGCCACCGGTCTCAGCCTGCCCGCGACGCTGGTGTTCGACCGTCCAAGTCCGGGCGCGCTCACCGAATACCTGCTAACCCGGCTCGTCCCCGCCGACGACGGAGGATCCGGCCGCACACTCACCGAGGTGGTCAACAAGCTCGAGTCCGCTTTGGATCTGCTCGACCTCGATGACGCGCAATGGACCGGCGTCACCGTCCGTCTCGAAAACCTGCTCCGAAGGTCACGCGGTCGCGGACTTCCGCCGGCTGACGGCGAAGTGCCGGGAGAACTCGCATCCGCCACGGACGAGGAGCTCTTCGAAGCTCTGGACAACGAACTCGAGAGTACCGATCTCGATTAAGGCGACTGATCTCGCTGATCCTGAGGGGTTGAGGCAATGGAGAGCGAAGAGAAGCTCAGGTCATACCTGAAGCGAGCGACCTCAGATCTGCGCCAGGCCCGGCAGCGCCTACGCGAGGTCGAAGAACGCGCCCGGGAGCCGATCGCGATCGTGGGGATGGGGTGCCGGTACCCGGGTGGTGTGTCGTCTCCCGAGGATTTGTGGGAGCTGGTCGAGCAGGGCCGCGACGCCATCACCCCGTTTCCCGACAACCGGGGCTGGGACCTGGACGCCCTCTTCGACCCCGACCCCGATACACCCGGGAAGTCCTACGCACGCGAAGGCGGGTTCCTGCACGACGCCGACCAATTCGACGCCGCGTTCTTCGGGATCTCCCCCCGCGAAGCCACCGCCATGGATCCGCAGCAGCGGCTCCTGCTCGAAGTCGCCTGGGAAACCATCGAACGCGCCGGCATCGACCCCACCACGCTCAAAGACACCTCCACCGGCGTCTACACCGGCGCGATCTCGTACAGCTACAGCGCGCCACGGCCTCGGGATCCTGGCGCCTATGAGGGATATCTACTGACGACCAACGGGAGCAGCGTCGCATCAGGCAGGCTCTCCTACTCACTGGGGCTGCAGGGTCCGGCGGTGACGGTGGACACCGCGTGTTCGTCGTCGCTGGTCGCGTTGCATCTCGCCGCACAGGCCCTGCGCGGCGGCGAATGCGACCTCGCACTGGCCGGCGGCGTCACCGTCATGACCACGCCCGGCATGTTCATCGGCTTCAGCCGCCAACGCGGGCTGGCTCCCGATGGGCGCTGCAAATCCTTCGCCGCCTCAGCCGATGGCACGGTCGGCGCCGAAGGCGTCGGCCTGGTCCTGCTGGAACGCCTGTCGGACGCCCAGCGCAACAACCGTCACATCCTGGCCGTCATCCGCGGCTCAGCGATCAACCAGGACGGCGCGTCCAACGGAATCACGGCACCCAACGGCCCCGCCCAGGAACGCGTCATCCGCCAAGCCCTGGGCAGCGCGCGGCTCACCACCAGTGACATCGACGCCGTCGAGGCACATGGCACGGGTACCTCACTCGGCGACCCGATCGAGGCCAACGCCCTCCTCGCCACCTACGGCCACGATCGCCCCGAAAACCAACCGCTCTATCTGGGCTCTTTGAAATCCAACATCGGCCACACCCAGGCCGCCGCCGGGGTCGCAGGCGTCATCAAAATGGTCCAAGCCATCAACCACCGCCAACTCCCCCAAACCCTGCACATCGATAAGCCTTCACCCCACATCAACTGGAACTCAGCAGCCGTCACACTATTGACCCAAACTCAACCCTGGCCCGAACTGGACCGGCCCCGCCGCGCCGCCATCTCCTCCTTCGGCATCAGCGGCACCAACGCCCACCTCATCCTCGAACAACCCCCCACACCCAAAACAGAGCCCCAAACCGAAACCGAGCCCGCCCAAGGCGTCATCAACGAAACCCAACCGCCACAAGTCGACTGGCGCCTATCCGCCAAAACCGAAACAGCACTACGCCAACAAGCCCACCAACTCCTCGACCACCTCAACCACCACCCCCAACTCACCCCCCTGAACATCGC
>NZ_SMLC01000312.1 GCF_004349245.1 Actinomadura sp. 6K520 | reverse complement strand
CGGCGGGGCCACGCCCCGCCCCCCCACCGGCGTGGGGGACGGGATCAGTCTGCCACCCCGCGCCCGGGGATCCGGGTGCCGGGGACTACTTGCGGACCTTGGGCGCGACCAGCCGCGTTCCCGACCACTCCTTGGCGGCGCTGACGCTGCTGGTCTGCGACAGCCCGGCCGTCTGCGCGGCCTCGCCGATGTCGCTGGGCTCCACGTGCCCGTCCCGGCCCGCCTTGGGCGTCAGCAGCCAGATGTTGCCGCCCCCGGTGAGCGGGATCATCGCGTCGGTCAGGCCCTCGAACAGGTCGCCGTCCTCCTCGCGCCACCACAGCAGCACGACGTCGACCACGTCCTCGTAGTCCTCGTCGACCAGCTCGTTCCCCGTGACGGCCTCGACGGAGTCCCTGAGCTCCTCGTCGACGTCGTCGTCGTAGCCGATCTCCTGCACCACCTGGCCCGCCTTCAGGCCGAGCCGTTCGGCCAGGCTGCGCTCAGACTGCGCCTGACCCGCGGTCGCGCTCACGAAAGTCCTCCCATGGTCGTCAAGTCCGCACGGTGCCGTGCATGTATCTGTTCGCCCCCCGGGACGGGTGGCCCGCCCGCACCTGTGCGGTGTTTGCGGGACAGTCCACACAAGTGAGGGCCCCTAGCGCAAGTGTCTTCCCGGCTTTTGGTGGCCTCATTGGTCCGATTACGGAAATCGCGGTGACAGCATCCCCACGCAGGGTGAGCTCACCCCTTGAGAAACGACAACCGGATCTGACGGTCGGCGTTGTCGACGTTGAGGTCCACCAGAGCGACCGACTGCCACGTCCCGAGCGCGAGCCGCCCGCCGACGACCGGCAGGGTCGCGAACGGCGGGACGAGCGCGGGCATCACGTGCGACCGCCCGTGTCCAGGGGAGCCGTGCGCGTGCCGCCAGCGGTCGTCCGCCGGCAGCAGGTCCCCGAGGGCGGCCAGGAGGTCGTCGTCGCTGCCGGCCCCCAGCTCGATGATCGCTACGCCGGCGGTGGCGTGCGGGACGAAGACGTGCAGCAGCCCGTCGCCGCCCGCCGACGCCGCGAACCGCTCGCACTCGGCCGTGATGTCGTGCACGACCTCGCGCGCCCCGGTCGTCACGCGGATCACGGTGCTCTCCATGGTGCCCGGCATACCCGATCCGCGGCCCCGGACGCTTCCGGGGCCGCACGATCTTCATAAACCGCATGATCTTCCGGGACCGCGGGACGCGGTGCCCGGGACGTGCTCGGTCCGGCTAGCGGGACATCCGCTCCCTTGTTTCGATAACCGCGTCGGGCCCCGGGTACACCAGGGTCTCGTGGCCGTCCTCGAACCGGACCAGGTACGGCGGGCTCCCGTTCTCGCCCCGCACCTCCAGGATCTCCCCCTGCCGGTCGGGCTGCCCCACGACGTTGCCGTGGACAAGCAGCCGGTCTCCGACTCGCCCGTTCATGGCTCCTCCGATCTCGTCGGGAAAAACCGCTCTACCGGGTGCGTACCCCGGTTGACCGGGGAGAATGGTTACCGGTTGGTAGAGATGCGTTAGCCGCCATAAACGGCGACGATGGAATCTGAGACGAGCGACAACAGTCTGCCGGGGACCGGTGGCCGACCCGCGCGGAGGCCCCGGTCTCACCAGCATGGACGTAAGGACAGAGGGGACCCCGTGGCTTCCGGACGTCAACGCTTTTCGATCATCAGCGACGGCCTGCCGAGCCAGCTGCCGGACATCGACCCGGACGAAACCCGGGAGTGGCTGGAGTCGCTGGACACGGTCATCAAGACAGAAGGCCGCGGCAGGGCCCGTTACGTGATGCTCCGGCTCCTGGAGAGGGCCCGGGAGCTGCAGGTCGGGGTGCCCGGCCTGCGCAGCACGGACTTCATCAACACCATCCCGCCGGAGCACGAGCCCTGGTTCCCCGGCGACGAGCACGTGGAACGGCGCATCCGCGCCTACATCCGGTGGAATGCCGCGATCATGGTGTCGCGGGCGAACCGTCCCGAAATCGGGGTCGGCGGCCACATCGCCACCTACGCCTCCGCCGCCTCCCTGTACGAGGTCGGCTTCAACCACTTCTTCCGCGGCAAGGACCACGGCGAGTCCGGCGACCAGGTCTTCATCCAGGGGCACGCCTCACCGGGCATCTACGCCCGCGCCTACCTAGAGGGACGGCTGCCCGAGGACAAGCTCGACGGGTTCCGCCAGGAGCACTCGCACCCGGGCGGCGGCCTGTCGTCCTACCCGCACCCGCGGCTCATGCCGGACTTCTGGGAGTTCCCCACGGTGTCCATGGGCCTCACCGCGATCAACTCGGTGTACCAGGCCCGGTTCAACCGCTACCTCTACAACCGGAAGATCAAGGACACGTCCCGCTCGCACGTGTGGGCGTTCCTCGGCGACGGCGAGATGGCCGAGCCCGAGTCGCTCGGCGCGATCGGCCTCGCCGCCCGCGAGGAGCTCGACAACCTCACGTTCGTCATCAACTGCAACCTCCAGCAGCTGGACGGCCCGGTCCGCGGCAACGGCAAGATCATCCAGGAGCTGGAGTCCTACTTCCGCGGCGCCGGCTGGAACGTCATCAAGGTCATCTGGGGCCGCGACTGGGACCCGCTGCTCGCGCAGGACGTCGACGGCGTGCTCGTCAACCAGATGAACACCACCCCGGACGGGCAGTTCCAGACGTTCACCGTCGAGTCCGGCGAGTACATCCGGGAGAAGTTCTTCGGCGCCGACCCGCGGCTGCGCAGGATCGTCCAGCATCTGTCGGACGACGAGCTGCGCAAGCTGTCCCGCGGCGGACACGACTACCGCAAGGTGTACGCGGCGTTCAAGGCGGCCCGCGAGCACGTCGGGCAGCCGACCGTGATCCTCGCGCACACCATCAAGGGCTGGACGCTCGGCTCCGACTTCGAGGCCCGCAACGCCACCCACCAGATGAAGAAGCTCACCAAGGCCGAGCTCAAGGAGTTCCGGGACCGCCTCTACCTCGACATCCCGGACTCGGCCCTGGAGGCGCCGCTCCCGCCCTACTACCACCCGGGCGAGGACTCCGACGAGATCCAGTACATGCGCGAGCGCCGCGCCGCGCTCGGCGGGTTCCTGCCGAAGCGCGTCGTGCGGGCCAAGCCGCTCAAGCTGCCCGGCGACCCCGTCTACAGCGAGCTGAAGAAGGGCTCCGGCAAGCAGAACGTCGCGACGACCATGGCGTTCGTCCGGCTGCTCAAGGACCTGATCAAGGACGAGAACATCGGCGCCCGGTTCGTGCCGATCGCGCCGGACGAGTACCGCACGTTCGGCATGGACTCGCTGTTCCCCACGTCCAAGATCTACTCGCCGCACGGGCAGACCTACGACGCGGTGGACCGCAAGCTGCTGCTGTCCTACAAGGAGTCGCAGAGCGGCCAGATGCTGCACGAGGGCATCAGCGAGGCCGGGTCGATGGCGTCGGCGATCGCCGCGGGCACCGCGTACGCCACGCACGGCGAGCACATGATCCCGGTGTACATCTTCTACTCGATGTTCGGCTTCCAGCGGACCGGCGACCAGATGTGGTCGCTCGCCGACCAGATGGGCCGCGGTTTCCTCCTGGGCGCCACCGCCGGGCGCACCACCCTCACCGGTGAGGGCCTCCAGCACGCCGACGGCCACTCCCCGCTGCTCGCCGCGTCCAACCCGGCCTGCGTCCACTACGACCCGACGTGGGCGTTCGAGCTGGCCCACATCGTCCAGGACGCGCTGCGCCGCATGTACGGGACGTCCGAGGAGCACCCGGACGGCGAGAACATCTTCTACTACCTGACCGTCTACAACGAGCCGTACCAGCAGCCCGTCGAGCCCGACGACGTGGACGTCGACGGCCTCCTCAAGGGCCTGTACCCGTACAAGGCCGCCCCGGAGGTCGTCTCCGGGAACGGTGAGGTCCCGCGGGCGCAGATCCTCGCGTCCGGTGTCGGCGGCCGGTGGGCCCTGGAGGCGCAGCAGCTCCTCGCGGAGGACTGGGGCGTCGCCGCCGACGTGTGGTCGGCGACCTCGTGGAACGAGCTGGCCCGCGAGGCCCGCCGGTGCGACGAGTGGAACCTGCTGAACCCCGACGCCGAGCAGCGCGTCCCGTACGTGACCCGGAGGCTGGAGAACGTGGCCGGGCCGATCGTCGCGGTGTCGGACTTCACCCGCGCCGTACCCGACCAGATCGCCCCGTGGGTCCACACGGACTACACCTCGCTCGGCACCGACGGGTTCGGCTTCTCCGACACCCGCGCCGCCGCCCGCCGGTTCTTCCACGTGGACGCGGCGTCGATCGTCCTGGCGGTGCTGACCCGGCTGGCCCGGCACGGCGAGATCAAGCCGGAGACGCTCCAGCAGGCGATCCAGCGCTACCGGCTCGACGCGGACGTCAGCGACGTGTTCGCCAACGGCGTCGGCAGTTCGGAGAGCAACACAGGCGGAGACGCGTGATCCTCTGTAGAACGCGGTGATCGCGGAGGTGTAGGCCGCAAAACCGGAAGGGCCCCGAGGTTCGGCGGGTTCTAGTGATCCCCGCAACACCCTGATCTTCAGGGAGTTGCGGGGATCATGGATTTTGAGGACCTGAAGGCAAGGTTCTTCGAGGCGCTGGAGCGGGAGAACGGCAGTGTCTCGGGGGCCG
>NZ_SMLC01000311.1 GCF_004349245.1 Actinomadura sp. 6K520 | reverse complement strand
ATCCAGCAGCGGCTCGATGACGCTTACGCGTCGCTGCGGAGCGCCCACGCAGATGGGGACCCCTTCCAACACCACACCCACTGGCTCCACACAAACAACCACGACAAGAACACCGAAAGCCTCGGACTCACCACAACAAGCCACCCCATCCTGGTCGCCGCCACCGAAATACCGAACTCCGGCACGACCCTTCTCACCGGAAGGCTTTCACTCAACTCCCAACCCTGGCTCAACGACCACGCAATCACCGACTCCGTACTAATCCCCGGAAGCGCCCTAATCGAAATGGCGCTCCACGCCGGCACCCACACCGACACCCCACACATCGAAGAACTCACACTCGAAAACCCACTGATCATCCCCGACCAAGGCCCCCTACACCTACAAATCACAATCGAGCCCGCCGACGACAACGGACGACGCACGATCAACATCCACTCCAGGCACGCTGACGGCGAAGACGGCTCCTCATGGGTGCGGCATGCGGTCGGCACGCTCGCAGCGACGCCGGAGATCGAGACCTCCGCGGTCCAGGAGAACTGGCCGCCGCGTGGAGCCACTCCCGTCGATCTAACCGGCTTCTACGGCGACTTGGCCGGACGCGGCTACGACTACGGCCCGGCGTTCCGCGGCCTCACCCGCGCCTGGCAACACGGCGACGACCTCTACGCCGACATCGTCCTCCCCGACGACACCGACACCACCGGATACGGCATCCACCCCGCACTCCTCGACGCCGCACTCCACCCCCTCGGACTCACCGGGTCCACCGACGACCCGATCAAGCTCCCCTTCACCTGGCAGAACGTCTCCCTCCATGCCGCAGGCGCCACCACCGTCCGCGCGCACCTGCAGCCCACCGCCGACGACCAGGTCCGCATCACCGTCACCGATGCCGAGGGCGGGCCCGTGGCGACTGTCGGCTCTCTGCTCCTGCGTCCCATCCATCGCGAACAGCTCAGCGCCAGGCAGCAGAGCCCGTCCTATGAGTTGGCGTGGAAGGTGCAGGCGCGGCCGAGTACCCAGGTTGAGTCGGCATGCGTCCTCATAAGCGACCGCAATGCGCAACCCCCGGTTGATCTGCCGGAGACCGTCCTTGCCGGGCGGCACGACGACGTGGCCGACCTCGTCTCGGCCATCGAGGCCGGGACGCCTGTCCCCGCGTTCGCCGCGTGGGTCTGCACCGACGGCGCAGACCGGGCTCCCGCCGATGCCCGGAGGCTTGTTCACGAGGTTCTGGGACTGCTCCATGCCTGGCTGGCCGAGGACCGGCTGAACGCCTGCCGCCTGGTCGTGCTCACCCATGGCGCCGTCCCCGCGGGTGCGGACGGCACGGTGGAGAGCGTCGCCCAAGCCGCGGTGTGGGGACTGATGCGCACGGCTCAGACCGAGCATCCCGACCGGTTCGTCGTGCTCGACCTCGACCGCACCCCGGAGAGCCTCGCCGCGATCCCGGCGGCGCTCGGAAGCGGTCATGCCCAGCTCGCCGTCCGCGATGGAGAGCTACTCGTCCCCGAGGTCGCCAGGACACGCCGGACCGGCGAGGACCCCAGCCCGGCACCGTTCGCTCCGGCAGGAACCGTCCTGGTCACCGGCGGCACCGGAAGCCTCGGCGCCATCATCGCCCGGCACCTCGCCGGCCACCACGGCGTGCGGCACCTCCTTCTCGCCAGCCGGTCGGGGCCCGAAGCCCCAGGCGCACGCGAGCTCCAAGCCGAGCTCACCGAACTCGGCGCCCACGCCACCATCGCCTCCTGCGACATCTCTGATCCGGACGCGCTGGCAGACCTTCTGGCCACGGTTCCAGCCGAGCGTCCCCTGACCGGTGTCGTGCACGCCGCAGGAGTGATCGACGATTCCGTCCTGACCGAACTCACTCCCGAGCGGATGGACACGGTGCTCGCGTCCAAGGCCGACGCGGCCTGGCACCTGCACGAGCTCACCAAGGACGAGGACCTCGCTCACTTCGTCCTCTTCTCTTCCCTCGCCGGGACCTTGGGGTCCCCCGGGCAGGGGAACTATGCAGCCGCCAACGCCTTCCTCGACGGGCTCGCGCATCACCGCCATAGCCGGGGACTTCCGGCCACCAGCCTTGTATGGGGCCTCTGGCAGCAGCCGACCGGAATGACGAAGCGTTTCTCCGGCGCCGACCACGCTCGTGCCGCACGCCTGGGGGTCGACCCGCTTCCCACGGAACACGCACTCAGGCTTTTCGACACGGCACTGATGCAGAACCGACCCGCCGTCATCGCCGCCCGGTGGAACGCGCAGGCGCGGAACCCTCATCCGCTTCTGCGAGGTCTCCTGCCGAACAGGGACAGACGAGCCGCGGCGCCGACCGCTGCTCCGGGCGAGCTTTCGCACGAGCAGCTCGTCCGGCTGGTCTGCAGCGTGACGGCGGTGGTCCTGGGCCACCCGGCCGGCGAAGAGTTCAGCGCCCACAGCTCGTTCAAGGAACTCGGGCTGGACTCGTTGACGGCGGTCGACCTCCGGAACCAGCTCGGCACGACCGTCGGCCTCCGGCTGCCGGCGACCCTCATCTTCGATCATCCGACGCCGGCGGCGCTCGCCGACCACCTCCATGAGCAGCTCTCCCCGGTACCCGCCGACGCCGGAACGGCCCTTCTCACCGAACTCGACCGGCTCCGCGAGATGACCTCGGAGGCCCTCGTCGATGAAGCCCACCATTTCGAGATCGCCCTGCGGATCAAGGATCTGCTCAGAGCTTGGAACAGCCGCCTGAACGAACGCACGACGAATCAACAGGACGGCGAACCCGACCTTGCGACGGACGAAGAGCTCTTCACGCTCCTGGAGAACGAGCTCCGCGGACCCAACTGATCGAAGAGGGACTTGCGACGATGACGACCGATGACAGGTTCCGCGAGTATCTCAAGCGGGCGACCCTTGATCTTCGCGACACCCGGCTGCGACTGCGTGAGGTCGAAAAACGCGCCCGGGAGCCGATCGCGATCGTGGGGATGGGGTGCCGGTACCCGGGTGGTGTGTCGTCTCCCGAGGATTTGTGGGAGCTGGTCGAGCAGGGCCGCGACGCCATCACACCGTTCCCCGACAACCGGGGCTGGGACCTGGACGCCCTCTTCGACCCCGACCCCGATACACCCGGGAAGTCCTACGCGCGTGAGGGCGGGTTCCTGCACGACGCCGACCAGTTCGACGCCGCATTCTTCGGAATCTCCCCCCGCGAAGCCACCGCCATGGACCCCCAGCAGCGGCTCCTGCTCGAAGTCGCCTGGGAAACCATCGAACGCGCCGGCATCGACCCCACCACGCTCAAAGACACCTCCACCGGCGTCTACACCGGCGTCATGTATCACGACTACGGGTCGCGCTTCCCCCAACCACCCAGTGGTTACGAGGGACATATCGGTAATGGCAGCGCGGGCAGCGTCGCATCCGGTCGAGTTTCGTTCACCCTCGGGCTGCAAGGGCCCGCGGTCACGGTCGACACCGCCTGCTCCTCCTCCCTGGTGGCGATGCATCTGGCCGCCCACTCCCTGCGCACCGGTGAATGCGACTTGGCGCTGGCGGGCGGAGTCACCGTCATGTCCACACCGAACACGTTCCTGGAGTTCAGCAGACAGCGGGGGCTGGCGGCGGACGGCCGGTGCAAGTCCTTCGCCGCGTCCGCCGACGGCACGGGATGGTCCGAGGGTGTCGGCCTGGTGCTGCTGGAACGGTTGTCGGACGCCCAGCGCAACGGCCGGCACATCCTGGCCGTGATCAAGGGGTCGGCGGTCAACCAGGACGGCGCCAGCAACGGCCTCACCGCACCCAACGGACCCTCACAAGAACGCGTCATCCGGCGGGCACTCGCCAACGCCGAACTCACGATCGACCAGATCGACGCGGTCGAGGCCCACGGCACCGGCACTACGTTGGGCGATCCGATCGAG
Organism: Actinomadura sp. 6K520; assembly: GCF_004349245.1. Taxonomy (GTDB): domain Bacteria; phylum Actinomycetota; class Actinomycetes; order Streptosporangiales; family Streptosporangiaceae; genus Spirillospora. The sequence goes on along the minus strand of NZ_SMLC01000311.1, from coordinate 949 downwards.
GCCAACGCACTGCTTGCCACCTACGGTCGGCACCGAGACATACCGCTCTACCTGGGCTCTCTGAAATCCAACATCGGCCACACGCAGGCCGCGGCCGGGGTCGCCGGGGTCATCAAGATGGTCCAGGCCATCAACCACAGCCATCTGCCCGAGACTCTCCACGTCGATGAGCCCTCCCCCCACATCAACTGGGATTCGGGAACCGTCTCCCTGCTCAGCCAGGCTCAGCCCTGGCCCGAGGTCGACCGGCCCCGCCGTGCCGCTGTGTCCTCCTTCGGAGTCAGCGGCACCAACGCCCACCTCATCCTCGAACAAGCCCCCGCCCCAGCGACCGAACCCGCACGCACACCGGCCGACACGGAAACCCCGGCGCCCGCACTCGCCTGGCCTGTATCGGCGAAAACCCCCGAGGCGCTCCGCGCCCAAGCCCAACAGCTCCTGGACCACCTGGACCACCACCCCGACGTCAGTCTCATTGACGTCGGATACACCCTCACCACCGCCCGCGCCGCCTTCGCCCACCGCGCCGTCATCACCGGCACCGGACTCGACGACTTCCGCACCGGCCTGCGGGCACTGGCCACCGGACAAACCGCACCCGGACTGACCCACACACCCCCAGCCGACCCCTCCGGGGACAACAGGATCGTCTTCGTGTTCCCCGGCCAAGGATCGCAATGGCCCGGCATGGCCACCCAACTCCTCCGCACCTCACCGGTGTTCGCCGACCACATCCACGCCTGCCACCAGGCACTGGCCCCCCACACCGACTGGTCCCTGCTCGACCTGCTCCACCAGCGCCACACCGCCCCCAACCTGGAGCGGGTCGACGTCGTCCAACCCGCCCTGTTCGCCGTCATGACCGCCCTGGCCAAACTCTGGCAACACCACGGCATCCACCCCCACGCCGTCATCGGCCACTCCCAAGGCGAAATCGCCGCCGCCTACA
>NZ_SMLC01000310.1 GCF_004349245.1 Actinomadura sp. 6K520 | reverse complement strand
CCACTCCCCCTGCCGGGGCCATGTGCACCGCCTCCTACGAGACGACGGGGTCATGGCAGGGCGGCTTCCAGGGTGAGGTCACCGTCCGGAACACCGGGACGGACCCGCTCACGGCATGGCAGGTCTCCTGGACGTTCGGCGGCGGCCAGACCGTCGCCCAGTCCTGGGGCGCCAGGGTGACGCAGGAGGGCACGTCGGTCACCGCGGCGAACGAGTCCTGGAACGGGACCCTGGCCGCCGGGGCCGGCACCACGTTCGGCCTCATCGGCACCGGCTCGGCCGGAACCGTCGACCCGGACTGCTCCGGCCGGTGACACCGAGGGGCGGGCGGGCACTGCGGCCCGCCCGCCTCCGGTGACCGTCCCGCAGCGGACGCCGACCTGAGTTCACGCCGCCGCGGCCGACGGGTGCGGTCAGCAGGTCAGGTTGCCGCCGGTGGGCACGCCCAGGCGCTCGGTGAACCTCCTGTAGGTGTCCACCCTGCTCTGCACCTGGGCGGGGTTACCGCCGTCGCATTCGATGCTGCCGTTGATACTGCGGATCGTCTGGCCGAAGCCGTGCCCGTTGACCATGGCGTCGTGGCCGGTCATCGAGCCCGGGCCGCGCTGGGTCATCCAGTACCAGAGCGCGCTCTTCCACGCCACGGCCGAGTTCTGCTCCACCAGCCACGGGTTGTTCAACAGGTCGAGGCCGAGGGCGTCGCCCGCCGCCTTGTAGTTGAAGTTCCAGCTGAGCTGTATGGGGCCCCGGCCGTAGTAGGCCGACTGCCCGGCGGGGCAGCCGTAGGGCTGGCCACGGTCGCAGTAGTGCGGGTAGTTGGCACTGTTCTGCTCCACGATGTGGACGAGCCCGCCCGTCTCGTGGCTGACGTTGGCCAGGAAGGCCGCCGCCTCCTGTTTCCGCGTGGTGTCACTGCCGGTGGCGGCGAACGCGGGGAAGGCGGTAATGGCCGAGGTCAGGCCGGCGTAGGTGTAGAAGGAGTTGCGGTTCGGGAACATCTGCTGGAACAGCGACTCGCTCACCACGAACCCGCCGGGGCCACCGGGCCCGCCGGGGTCGTCGCAGGTGTGCGGGTCCCAGAACCAGTGGCTGATCACCGGGTCGTAGCCCGGGTTCTCATGGACGGCGATGTAGTGGTTGCCGTCGGTGTACCGGACGATGCTGCCCACCGGGTACCACTGCCCGGCCACCCAGTTCGGCGCGTTGCAGGCCGCCACGGTTGCCTGGGACCCGATGGCCTGCGCCCCAGTGACCTGCGACCCGGTGGCCTGCCGCGCCGTGGCCTGCGACGCGGTGGCCGGGGCCGGAACGGCGGACAGCGCCGTGACCGCGAGGACCGCGGCGCCGAGCAGCGTCAGGACGCGTCGCGCTGTCACCGGACCTCCACGTCGACGCACGCGTAGAAGGCGTTGGCGGTGTCGGCGATGTTCCACACGGCCAGGACCTTCTGCCGGCCGCTGACGCCGCCGAGGCCGACGGTGTGCGAGACGGTGGCGGGCGGCTGCTGGCCGTGGCCGTCGATCACCGCGACGCGCCTGTCCCCGACGTAGTACTCGTAGTTCAGCGTGCGGTGCCGGGCGGTGAACGTCCAGGTGAAGGTCACCGTGTTGCCGACGGAGGTGACCCGCCAGCCCCTGCCGTCATCGTCGAGCTCGCGGAACCGCGCGTTTCCTCCGCTGCAGCTGCGCAGGCCCTTCGGCCCTTCGACGCTCTGCGGCTCCCACTGGATGGCGCCGCACTCGACGATGCGCTGCGCGCACTGGGCCTGCCGGCTCAGCGGTGCCGAGACGTAGCCGTGGGCGTGGGCGGCGGACGCCGGAAGGATCACGGAGACGAGGGGGGCGATGCCGAGGCCCGCCACGATGGCGGCGAACCTGGGTCGTGACTTCTTCATGCGGGGATTCCCTTGCGTTCGGGGTGGGTCGTGTTCGACGCGCGCCGTGCACTGGGGGCGGGGGGCATGGAGGCTCCATCTGATAGGAAACTTTCCTATCAGCTATGAAGACGGTAACGCCCCGTCCGGAAGCGGACAAGGCTCGGTGGCGACGGGCGAACCGTGCGTGCCGAGACCAGCGCAGGCCGGAAACCGAACCAGCCTCGCCGGGCTCACGATTTCGTCAGTGTTTCGCCATCATCCGGCCCGCGTTCAGCAGTTTCTGCCCAGCGGGCCGCGCCTTCCCCGTGCTGGACAATGCAGGGTTCAGGGGAAGGATGGAGGACGGCGATGTCGTCCGGAGGGAACCGGTGATGGCTGAGCAACCGCGGCCGGAGATCGACACCAGCACGCCGCACTCGGCGCGGATCTGGGACTACTGGCTCGGCGGCAGGGAGAACTACCCCGTCGACCGCGAGGCCGGTGACGCCGTCCTGCGGGTGCTGCCGGGGATCGCCGGTTCGGCCCAGCAGGACCGCGCCTTCCTCGGCCGTGCGCTGCGCTTCCTCGTCACGTCGGGGATACGGCAGTTCCTGGATCTCGGGTCGGGCCTCCCCACGGTCGACAACACCCACGAGGTCGCGCAGCGCATCGCGCCCTCGTCCCGGATCGTCTACGTGGACAACGACCCGCTGGTCCTCTCCCACGCCCGCACCCTCCTGCACAGCACCCCGCAGGGGGCGTGCGACTACATCGAGGCCGACATCCGCGATACGGAACACGTCCTGTCCGGCGCGGCCCGCACGCTGGACTTCGACCGCCCGGTCGGGCTGATGCTGCTCGGGGTGCTGAACCACATCCTGGACGACGACGAGGCGGAGCAGCTCGTCGCGCGGCTGGTGCGCAGGCTCGTCCCCGGCGGTTACCTGGTCATCTCCCACACCTGCGACGCCACGACCGAGGAGCTGGACGGCGCGGCGATGCGGCGGGCGGTGCGGGAGGTCATGGACCGCGGCGGGACGCCCATCCGCGCCCGGTCCCCGGAACAGATCGAGAAGCTCTTCGTGGGCGCGCGCCTGGTCGAGCCGGGGGTCGTGTCGTGCTCGCGGTGGCGTCCCGACCCGACGCGGCCTCCTGACCCGGAGGTCCCGCACTACAGCGGCGTCGGCGTCATCACCGGGGACGCCTGACAGAATCGGGACGTGGCGAAGAAGTGTCCTTGCGGCGCCGGGTCCCGGTACAGGGATTGCTGCGGACGGCTGCACCGGGGTGAGGCACGCGCCGAGACCGCCGGGGAGCTGATGCGGTCGCGGTTCAGCGCGTTCGCCGAGCGGGACGAGGCGTATCTGCTGCGGAGCTGGCATCCCGCGACACGGCCGGACCGCGTCGGCTTCGACCCCGGGACCCGATGGGTGCGCCTGGAGATCGTCCGGGAGGAGGACGGCGGCCCCGCGGACGACAAGGGGACCGTGGAGTTCCGCGCCCATTACCTGGACGGCTCGACGCCCGGCGAACTGCACGAGGTCAGCCGGTTCGTCAGGCACGACGGCGAGTGGGTGTACGTCCGGGGCAAGGTGACCTGACCGGAGGGCCGCGTCACGCCCGGCCCGTCCTGAGGTGCCATCCGCAGCGGGCGAGGAGGATCAGCAGCAGGGCGGGCGCGACGAAGACGGCGGCGCGCAGGGTGGTGAGGTCGGCGAGCGTCCCGAGGGCGAGCGGGGCGATGCCGATCGCCACCCCGGACGCGAGGGCGCAGCGGGCGGCCGCCCGGACGGGCCGGGCCGGCCACGCGGCGAGCGCCTGCGCCAGGATGACCGGGTAGAGCAGGGCGACGCCGAGCCCGGTCACCAGCAGCCCGGCGACCGCGAAGGGGGCGGGCGCGGCCCACAGGATCGCGAATCCGGCGACGCCGACGGCCGTCGCCGCGACGACCAGCCGGTCGGCCCCGCCCGCCGCGCGGACGACGGGCCCGGCGGCGACCCGTCCCACGGCCATGCCCAGCACGAACGCGGCCGAGAGCGTGGTCGCGGCGCCGGAGCCGAGGTCCTTGACCGACCGGAGGAAGTCGGCGGCCCAGAAGACCATGCAGAACTCGACGCCGACGGCGAGCACCAGGTCGGACCACCGGCTCACGAACGCGCGCGGGGCCCGGCTCCCGGCGCCCGGCGGGACGTCCGTGCGCGTCACCGGCAGCACGGCGCGCCGCGGGAGCACCAGGATCGCGGCCAGCGCCAGCGGCGGGACGGCGAACGCGAAGCGCCACCCGAGCCCGGCGGCCAGCGCCGCGCCGATGAGCAGCGGCGACAGGACGGACGCCGTGCTCGCCACCGCGTTCGCCTCCCCGATCGGGACGGCCCCGTCGCCGCCGTGCAGGGCCCGCAGCCCGGCCGGGACGAGCTGGACGAGCCCCGCGCCGCCCAGCCCGAGGACGAGCGCGCCGATCCCGGTCCCGGCCCGCCCGCCGCCGGCGGCGATGATCCCGGCGCCGCCGGCCAGCGCGGCCAGCGCCGCGGGCAGCGCCAGCCGCCCGAGCCGTTCGGCGAGCCGGTGCCCGACGAGCCCCACGACCACGAGCCCCAGCGCGAACGCCGACGGGTAGAGGGCCACCTCGGCGCGCGGGAGCCCGCGCTCCGCGCGCAGCTCGGGCAGGATCGCGCCGAGCGCCGTCAGCAGGTAGCCGAGGCAGCCGAACGCCAGGTAGAGGCCGAAGGTCGAGGATGTGCGCCGCAGCACCGCGGTCTCGCTCATGGTCACCCCGGGGAGGAATATGCTCGTGCCGCGAGGATAATTCGGAACGGCCAGGATGTCACCATGCAGCCGAAGACCGCGCACTCGGCGCGTGCCCTGCGCAGCCAGGGCGCGCTGGCCGTGCTGCGCCACGTCCACGCGCACCCGTCCGCGACCAGGGCGGACGTGGCGCGGGCGCTGGGGCTGAGCAGCGGCTCCGCCACCGAGATCACGGCCCGGCTCAAGGCGGCGCGGCTGGTCGAGGAGACCGCGCCGCCC
>NZ_SMLC01000030.1 GCF_004349245.1 Actinomadura sp. 6K520 | reverse complement strand
CCTCACACCCCCGACACCGCCACCCGGCCCGCGTCCCGCGAACCGGCACCCCCAAAGGACCCCGCCAAACCGCAGGCCCCTGACCTTCCCGAAAGGCCGTCCCGTAATGGTGGGCATGCGCGGCCGGGCGCGCTGGTGATCTGCTGCCCGGGGCGGGTCAGCCGCCCGGTCTGCGCCCGGGCGGCCTGCATGCCCTGGCCCGGACGCACGGCGTCATGCCGAGGCCGACGGGCGGCTCGCGGCGGCGGCCGACGCGGCGCTTACCGACTCCGCGCGGGGTTTCACGGTGAGCTGTGCCGTCGTTGTGGTTGCCCGGCACCGGGCCCCACCGCAACCACCAGCCGGGTGTTGGCGTCGATGCCGACCTGCATGTTCACCGAGTAGCGGTAGTTCCTGGACGAGGCGATGATCGCCCGGACATGAACTGGGACGAGCGTGCCGTCCACGACCAACACGTTGTCGGGGCTGTGGCGACGGGCGAACAGGGTCAGTGCGAGCAGCGGCGCCAGGTGGTCGACGACACGGTGCGCGGCGAACTTCGACACCCCGAACAGCAGCGCGACCTGCCGCAGCGTCAGGTTGGTGCGGCAGCACACCGCGATCAACAGAACCCGGTCGCCCAGCGGCAGACTCCACTGCCGCCCGGTCCCGGTTCTCCTTACCGCCCCGACCTGCGACGATCCTCACGCGTCGCCGGTGAACAGGGCGGCCGGACGTTGGCGGTGGAACTGCCGCACCGACAGGCCGGTGACCACCGGCACCCACTCTTCCCGATCGGCACCGATCACCCGCTCCACACCAAGATCAACGGAGCTTGGTGTGCCGACGTCACGGGACAGCCTTTAGGGCTCGCTTCTCTGGGTGAAGCGTTGGAATTGGCCTTCGTGTATGTCGTTCACCCATTCCCAGCCCGGTTTGGCGGAGGAGCCGAGGCGTGGGTCGTTGGGGCTTTGGGCGTTGCGTAGGGCGTGTACGTAGGCTCGGTCTTGTTCGATCCGTGTGCGTACCTCATCGGCTCGGGCGACGGAGCCGTGGCCGGGGATGAGGGCTTCGACGTCGTCCGCGGCGTCTTCGAGGAGGCGCAGGCCGACGAGGTATTCCTCGATCGGGTCGTTGGTGCCGTCCGGGTCGTTGAGCATCGGGATGAAGACGTCGGAGAGCATGTCGCCGGCCACGAGGACGCGGTGTTCCTCGATCAGCAGTGCCGCGTGGCCCGGGGCATGCGCGGGATGCTCGATGATTCGGACCTTAGGGCCGTCCCAGGGAACCTGCGTGGTTTCGCTAGGGAGACCGGTGATGAGCCCGAACAGGTCTAGGGGTGTTTCCTCGGCGATTTCCGGCGGCAATCCTTCGGCGACTTGGGCCTTCCAGTCGGGATTCGACCGGAGATCTCGCATGTAGGTCGCGCAGCGGGCTGTGCCGTAGCGGGGCGCTTCGCCGAAATCGGCGTGCCAGAGTACGTGGTCCCAATCAGGGTGCGTCGAGAACCCTGCCGCGACGGGCTGGCCCAACTCGCGGAGGTCGTTCGCGAGGCAGGCCATTTCATCGCCTGTTATCCCCGGGTCGATGAGCAGCGCGCCTGCCCGTCCTTGCACGACAACGGTGTTGTTCTGGAGCAGCTCGCTCTGGTGGACCAGGACGCCGTCTGCCACCTGCGTCAGCATGAAGGCTCCTACCGCTTGTAGTTTGCAACCGCCTGGCGAGACCGTAGTAGGTGGTGGTTGTAGATTGCAAGCACCGGGCGCCAGGCTCCAGCGCTGCGTGTTCGCGCCGAGTTGGTCGAGCAGGGCGGCCCCACCTTCCCCGTCTTCGCGCGGACCACGGACCTCATCGAGCTGGAGCGAGCACATGCCCGGAGGGTGGCCCATCGCCTGAGACACCGCCTTCCCTTCCTCGCTGACACTCGAAGGCCGGCCAGTGGACGGGAAGCCTCTCGCTCGATTGCGGCGAGGGAGGAGGCGGTCGCCTTCGACTCGCGTCCGTGGCTCTGATCCTTGCCTCGACGGCGTGCACCTCGCGGTGGGGAGCGCGGGCCTTGCGGCCGGTGATGGGTGTGGTGTCGGGACGCGACCTGTCTCGCGCCTTGCCGCGTAGTTCGGGATCAGCTCGTGGACGGCCGGGTGGGCTTGAGGTCGATGTCGAGGGCGACCGGCAGGGTGGCGATGACCCGGTCGTGGTGGACGCGCTGACCCCGGTGTATCGCGGGCGTATCGAAAAACTCATACGCCGGCGCAACACTTCTCCGTCTTCAGTGGGACGCATGGACCGCAGCGGTCCGTGCCGTGGGCGTGGTGTCCGCGGCTTTGGAGGCCACCGCGGAGTCCGCACCGCCCTACTTCGGCCGCAGATTCGGGTCACGGCTTTCGGTGCCCCTGCTGTGACCGTCCGTCGGCCAGGGGGTTGCGGGCCGGATGGTGAGCCGGTCGTCGACCAGGAAAGGGCCGTGATCATGAACGAGGATTCCGTACGTGGGGTCGACCGGCGACGGCTGCTCGGGTGGAGCGGGTTGGCGGCCGCCGGTGTGGTGGCGGGCGGTGCGCAGCTGGTGGGCGCCCGGCCCGGCCACGCCGACCCGGCCCCGAGCGGCCCGATCCCGCCCGACACCCGGCCCGGCGGCGCCTACGACCGGTACGTGGCGGGCCTGGCCGCACAGGACAAGTTCTCCGGTGTGGTGCTCCTGGCGCACCAGGGCCGGACCGTGCTGTCCCGCAGCTACGGCTGGGCCGACAAGGAACGGCGGATCCGCAACCACCAGGACGTCGCGTTCAACCTCTCCTCGGCGGGCATACCGTTCCCCCCGGTGGCCGTCCTGCAACTGCTGCAGCAGGGCAGGCTGACGCTGACGGACACGGTCGGCACCCACCTGGACGGCATCGCCGACGACATCGCCGAGCAGGTGAACATCCACCACCTGCTCACCGGCACCTCCGGGATAGACGCCCCGGCGCCGGACGTGCACCGCGTCTTCAACAGCCGCGAAGAGGTGCACGAATACAGGCGGCAATGGGCCCGGCAGGCGACGCTGGTGGCCGCCCCCGGCTCGAACGACGCCGCCAACGGCCACACCGCCGGCGGCGGCGCCGCCAACGCCATCGCCGAGCAGATCGTCGAGGCCGTGACCGGTACAACGTTCTGGGACTACATGAACGAACACGTCTTCGGACGCGCCGGCATGACCGGCTCCGCCTACTACACCAGGGACCAGTGGCTCACCGACGAGCACATCGCGCACCCTTACATGCGGCAGCCCGACGGCAGCCGGGTGGACGGCGTCCGCAACCTGGACAAGGACAGCCTGAGCCAGCAGGGACCAGGCGAGAATCCGGGCCGCAGCTTCATCGGCAACGTCTTCGCCACCGGACCGGACCTGGTCCGGTTCGCGGAAGCGCTGCGTCACGCCACGGTGCTGAACCGGCCCTACGCCGACTTGTACACCGGGTCCAACGGCCCCGGCGGCCACCCCACGTCGTTCCACGCGTACTCGGGTGTTCTCCATATCGTCGACGGCAGCCAGTGGGTGTCCGGGCGCGGCGGCGGAACCGGTGGCGTCAGCGCCAACTGGAACATCTACCTGGACACCGGTTGGGTCGGCGTCGTCCTCAGCAACTACGACGACCTCGAGGAGTTCGGAGAGATTCTCAGCCGGGAGCAGCAGGCCATCACCGGCCAGGGCTGACGCGCGGTCACCGCCGGCACGGGCGTCATGGGAGCTACCTGGAGGTGCCGACCCTCCGGTGGGCGGGCCGACACATGCGGCTCGTCCACCACCCGGCATCCCGCAGCGATCGTCGCGGACATGTGGCCGCGTCACACCTAGGGAGTAGGGGTGTAGCTGAAGCGGCTGGCGCCCGGGGACGGCTGACGAGCCGTCCCCGGGCCGGTTCACCGTGCGCTCGTGACCTGCGGGCCGGTGGGACGCGGTGTGCTGGGCACTTGCTCGCGCTGCTTACGTGCGATGCGGGGTCGGCTGCCTGGCGCGTTGCGGGGCGTGATCGAGGTACGTCGCGGCTTCCGGGACGGGTGTGCCGGGCACGGCTTGTGGGGCTGCGCCGGGTGGGTGGGAGTGGACGGGAGCGGCGGCGCGGGGTGAGGGGCCCTCGCCGGGTGCTCGCCGGGTGCTCGCCCGGTGCTCGGCGGGTGCTCGCCCGGTGCTCGCCGGGTGCTCGGCGGGGTGGGGCTTCAGAGCATGGCGAGGCGGTCCACCAGGAGCTCCACCCTCGTTTCGGTGTGCTCCAGCGGGAGCCGTCCTGCTCGGGTCAGGGTGGCCAGGCCGTGCAGGCCCGCCCAGAACAGCTCGGTGAACAGGGCCGGGTGGACGCCGTCTCCGGCGACCTCGCCGAGGCTTTCCAGCAGGGCGGCGAAGCCGTCCTTCAGCGGCTCTGGGGTGTCCTCGTCCGCGAAGACCAGGCCGCCGTCGAGTTCGAACATGGCGTCGTAGACCGCCGGGTTGCGTGCGGCGAAGTCGAGGTAGGTGCGGGCGAGGGCGGTGACCCGGGCGCGCGGGCCGTCCGCGGCGGAGGTCGCGGCCCGCAGCGCCGCGGCCATCTCGGTGGCGCCCTCCAGGGCGACGGCGCCGATGATCTCGCGCTTGCCGCGGAAATGGCTGTAGAGGACGGGCTGGCTGTATTCGATGCGCTCGGCGAGCCGGCGGGTGGTGACCGCGTCCCAGCCGCGCTGCTCGGCGAGTTCGCGGGCCGTCGCCACGATGAGGCGCTCGCGCTCCGCCCGTTCGCGCCGCTTGCGTTCCTGTACCGACATGAGGCGATCCTAGCATCGCTAGACAACCGAGCGGCAGCAGTACTAGCGTTGACCCATCAGCTAGCAACACTAGATTCTTGGAAGGGTCATCATGCTCTACGCACTTGAGGTCTGCGCCATCGTGGTTCTCGGCGTGATGGTGGGGGTGGAGTTCTCCGTCGCCTTCGTCTTCAATCCGATCCTCAACGCGCTCCCTGGTGACAGTGGCCAACTAGGCCGCGCCCACGGGGGCCGGATGCTCGGCGCCGTGATGCCGGTCTGGTACATCACCTCGCTCGCCCTCGTCGCGGTCCTGGCCGTCGCCGGGTGGGAGAGCCGCGGCACCGGCCTCACCGTCACCGCCGGCGCGCTGCTGGTCCTCAGCGTGGTCATGTCGATCCTGCTGCTCGTCCCGATCAACAACCGGGGCAAGACGTGGACCCCGGAGAACCGGCCCGCCGACTGGAAGGAGCAGGCGAACCGCTGGGACCGCCTCCACTACGTCCGCGTCGCCGTCATCGTCGCCGCCTTCGCCCTGCTGGCCGCCGCCCTGACCGGAAACTGACGACTCAGGAGCGATCGGGGCCGGGGCGTGCCGGCCTGGAGGGTCGGGCCGGTGGGTGATCAGCGGCTGATCCAGCGAGGATCAGGGGCTGGCGGCGCGTCCGTCGCAGCCCGGGTCAGGCTTGCTCCTCGCTCAGCGGGACGCCGACCCGGGTGGGGACGTCGTTGGCGAGGCCGCGGTAGCGCTCGACTGCCTCGGCCTTCAGGTTCGGATGGGGCGGGGCTGGTCGGCGATGCCTTCGGGGGCGCACGCAGGTCTGCTGTCCACTTGGGTGCCCGGGTCACCACGGAGGACGGCGGGCATCTGCGGGGGTCGCTGAAGCCGGTGGCCTTGACGCCCGGCGGCTGGGGCGGCGGGCCCGGGTCTCGGTGCCGTCGGTCCGCAGGTGGATGTCCCCTCGGCGGCGGCGTAGGCGAACAGGATGCCTCCGTCATGTGGTGGCGCCGTCGCCGTTCTTGGGCGGCTCCTGATCACTGCACTGCCAGGGGAAAGGTGCCAGGTCGGGTTCGACCCAGCCGGTGCGGGCCTGCGTGCCGGCCAGCGTCCTTGAGCGGTAGAAGCGGGCGAGCAGGCGTTTGTCGAGCAGCGCGGGATGCCGGTCGATGAAGACGGCGAAGTCGGGGGTGGCGTGCTCGGCGGCGTGGTGCGCCACCAGTTCCACCCAGGCCCGGCTGACGGTGGCGTGGTACTTCTGCGGTACTCCGGCATAGCGGGCAGTGCGCTGGATGCCCTCGCTGACCAGGCCGATGGCGGCCGGCATGCCGACACGGTGGACCGCCAGCCAGGTCAGGTGCAGGTGGGCGCGGTGGTCGAAGTGCTCGGTGGCGGCGGTCACCTCGGCCATCAACTCGTCGAAGAGCGATGCGGGCTCGGGTGTCGCGGAGCTGGTCGCGGTCATGCGGACACCTCCGCCAATGCGCGCAGGACGGTGTGGAAGCCCGCGATCGCCTCCGGGGGCAGACCGTCCAGGGCCTGCTCCTCCAGTTCGGCCAGGGTCTGCCGGATGGTGCCGGAGACCAGGCGGCCGGAGGCGGTCAGCTCGATGACCACCACCCGGCGGTCGTTCGGGCGGGGGCCGCGGGTGAGGTGACCGCGCCGCTCCAGCCGGTCCAGCACGCTGGTCATCGTGGTCGGCCGGGTGCCGGCGGCGGCTCCCAGCTCGGAGATGGTCCGTCCGCGTCCGTCCGCGAGGATGGCGAGGGCATTGATCTCGGAGGCGGTCAGATCGAGGTCGACCAGTTTCGCGGTGAGGACCTGCAAGGTGGCATGGGTGGCGCGCTGCAGCGCGATCAGCGCCGACTCTTCGGAGGGCACGGCAGAGTTAGTCACGAGATTGGAATATACGAAATCGTAGTACCGGACGGCAAGACCGCCGGATCGCGCTTCTTAGGCGGTTGTGGACCGGTTGTGGACCGGTTGTGGGCCGGTTGGGCGCTCTTCGTCGCGCGGGGCCGCGCCGTGCCTCGGGTTGGCGGGTTGGCGGGGCGGTTTGAGCGTTAGCGGCTGTGGACGGGCTTCAGGTCTATGTCGAGGGTGAAGGGGTGGGTTGCGGCGATCCGGTCGTGGTGGACGCCGGTTGGGACGTATTCGGCGGTGGCGTCGTCCAGCTCGTAGGTGTAGATCGCGAACGCCGGTGCGGTCTGGTCGGTCTCCACCCGCCAGTAGTGCCGGATGCGTGCCGCCGCGTACAAGGCCGGCTGCTTCCGCCGGTCTTTCGCTTGGTGGACGGGGTCACCACCTCGGCGACGAGAGTGACCAGGTCGGCGGGGATGGGCCTTTCGTAGACGTCGTGGGTGACCGAGTACACGACGATGTCGGGAGCGATCTCGACCGGCTCGACCGCGTCGTCGTCCAATAGGACATCCACGTCGGTGTCGACCTGCCAGGCGTCGGGAGCGGCGTCCTCGATACGGGTCGCCAAACGCCGCGCGATGCGCTGATGGATCGGGCGGGGCCGTGGGCTCACGACCAGTTGCCCGTGGACGAGGCTCACGCGCACCGGAAGGTCTTCGGGCAGCGCCTCATAATCCGCCCGAGTGCAGGTTTCGCCGGACGGCATGGGGAGAGGTGGGGCGTCCATGGCCTGTGGTGTCTCCGGTCCAGGTCGGTGCGGGTGATTGGAGGAGTGCGCCTGCGACGCGCTTTCGATCCTGTCTCATGGGCGGCCGGGCCGGTGCCCGGAGGCCGGACGGGGTGGAGGGGCGGACTGGGGGGCGCCGCCCCTCCGCTGGGATTCAGGAGCGGTCGATTACTGCGAAGACGACCTTGCCGGCGTTGTTCGCCAGCGGGCGGACGCCCCAGCAGCGGGAGAGTTGTTCCACAATCAGCAGGCCGCGGCCGACCTCGCTGATCATGTCGGCCTCCTGCACGTGCGGGAGTTCGCACGTGGCGTCCTGAACCTCCATCCATAGCGCGTCGTCCTCGGTGCGGCCCAGCCGCAGGGTCACGTCGCCGTCCTCCTCGGACGCGTGCCGGAGGGCGTTGGTGACCAGCTCGCTCGCCACCAGGCACGGCACGAAGTCGTCCATGCCCCACTGACCGGACACCAGCCGCACGAACCGCCGCACCTCCGCCACAACCCCGAAGTCCTGCTTCACCACCATCTCGCTCTCCGCCGCCGCACCCATGATCAACTCCTCACTATGTGTGATTTATCCAACACAGTGAGGCACTTTTCGCTTACGATGTGGCTGCCGTCGCAAGGTGGCAAACAAAGGAAGATCAATTCCGCCGTGGGCAGATGCCAACGAGAGGCAAGAGACATGTCCCCACGTCGTCAGCGTCGCCCCAGCGAGTCCCCCGCCCTCATCGCCTTCGGACGACAGATGCGCCGAATGCGCGAAGCCAAGGAGGTTAAGCAGGAGACGATCGCCCACATCACGCAGGTCAGCGGTCCACAGGTAAGCAAGATCGAGAACGGCAAGAAGCGCGCTACCCGCTCCTTCGTGGAAATCGTTGACGATCACCTGGAGGCGAACGGCGCCCTCATCAATCTCTGGGAGGACCTCAACAAGGACGGCCACCCAGTACCGATCTGGTTCGACTGGCCGAAGATCGAGGCCGACGCCGCGATGCTGATCACCTATCAGCACTCGGTGATCCCCGGCCTGGCGCAGACACCGGCCTACGCACTGGCAATCCTGCATAACAATCAGGAAGCCGCAGACGCTCGGATCAGTCGGCAGAAGATCCTCAAGGACCCGAGAGAGGACGACTCCTCCCCACCGATCTACGTGATCCTGATCGATGAACAAGCCCTCTACCGGCCGGTCGGCACCTCAGAGACGATGAGGGAGCAGTTGGAGCACCTAGTGGACGTAAGCATGTTGCCCAACATCACGGTTCAAGTAGTGTTGGGAAGCGGCGAACATGACGGCAACATGGGCGCGTTCGTGGTCGCGACGATGGAGGATCGAAGCGAAGTCGCGTACATCGAGACAGCCGTCCGTCCCCTCACGACGGACGATCCCGCAGACTTGTGCGTTGTCGCACGGACCCTGGTTGTTCTACGTTCACGGGCCCTGACAGAAGAGATGTCACGTGAATTCATAAGAAAGGTGGTCCAAGAAAAATGGACCTGAAGAACGCCGCATGGCGCAAGAGCAGCTACAGCGGCTCGAATGGCGGTGACTGCGTCGAACTGGCGGGGCTCCCCGGTGTCGTGGCGGTGCGGGACAGCAAGGACCCGGACGGTCCCGTCCTCCTGCTCCCCCGCGCGGCCCTGCGGACGGCCGTCCAGTCCGCAGCCAGGGCGCACTGACCGTCCAGCAACGACCGTCCCCCCGGCGTACCCGATTCGTTGAGTCACGGCGAGTCGTCCCGCCCCCTCAGCACGGACGACCCGCCGCAACCACCATCCCCCCAAACTCGCTAACTCCCCCCGCGGACCTCCATTACTCAGAGCGCGGGGTAATACGCGTATACGGGGTTCGCAGCGTCCGTGACCAGCATGGCCGGGTCGCCGCTCGTCCGAGCAGGGCAGCCCGAGAGACGAAGAGATCGCAGGCACCGCGAGGGGTCTAGCGGACACCTCCCGGTCAGTAGGAGCCTCCGAAGCCGCCGCCCGCGAATCCGCCGCCGCCGTAGTCGCCGCCGCCGTGGCCGCCGCCGCCGTAGTCGCTGCCGTAGGTGCTGGAGGGTCCATGGGTGGCGGTGTGCCCGCTACCGCGGCCATCGCGGGACCGTCCGGGATGCACTTCGATCCGCTCTCCGGTCAGTTCTTCCCAGGTCTCGACCTCGGCATAGGCCCTGTCCCCGTGCCGTTCTCGCATGGCCCGCGCAGTGTTGATTCCCCAGTGCACGGGCGTGTGCGGGTGCGCTGCGCGTTCCCTGGCTATTTCTGCCTGGACTTCGCGGGCGGTGGCGTTCGTCAGCGACGGTCGCTCGTCCAGGCCGACCGGGTCGCCGTCAAGCGCGGGCAGCCAGATCTCGATGCGCCGCCGCCCTTGGGAGGACTCCGTCACGGAGCACGCCCAGACCGCGTCCTCGGGACCGCCCAGGGCTGCGGCGCGCTCCTCACGCTCGCGGAGTTGCCGCCTTTGCCACGCTTCCCTCTCCCGTTGCGCCGCGAGCTCCTTGCGTTCCAGCTCCGCCTCGACGAGCTCCGTCAGGCCAGCGGCCTGTTCGTCGTACGCCTGGTAGGCAAGGACCAGTTCACTGTCGAGCCGGTCGCAGACGGCCCGGTACGCTTCTTCCACCTTGGTGCGGCCGCCCGGGTTGCGGATCATCCACAGGGCTCGGCGCCAGATCGGCGCGAACCTGGAATACCGGCGGTGACGGGCCGCGTCCCTCTCGTTACTTATCTCTCTCACCCGCAGGACGAGTGTGCGGGTGGCCTCGATCCAACGGTCCACGTCGGCGGCGGGCGCCCTCATCTTGGACGGGGCGACGCCAGTGTGGAATTCCCAACTCAGCTTCTCGTCGACGGCGAGGTATCTGTATCTGGCGAGGAACTCCGCGGCCGACTTCGGTGCGTGTGAGGAAAGGAAATGGTGAGCTGCGATGCCCAGCGGGGCAGGCAGGATGTTCGTGCGTAAGTAACCGAGTTCTCGTGTTCCGGTCCCTGGCATGGCTCACCTGCCGCGAGGAGGGGCCCTTCCGTTATACCTCGCGGCGCCGCCGGGGTTCAGCGGTTGTTGATGACAACCGGGACGTTCGGGGTCTTGCCGACGAGCCACAGGGCAGGGCTGCCCGGGACGGCGGTTCCGCCGGTGACCTGGCCGTCGCTCGGCGTGGGGGGCGCGACCTGCGTCCAGGACGAGCCGTCCAGGCGGTACAGCTCGCCCAAGTACTCCTGGAGCCCCCACAGCGTTCCGTCGCCGGTCTTGATCATCGTCTGGTGGGCCGGCGGGCGGGGGGCCTGCTGCCAGGACTGGCCGTCCCAGCGGACCAGGAACCGCTCGGACGTCGAACCGCCCGTGTTCCTGACGCCGGCCGCCCACACCTCGTCGGCCGAGACGGCGAGGACGTGCGTGAAGCGGGAACCGTCGTCGAAGCCCGGGATCTCGCTCCACGTCTGGCCGTCCCACTTCAGCAGGCCCCAGGTGGCCGCCGCCCAGGCGGCGTCGTCCGACAGCACGGAGATCTCGTTGACGGAGACGCAGCACGCGTTGGGCGGGCGGCCGGTCTCCTGCACGGTCCACTGGCCGTCCTGCCAGCGGTAGAGGTCGTTGCCGCAGGAGAACCAGGCACCGGCGGAGTCGGGGGCGGGGTTGCGCGGGGCGCAGTTCTCGGCGGGGCCCTGCACCTGCTGCCAGCCCGTCCCGTTCCAATGCGCGAGGTAGGGGGCGCCCTGCTGCCCGTGCGGGCGGAGCGTCCCGGCCACCCACACGTCGGACGGGGTCCTGGCCTCGACGTCCTGTATCACCGCGTCACCACCGGCGCCGGGCGGGTCGTAGGTCCGCCAGGACGAGCCGTTCCACCGGACCACCGCGGGCTTCGGCGGCAGGACGTGGATCGTGCCGGCCCCCCAGAACGGTACGGACCAGTCGATCCCCTGGTACCCCTGGTAGCCGACGGCCCACACGTCGTCCGGGCTGGTGGCGGACACCGCCTCCAGCCCGCTCCGCGGCCACAGCCAGGGGGCGGACGCGGCCTTGAGGGGGGCCGGTTCCGCCGCCGCGGCGGCGGTCGACGGCCCGGCGACCAGGCCCGCGCCGAGCAGACCGGCGGCGGCGATCCGGAGGACGAAGGTCGGTCTCATGCCGGGCTCCCGGGGGGGTGGAGGGTGACGGGCTGCGGCCATTTAACCAAGCCAGTGATCACTGACACAATAGGCGTCGGCACTTGGAATGCGCGCGCTGCTAGGTTGTGACTACGGCGTTCCACCGCTGACATCACGAGGAGACTTGCCATCATGGCGATGCCGGACGAGTCGCCGCCCGTTCGCGAGGACCTACGCGAGGCCTTCGCCGCGCTTGACGTGATGCCCGGGTTTCGTGCCGAGCTGGTTGATGGAGAGATCATCGTGTCACCGACCCCCGACGGGCAGCACGAGACCATCGTCGTGGCCGTCGATGACTGGGTACGGGACGTCCACGGCCTGCGACTGCACCGCAACCTGACCCTGATCAGCCCGGAAGGCGAGTACGTCCCGGACGGGATCGCCGCTCCCAAGGGCGCGTTCGCGGGACGCGAATGGCACAGCAAGCCGGACGGCGTGGTCCTGGTCCTGGAGGTGACGTCCGGTCGTCCGCGCGACCGTAAGGGCGCGGAACGCGACCGTGGGCCCAAACGCCGCGGCTACGCCGCCGCCGAGATCCCGTTGTACCTGCTGATCGACCGGCTGGACGGTAAGGCGACGATCTTCTCCGAGCCGCGGGGCGACGACTACGCGCACAGCGCATCGGCCGTCCTCGGGGACGACCTGCCCATCCCCGAGCCGCTTGACGGCGTCCTCCCGACCCACGGCTTCTGACCCGCGCGACAACGGGGCGGCCGGCTCCAGGATGGTGACATGACGACGCGCTACGAACCCGCCATCGACGTCGACGCGATCGTCGCCCTCGACGTCCACACGCACGTGGAGAGCGACGGGCACGGCCACTACGCGCTCGACGGCGAGCTGCTCGACGCCTCGGCGAAGTACTTCCGCTCCGACGACAACCGGACCCCGACGGTCGGGGACCTCGCGGAGTACTACCGGGCGCGCGGCATGGCCGCGGTGGTCTTCACGGTCGACGCGACGACCGGGCTGGGGCATCCCGGGCTGTCCAGCGAGGAGATCGCGAGCGCGGCGGTGCGGCACCGCGACGTCCTCATCCCGTTCGGCTCGGTCGACCCGCACGCCCCGGACGCCGTGGAGCGGGCAAGGCGGCTCGTCACCGAGTACGGCGTGCGCGGCTTCAAGTTCCACCCCAGCCTGCAGCAGTTCACGCCGAACGACCCCGCGTTCTATCCGCTCTACGAGGCCCTGGAGGAGCTCAGTGTGATCGGGCTGTTCCATACGGGGCAGACCGGGATCGGGAGCGGGATGCCCGGCGGGCGGGGGATCAAGCTGCGGTACTCCGACCCGATGCTCCTCGACGACGTCGCCGCCGACTTCCCCGGACTGCGGATGATCATGGCTCATCCGGCGGTGCCGTGGGTGGACGCGGCGATCTCGATCGCCACCCACAAGGCGAACGTGTACATCGACCTGTCGGGATGGTCGCCGAAGTACTTCCCGCCGCAGCTCGTCCGGCAGGCGAACACGCTGCTGAAGCACAAGGTGCTGTTCGGCTCCGACTACCCGGTGCTCAGCCCGGACCGGTGGATCGCCGCGTTCGACAAGCTGGAGATCAGGGACGAGGTCCGCCCACTGATCATGAAGGAGAACGCGATCGGCCTCCTCGGCCTGCGCTGAGCCGGGGACCGGGTCATGTCGGCGCCCGTGCCGCTCATCCCGCGAACTCCCGCACCGGCACGCCCCGCACGCCCGGGGTACAGGCGAACAGCGCGCCCGCCTCCGGCTCGGCTCCCGGATCGAGGTTCTCCCGGGACGTGGTGATGAACAGCCGGTCGAGCCCGGGGCCGCCGAACGTGCAGGCCGTCGCCTTGGTGACGGGCACGTCCACGACCTCGTCCAGGCCGCCGTCAGGCGCGTACCGGCGCACGGAGCCGCCGCCGTACAGGGCCACCCACACGCCGCCCTCCGCGTCCACGGTCAGGCCGTCCGGGCCGTCCGGCGCGGCGGCGAACGGGCGGCGGCCGGTCAGCCCGCGCTCGCGGTCGTAGTCGAAGACGTCGATCCGGTCGGTGGCGGTGTCGACGTAGTAGGCGCGGTCGCCGTCCGGGCTCCATTCGAGGCCGTTGGAGATCGTCACGCCGTCGAGGACGACCGCCGTGGAGCCGTCCGGGTCGAGGCGGTGCAGCGACGCCGCGCCCTCCCGCAGGTCGTAGGCGATGGAGCCGCAGTAGAACCGGCCGTCCGGATCGCATCCGCCCTCGTTCATGCGCACCCGGTCATGGCTCCAGAGCGGGGGCATGGGGGTCACCGTTCCGGCCGCGTCCTCCAGGGCGAAGCCGCGCTCGACGGCGAGCACCGCGCCGCCGCCGCGCCTGGGCCGGATCGCGGCGACGACGGTGCCGACGTTACGGCGCGTGACCATCCCGTCCGGGGCGAGGGACAGGACGTCGCCCGCCAGCATGTCCAGCCACCTGAGGCCGCCCCACGCGTCGGACCAGACCGGCCCTTCACCGTGGTGGACGAGCGGGTCGGTGATCTGCTCGGCCTTCATCGCCGGCTTCTCCTTCGGCTGTCGGCCCGCGCAGTCGAAAGGCACCGCGCGGAAAGGATGGGGAGGTGGGCGGCGCCCTGGGCCGGTCCGGAGACTCCGTGCGGGGGTCAGGACCATCGCCCACGCCGAATACCCTGGCAGGAACGGACCTCACCTCGGGATTCCCCAGGGTTGGTGACCCCATTGACCTGGCCGGGGGTGAGGTACTCGTCACGTGGTGCCCCTGTGGTCATCTGCTGTGATTACCGTTAGTGTCGTGAACGGTGTGCCGGGAAGTCTGGTCGGCGAGTCCTGACCCGAACGTCTCCCGGAGCGTGTCGATGACCCACCCGATCACGGCCTCCGTGGCCCGCCCGCGGGCGAGCGGCCACCTCAAGGCGATCCCGCCACCCCCTGCCTTCCGGCTGTTCCGGTGAACATCCGCGCCGACGGCACGGGCCGACCCGGCCCGCACGGCGCGTGATCAACTGGTCGTACCACGGCGTTCCCGCTCACCCGGAGATCGTCCCTGTCCAGCCCGGCGATCGGCATGGAGAACGATGTCAGCAAGGAATCCGCTAGTTTCGCGTCGCCGCGGGACCGCGCTCGCCCTGTCGCCGGTGCTGGCGGCGTTCTGGCTCGTCATGTCCGGGCACTACACGTGGCTGCTGCTCACGCTCGGCGCGGCGTCCGTCGCCCTCGTCGTCTGGGTGATCTGGCGGATGCAGGTCGTCGATGACGAGAGCCTTCCGCTGCGGGTCGTCCCGCGCCTGCCGGGCTATCTGCTGTGGCTGCTCGGGCAGATCATGCTTTCGGCCCTGACGGTGCTGCGGCTGGTGTGGTCGCCGCGGCGGAAGATCCGTCCCGGCGTCGGAACGGTGCCCGCCACCGGGATGTCGGACCTGGCGAAGGTCGTCTACGCGAACTCGATCACGCTGACGCCCGGCACCCTCTCCGTCTCCTTCAGCAACGGGGACATCGAGGTGCACGCCCTCCGCGCGGAGGGCGTCGCCGAGGTGGCCGACAGCGCGATGCCGCGCCGGGTCGAGGGGCTGGAGAAGCGGTGATGGTCGCCGCGGCCGTCATCGCCCTCCTCGTCGCGATGGCCCTCACCCTCGTCCGGGCCTTCGTGGGCCCCAGGCTCTACAACCGCCTTCTGGCGATCAACGTGTTCGGGACGAAGACCGTCCTGTTCATCTCGGTCGTCGGCATCATCTCGGGGCGGCCGTACATCTTCGACGTCGCGCTGCTGTACGCGCTGGTCAACTTCGTCTCCACGATCGCCGTGCTGCGGCTGACCCACCTCGACGAGCTGCTGCCCGCGTCCGACGAGGGGACCGCGCGGTGAGCCTCTCCCTGCTGACCGACATCGCGAGCGGCGCGCTGCTGCTGGCCGGCTGCCTGCTCGTCGTCTCCGGAGCGGTCGGGCTGCTGCGCCTCCCGGACTTCTACACCCGCACGCACGCCGGCAGCCTCACCGACGCCGCCGGCGCGACCCTGCTGCTCCTCGGGTTGCTCCTGCAGGCGGACGGCTGGCAGAGCGCGGTACGGCTCGTGCTGATCATGCTGTTCCTGCTGGTGACGAGCCCGACCGCCGCGCACGCGCTCGCCCAGGCGGCGCGCCGCGACGGCGAGCGCCTGCCGGCCGGGGACGAGGGGCGGCACTGATGTCCCTCCTGGTGCTGATGAACGTCTCGCTGTTCACCCTGCTCCTCGCGACGGCGCTCGCGATCACGCGGCAGCGGGCGCTGTACGAGGCGACGATGCTGACCGCGCTGGCCGGGCTGCTGTCGGCGAGCCTCTTCGTGGTGCTGGACGCGCTGGACGTGGCCATCACCGAGGCGGCCGTGGGAACGGGGATCAGCACGGTCCTGCTCGTCGCCACGTTGCGACTCACCCGGTCCCGTGAGGCCGTCACCCCTCGGCGCAGGCTGTGGTCGGGCGGCGCGGTGGCCGTCGTGCTCGGTGCCACGCTGCTGTACGCGGCCCAGGACCTGCCGCCGTTCGCCGATCCGGGCAACCCGGTGCAGACCCATCCCGTCACCCAGACCTATCTGCAGGAATCGCAGGAGGACATCGGCGTTCCGAACACGGTCGCGGCCGTGCTGGCCAGTTACCGCGGTTATGACACGCTGGGCGAACTTGTCGTGATCTTCACCGCCGGGGTCACGGTGCCCCTCCTGCTGCTGCGGACGCGGCGTCGCGCGGAGGACGACGGAGGACGCGACAGGGAAGACGGCGGGCACCCGGGCGGGGAACACGGCGCGGAGCACGGCGGGAAACACGGCGCGGAACACGGCGGGAAACACGGCGCGGAACATGAAACCGCGCGGGCGGTCGTCATGAGCGAGTACCGCGTTCTCCGCGTGGCCAGCAAAGCGCTGATGCCGTTCATCCTCCTCTTCGCCTGCTACGTCCTCTTCCACGGGGACTACGGGCCGGGCGGCGGGTTCCAGGCCGGTGTCATCTTCGCGGCGGGGTTCGTCCTCTACAGCCTGGTCTTCGGGATCGGGGAGGTCGAACGCGTCCTGCCGTGGCCGGTGATGCTGGGGCTCGTTCCGGTCGGTGTCCTGCTCTACGCCGGTCTGGGCGTCGCCAACATGGCGCTGGGCGGCGCGTTCCTCGACTACGACACGCTCGTCCCCGGCCACCCCGAGGAAGGCCAGCACTACGGGATTCTGATCATCGAGACCGGGGTGGGGATCACGGTGGCGGCCGTGCTGATCGCGGTGTACTACAGCTTCGCCAACCGCGGGGCGCGCCGATGACCGGAGGCCACTACATCTTCTGGTTCGTGTTCGTCCTGATGGTCATCGGCCTCTACACGGTGATCAGCCACGGCAACCTGGTGAAGAAGCTCATCGGGCTGAACCTGTTCCAGATCGGCGTGTTCATGTTCTACATCGCCCTCGGCAAGGTCGAGGACGGTCGCGCGCCGATCGTCGAGGAGGGCGTCGAGGTCTACTCGCACCCGCTGCCGCACGTCCTGATCCTCACCGCGATCGTCGTCGGCGTCGCCACCACGTCACTGGGGCTCGCGCTGGCGATCCGGATCTACGAGGCGTACGGCACGATCGAGGAGGACGAGGTCATCGCGCGAGACAACGCGGCGGATGAGGACGGCGTCCGCGACGGCGAGGCGGGCCCGTGACGGCACATCTCCCCGCGCTCCAGGTCGTCATCCCCCTGCTGGCCGCCCCCCTGTGCGTGCTGCTGCGTTCCCGCACGGCCGCCTGGCTGCTGTTCCTGACCGCCGCCGTGGCGGCCCTGGTCTGCGCGTCCGTGCTGGCCTGGCAGATCGCGGACGGCGAGGTGATCCACTACGCGATGGGCGGGTGGGAGCCGCCCGCCGGCATCGAGTACGTGATCGACAAGGCCAACGTCCCGGTGCTGATCCTCGTGTCGGCCGTCGGGGTCGCCGCCGCCGTCTACTGCCGCGCCAGCATCGCGGCGGAGATCGAGGCGTCCCGGATCCCGCTGTTCTACGCCTGCCTGTGCCTGAACCTCACCGGCCTGCTCGGCATCACGGCCACCGGCGACGCGTTCAACGCCTTCGTCTTCCTGGAGATCACCTCGCTGTCCTCGTACGCGCTGGTCGCGATGGGGCGGCGCAGGCGCGCCCTCCTGGCCGCGTTCCAGTACCTGATCGTGGGGACGATCGGCGCGACGTTCGTGCTGATCGGCATCGGGCTCGCCTACGCCGTCACCGGCACGCTCAACATGGCGGACCTCGCGCAGCGGCTCCCCGACATCTACGGCAACCGCGCCCTGGCCGCCGCCGTCATCTTCGTGTTCGTCGGGCTCGCCATCAAGATCGCGCTGTTCCCGCTGCACGGGTGGCTGCCCGGCGCCTACGCCGAGTCGCCGTCGGCGGTCTCGGCGTTCCTGTCGGCGACCAACACCAAGGTCGCGATCTACCTGCTGCTGCGCTTCGCGTTCGGCGTCTTCGGCGCGGCGCTGGTCTTCGGCCGGATGCCGATCACCGAGGTGGGGCTGGTGCTGGCGTGCCTGGGCATGCTCGTCGCGTCCGCCGTGGCCTGCTTCCAGTCCGACTTCAAGTACCTGCTGGCCTGGTCGAGCATCGCCCAGGTCGGGTACATCGTCGCCGGGTTCAGCCTCGCGACGTCCGACGGGGTGACCGCCGCGTACCTGCACGTCATCAACCATGCGGTGATCAAGGGCGCGCTGTTCGCCGCGGCGGGGATCGTCGTCCTCCGGCTCGGTTCGGCGCGGCTGTCGGACATGGCGGGGATGGGCCGGACGATGCCGTGGACGTTCGCCGCGATCGTCCTGGCCGGGCTCGGGCTCGTCGGGGTGCCGCCGACCGCCGGGTTCGTCAGCAAGTGGGTGCTCGCGGAGGCGCTCATCGCGGACGGGCGCTGGGCGGTCCTCGCGGTGCTGCTGGTCAGCTCGCTGCTGTCGCTCGTCTACGTCGGGCGGGTCATCGAGGCCGGCTGGTTCCGCCGGCACTCCGAATCCGTGGCGGTGGAGCGGCCGCCGCTGAGCATGTCCGCCGCGACCTGGGCGCTCGTGCTGGTGTCGCTGGTGTTCGGGATCGCGCCCGAGTGGCCGATGAGCCTCGCCGAAGGCGCCTCGTCCGTGCTGGTGGGGGTGGCGAAGTGAGCGTCCAGGCCACCGGCTGGCTCTCCGCCGGCGGCGCGCTCGCGCTGCCGGTCACGGTCGCGGTACCGCTGCTGGGCGGGCTGGCGGTCGTCGCCCTCCGGCACCGTCCCAACCTGCGGGAGGCGGCGTCGCTGGTCGCGGGCGTGGCGACGGCCGCGCTGGTGCTGTCGCTGTGGCCGGTCGCGAACGACGGGCTGACCTTCCGGCTGTGGGACTGGCTGCCGGGCATCTCGCTGGTCTTCGAGCTGGAACCGCTCGGGCTGCTGTTCGCGACCGTCGCCGGGCTGCTGTGGCCGGTCACGACCCTTTACGCGATCGGCTACATGCGCGGCAACCTGCAGCGCCACCAGGCCCGCTTCTACCTCTTCTTCGCCGTGGCCATCGCGGCCGCGCTCTGGATCGCCTTCTCCGGGAACCTGGCGACGCTGTTCATCGGCTACGAAGTGCTGACGCTGTCGACCTGGCCGCTGGTCACGCACTCGGGGAACGAGCAGGCCAAACGGGGCGGGCGGATCTACCTCGTCCTGCTGCTGACCACCTCGATCGGCCTGCTGCTCCCCGCCATCGTCTGGACGGCCGTCCTCGCCGGGACCACGGACTTCGCGCCCGGGGGCATCCTGGCCGGCACGGCGGGGACGGCCACCTTGACCGTGCTGTTCGCGCTCTACCTGTTCGGCATCGGGAAGGCCGCGCTGTTCCCCTTCCACCGCTGGCTGCCCGGGGCCATGGTGGCGCCCACCCCGGTGTCGGCCCTGCTGCACGCGGTCGCGGTGGTCAAGGCGGGCGTCTTCACGGTGCTCAAGGTCGCGATCTACGTGTTCGGGCTCGACACCCTCGACGTCACCGGGGCCGCCGAACCGATGATGTGGGTCGCGGCGGTCACGCTGCTCGGCGCGGGGCTCGTCGCGGTCACCCGGGACAACTTCAAGGAGCGGCTGGCGTACTCGACCGTGAGCCAGCTCGCCTACATCGTCCTCGCCGCGACGCTCGCCAACGACATCGCGGCGGCCGGCGGTGCGCTGCACATCGCCAACCACGCCGCCGCCAAGATCACCCTGTTCTTCTGCGCGGGCGCCGTCTACACCGCGACGAACCTGACCCAGGTGAGCCAGCTGGACGGGCTGGGCCGCGCCATGCCCTGGACTTTCGGGGCCTTCCTCGTCGCGTCCGTCTCCATCCTCGGGCTGCCGCCGCTGGGCGGCACGTGGAGCAAGTGGCTGCTGCTGCTCGGCGCGGCCGACGCCGGGCAGACCGCCATGCTCGGGGTCCTGCTGGCGGGGACGCTGCTGTCGCTGGCCTACCTGATGCCGATCCCGGTGCGCGCGTTCTTCCGCCCGCCCGCCGAGAAGGGGCACGGGGAGGCTTCCTGGACGCTGGTGGTACCGCTCGTCCTCACCGCCCTGGCCTGCGTGGCCCTGTTCATCGGGGTCGACGCGGTCATCGCCCCGCTCAACGAGGTCCTGGAGTCACCGTGAAAGACGACACCGTGAAAGACGATCATCGTTGGCTGGACGAGCCGCGCAACGTGGACCGCATCGTCCGCGGCCTCTACATCCTGTGCGCCCTGGTGTTCCTCGCCGACCTGCTCTACACCAAGCACCCGCACTTCGGCATCGAGAACACCTTCGGCTTCTACGCCCTGTACGGGTTCATCGGCAGCGTGACCCTCGTGCTGGTGGCCAAGGAGCTGCGGCGGGTCCTGATGCGCGGCGAGGACTACTACGAGCGGTCCGGCGATGACGATTAACCCGGCACTGCTGCTCATCGCGGGCGCGCTGCCCATCCCGCTGCTGCGCGGCCGGGTGCGCGCGGTGTGGATGATGCTGCTCGCCCCCGCCGGGCTCGCCGCGCTGTGGACGCTCCCCGAAGGCGTCCACGGGAGCTTCGAGATCCTCGGCCTCCAACTGGAGACGCTGCGGGTGGACGCCCTGGCGCGGATCTTCGCGACGGCCTTCCTCACCGCGGCCCTCATCTCCATGGTCTACGCCCTGCACCTGCGGGACGCGCTGCAGCAGACCGTGATCCCCGTCTACGCCGCCTCGGCCGTCGGCGGGGCGCTCGCCGGCGACCTCATCACGCTGTTCGTGTTCTGGGAGCTGGCCGGGCTGTCCTCGGTGTTCCTGATCTGGGCGCGGCGCACCGAACGGGCCTACCGGGCGGGGATGCGCTACCTCGTCGCGCAGGTCGCGTCGGGGCTGCTGATGCTGGGCGGGATCGTCCTGCACGTCAACGCGGGCGGCGGGCTGGAGTTCGGGTTCATCGGCGCGTCCGGGGCGGGCGGCCTGCTGATTCTGCTGGCCGTCGGGATCAAGTGCGCCTTCCCGATCCTGCACTCCTGGCTGACCGACACCTACCCCGAGGCCACGATCGTCGGGACCGTGGCGCTGTCGGCGTTCACGACCAAGTTCGCCGTCTACGTGCTGGCGCGCGGCTATCCCGGCACCGGGGAGCTGGTGTGGGTCGGCGTGGTCATGGCCTGCTTCCCGATCTTCTACGCCGTGATCGAGAACGACCTGCGCCGCGTCCTCGCCTACAGCATGATCAACCAGCTCGGCTTCATGGTCGCGGCGGTCGGCGTCGGCGGCGCCCTCGGCGTCAACGGCGCCGCCGCCCACGCGTTCGCCGACATCCTGTTCAAGGGCCTGCTGTTCATGAGCATGGGCGCGGTCCTGCTGCGCACCGGGACGGCCAAGGGGTCGGAGCTGGGCGGGCTCTACAAGTCGATGCCGCAGACCATGGTGCTGTGCGTCATCGGGGCCGCGTCCATCTCCGCGTTCCCGCTGTTCTCCGGCTTCGCCACCAAGTCGATCATCATGGAGGCCGTCGCCGCGGAGCACCGGACCCTCGTCTGGCTGCTCCTGCTGTTCGCCTCGGCCGGCGTCTTCCACCACGCCGGAATCAAGATCCCGTTCTTCTCCTTCTTCGCCCACGACCGGGGATACCGGGTCGCCGAGGCACCCCTGAACATGCGCGTCGCGATGGGCATCGCCGCGGCCGGGTCCATCCTGATCGGCGTGGCGCCGAACCTCCTCTACGGCCTGCTCCCGTACGAGATGGACTACTCGGCCTACACGACCGCGCACGTCGTCAACCAGGTGCAGCTCCTGCTGCTCGCGTCGATGGCGTTCACCGTCCTCATGCGGACCGGCCTCTACCCGCCCGAGCTGCCGTCGGTGAACATCGACGCCGACGTGCTCTACCGCCGCCTCCTGCCCCGCCTCTGGCGGACGGGCGTCGACGGCCTGACCCGCCTGCGGGACGCGACCGCCCCGCTGCACCACCGCGCGGGCCGCCTCTCGTCCGGCGTCCGCCCCCTCCGGACGGCGTCCTCGCCGACGGACCTGATGGTCCTATGGGTGGCACTGCTCCTCGCCCTCTTCCTCCTGATCTCCCTCCTCTGACCCCACCGGAGGCCCAGACTTCCGTCACAGTTCCCAATACAGAATTCCGCCGTGGTCCAGACAGGTGCGATGGAGGGAGTGGCGTGGGCGAGCGGTTGCGGAAGTTGTATGCCCATGGGCGGGAGTTCGCGTGGACGGGGCGTATTCGGTACGTAACTGGTCGCGACCGCCACAGGTGCGTTCGGGTGCGGGTTTGGGGTGGCGGAAAGAACAGTCAGGTGCTCCAGGCGGATCTGGTGTCCAAGGCGATCCTGCCGTGGGGATGCGCCACCGATGACGCCTATCCGACGCCCAAGGACGTGCGGAGCGTCATCGACTATGCCTTGACGCAAGGCTGGAACCCCGACCTTGCCGGCGGGACGTTCTTTCTCAGCGAGAGCGAACACGCTTCGAGCTTCGAACTGGACGACTTCCTACTCACCGACCGCCTGCGGACCGAAGCGGCCCCCGACCCGACGACACGGGTTTTCCGGGCCGCCGAGGAGCATCCAGATCGTTAACCCTTTTCTGACTCCGATCTCTACCAAGATGTGACGTCAACGCGGACGTCCTCGATTTATGATCTTGGTTCGAGAACGTTCGGGTGCTGTTCGGAGAGGGTGTGTATTGTGAAGTCGTTAGGAAAATGGAGGGTGGCGCTGGTCGCGTTGGCGGCCGTCATGCTCGGAGTATCCGGATTCGCGGCACCCGCCGCCGCCGGCACGTCGCCCGCCGCCTGCGGCCCTCGGCTCTCGGCACTGGAACTACCGAGCGAGAAAGTCCATTCGGGCGGAGAGGCGCAGGGCGTCGTCAAGGTGAACTGCCCATCACCCGTTCCGCTCGTCGTGACGTTGACGTCCGCGGACACGTCCTGGGTGAGCGTGCCGGACAGGGTCATCGTGCCGCCCGGCGCAACGGAAGCGACCTTTCCCATCCGGACGCACCAGCCGGACTACATCTACGGTGATCTCGCCGTCTCACTGGTGGCGAAACTACGAGGCCGAACACTCACGCAGCCGGTCATACTGCAACCAGGGCTGAGGTTCGTCGACTTCGGCGGCCGTTCGAGCATCGTCAGCGGCGACGACGCCTCGATTTTCGTCGGTCTCAATGGCACGGCGCCCGAGGGCGGGATGGTCATCTCGCTGGAAAGCGACAACCCGGCACTGCAGATCCCGGCGAGCATCACGATTCCCAGCGGGACTCTTGGAATAGGCTACCCGCGGGCGAAGAGCACGCGGATCCCGGAGAACGCGGATGTCACGGTGACTGCGAAGCTTCCCGGACAGAGCCTCAGCGCGGTCCTCACGCTTCTCGCATGGAACTACGACCCCGGCGAGTGGAGCTTTACGGGACCGGCCGAGACGTACGGCGGTTCCTACTACAACATGACCCTGAACCTGCCGAATCCCGTGCCGCACGGCGGCATCACCGTCAGTTTCAGCTCCGACGCCCCGAAACTCCAGTACCCGCCCAGCCCCCGGCAATACCCGGAAGGGTTCTCTGGGACGTCGCAGATCCAGGTCTCAATGCCGCCCGACATCGACGGCGACGTCACCATCACGGCGAGAATCGAGGGAGTGGGCACACGGAGCCACACCGTCCGTGTGCACCCCGGTCTCACCGGGTTCGACATCGAGCCGTGGTTCATCACCGGCGGCCAGCCGTTCGAAGGCACAGTCCACCTCGGGACGACCACGAGCGTGCCGATCACGATCCAGCTCGCCAGCTCCGACCCGTTCGTCCAGGTCCCCAGCGAGGTGACCATCCCGGCAGGCCAGTCCTCGGCCACCTTCCAAGGGACGACGTCACAGGTGGACGATTTCGCGAGCGCCACCCTCACGGCCCGCCACCCAAGCGGCAACACCTGGGAACAGAACGTTTACCTGGATCCCACGACCTAGCGTCACCCCCCGGCCCGCGCTCTCTCGTCATTCACGAGAGAGCGGGGGCCGGGGCGGGCGGTGGGCTTTAGCAGTACTTTGAGGAGCCCTTGCTCGTCCAGGAGCAGTAGTCGGCGAGTTTGCCGTTCGGGTACAGCAGGTACGCCGTGTCGCCCGTGTTGTTCCAGACGTACGCCTTCCGGCCCCAGTACCGGTGTGTCGCGTTGTTCGGGCCCCGCCCCGTGTGGACGTACACGCTCTTGCGGCCCTTCAGCTGGAACCACCCGAACGTGTACGTGTAGCCCGTCTTGTCGCGGAGCTTCACGCCCTTCAGCTGGCGGGTCTTCGTCGTGCGGTTGTACAGCTGCACCCATTCGCCGTTCAGCGACGTGTTCGACCGGGTGTCCTTGCCCGGCGAGTCGAAGTACACCCGGTAGATCTGCACCGGCGACGCGGCCTCCGCCGGAACCGCCATCAGGCCGAGCGCCGTCGCCGCGGCCGCCGCCGTCGCGAGAATCCTCTTCACCATTTGCCTCCCGTGTCGGTGAAGCACCAGTTCTATCGGCGTTTGACCCGCGATTTCCGGTCATGACCGGCACGGGTCGGCGCGTCAACCGAGCACCTTGATCGAGCGTCTTCGGGCTCGGCATCTTCGGGGGCGGTGGGGGCATGAAGCGCTGGGTACCGCGGGCGGAGGCGGGACGTTGGGCTCGTGGGCCGGGACGTTGGGCACTACCCGTGCCGTCCCCGGAATTCAACGCTGGATATTGCAGCCGAACCCCATTTAGGAGGCGCATCATGCGAGCTCTGGTGTATCACGGCCCCGGCGAGAAGGCGTGGGAAGAGGTGCCCAAGCCCCAGGTCGTCGAGGACGGCGACGCGGTGGTACGGGTGGACGCGGTGACGATCTGCGGGACGGACCTGCACATCCTCAAGGGGGACGTCCCCACCGTGACCGACGGGCGCGTGCTCGGCCACGAGGCGGTCGGGACGGTCGAGTCGGTCGGGCCTGCGGTGAAGACGGTCAAGCCCGGCGACCAGGTGCTGGTGTCCTGCATCACCTCGTGCGGGACGTGCCGGTTCTGCCGGGAGGGCCGCTACGGGCTGTGCCTGGGCGGCGGTGGCTGGATCCTCGGCCACACGATCGACGGGACGCAGGCCGAGTACGTGCGGGTGCCGTTCGCCGACACGTCCGTGCACCCGATTCCCGACGGTGTGCCGGCGCAGGACGTGCTGATGCTGGCCGACATCCTCCCGACGGGCTACGAGGTGGGCGTCCTCAACGGCGCCGTCCGCCCCGGTGACGTGGTCGCGGTCGTGGGCGCGGGCCCGATCGGGCTCGCGGCGATCATGGGTGCGCGGCTGCTCAGCCCCAGCCAGATCATCGCGATCGACCTGGCCGACAGCCGGCTGGAGGCGGCCAAGCAGTTCGGTGCGGACATCACCGTCAACAACTCCCGGCAGGACCCGCTCGCCGCCGTCCGCGACCTCACCGGGGGGCTGGGCGCCGACGTGGCGATCGAGGCGGTCGGCGTCCCCGAGACCTTCGAGCTGAGCGTGGCGCTGGCCCGGCCGGGCGGCCACATCGCCAACATCGGCGTGCACGGCGGCCCGGCCACGCTGCACCTGGAAGAGCAGTGGATCCGCGGCATCACCATCACCACGGGGCTGGTGGACACCTTCTCCACCCCGACGCTGCTCCGCCTGCTCTCCGGCCGACAGCTCGACGCCGGACGGTTCGTCACGCACCACTTCACGCTGGACGAGTTCCCCAAGGCGTACGACGTCTTCGCCGACGCCGCCCACTCCGGCGCGCTGAAGGTCGTCCTGACCCGCTGACGCCGCACCGCGCAGCCGCGGCCGCTCCCCGGCGGCCGCGGCTGCGCGCTGCCCGGTCAGCCGACCGCGCGGCCGTCCCGGACGGGGCCCTCCCAGGATGTGCCGGGCTGGATCTCGATCTCCTCGGTTCGGTAGGAGACGCGGATGGGGGAGGCGGCGCCGGGGCGGAGCGTCACGCGGATCAGGTCCTGGTGGCAGGTCAGGTCGATGCCCCAGTGGCCCCGGTAGCGGAGTCCGAGGCGGAGTTCGCCGATCGCGGCGGGCAGGCGCGGTTCCAGGTGCAGGGTGCCGCCGCGGGTGCTGATTCCGGCGTGGCAGCGCTGGACGAGGTCGACGGTGCCGGCCATGGCGCCCAGGTGGACGCCCTCGGCGGTGGTGCCGTGCTGGGCGTCGGTGATGTCGCTGAACAGGGACTTGAGGAAGAGTCTCCAGGCGGTGTCGCCGTCGATGCGGGCCAGGATCCAGGCGTGCACCAGTGAGCTGAGCGTCGATCCGTCGCTGGTGCGTGGCAGGTAGTAGGCGATGGTCCGGGCGTCCAGGGCGGGGCCGTGCTCGTAGCCGAGCCGGCTCAGGACGTCGTCAAGTTCGGTGGGCGAGAGGGCGTAGAACAGCATCAGCACGTCGGCCTGTTTGGAGACCTTGTACCGGTTGGGGGTGTCGCCTTCGGCTTCCAGGATTCGGTCCAGCCGGCGGATGTCGCCGTAGCGTTCGCGGTAGCGGGTCCAGTCGAGTTCTTCCAGGTCGGCGTAGCCGTCGAACTGGCTGATCACGCCGTCGTGGAAGGGGACGTACATCTTGCGGGCGACGTCTTCGCAGCGGGTGATGTCCTGGCGGGTCAGGGTGAGCCGTTCGTGCAGTTCCGCGCGGCGGTCCTCGGGCAGCGCGGCGAACGCGTCCAGGGCCCGGCGCAGCACCCAGGCCGCGAGGACGTTGGTGTAGGCGTTGTTGTCCAGGCCCGGCCCGTCCCGTCCGGGGTAGGCGTCGTGGTACTCGTCGGGCCCCATGACGCCGTGGATCTCGTACCGGTCGGTGGAGCGGTCGTAGGCGGCCAGGTCCGCGAAGAACCGGGCGACCTCCAGCATGATCTCGGCGCCGTGCTCGGCGAGGAACTCGATGTCGCCGGTCGCCTCGTAGTAGCGCCAGACGTTGACGGCGACGGTGAGCCCGACATGCCGCTGCAGGTGCGAGTGGTCGGGCAGCCACCGGCCCGAACGCGGGTTGAGATGGAGGTGCTGGGTCTCCTCGCGTCCGTCGGCGGCGCTCTGCCAGGGGTACATCGCGCCGCGGTGCCCGGCGGCGGCCGCCGCGCGGCGCGCCGCGGGCAGGCGCCGCCACCGGTACATCAGCAGCGCGCGGGCGATCTCGGGGAAGCGCATGGTCAGGAACGGCAGGATGAACAGCTCGTCCCAGAAGACGTGGCCGCGGTAGGCCTCGCCGTGCAGGCCGCGGGCGGGGACGCCCACGTCCAGGTCCACGATGTGCTCCGACACCGTCTGCATCAGGTGGAAGATGTGCAGGTTGAGGGCGCGCTGCACCTCGACGTCGTCGACGCTGAGCTGGCAGCGCCGCCAGAGCCGGGACCACGCCAGCGTGTGGCGTTCCAGCAGGGCGTCGAAGCCGCCGGCGTCG
This sequence comes from Actinomadura sp. 6K520, assembly GCF_004349245.1. Lineage (GTDB taxonomy): Bacteria > Actinomycetota > Actinomycetes > Streptosporangiales > Streptosporangiaceae > Spirillospora. Next base: position 31,882 of record NZ_SMLC01000030.1, on the reverse strand, counting down.
GTGGCGGCGGTCAGCGCGGCCTGGCCGCATTCCTCGACGGCGTGGTCGCGTGAGGTGAACACCGCGGCGACCTTCTCGACCGTGACCGGCTCCCCTTCGCGGACCTCCAAGGTCAGATCATGGCCCGTCCAGCCGTCCTCGCAGCGGGTGATCCGTTCGGCCTGGGCCGATATCCGGGTGCGGGCCGCCACCGCGATCCCGATCTGGGAGGAGAGCGTCCGGGTGCGCAGCAGGAGCAGTTCCGGGTCGTCCGGCTGGGAGGTCTTCTCGGGGCTCAGGTGCGCCCCGGGCAGCCCTCGATAGCGCTGCACGCCGGTGTTGACGACGCGGCCGTCCAGCGCCGAGATGATCTGCGCGGTGCCGCTCCAGTCCTCCGCGACGACGGTCGTCTCCAGCGCGGCCAGGTGCGGGTCGTGCATGGACACCATGCGGCGCTGGGCGATCCGTGAGGTCCGTCCCTGCTCGTCGCGTACGCGCACGAGCCGCGTCAGGACGCCCCGCCGCAGGTCCAGCTCCTGCCGGTGGGACAGCAGCCGGCCGTCCGCCTGCGCCCGGTCCAGATCGAGCCACTCGCCGTCGGCGGCGCGGAAGGCCAGGGGCAGCCAGTTCGGCATGTTGACCAGGTCGGCGTTGTCGATGTGCTGCCCGCCCACCTGCGCCGCGAGCCGGTCGTAGCAGCCCGCGATGTAGGTCCCCGGGTAGTGGACGGCATCGGCGGACGCCTCCGGAGCGGCTCCCCGGGTGGCGAAGTAGCCGTTCCCGAGGGTGCACAGGGCCTCCCGTAACCGCTCGGTGCCGGGATCGTAGTCGTCGTAGGACAGGGTCCACCGGTCCATGGAGTCTCCCCATGCCATCGTTCGAGACCATCCGGTAGGAACTCCCCGGTTCGGCCTGGAGGCGTCAGTCGGGGCCCATCCGGCCTCGGTTCGGGCGGGCCGGGACGCCGCTCGGCATCACGGGTTCGATGCGGTACAGGGACGGCATACCCGTGCTGCGCGGCGCGATGTCGTGCTCCACACCGGCGAGCGCGGCGATGAGGTCCCGGGCGGTGATCAGGCCGACGAGGACGCCGTACCCGTTCGTCACCGGGACGTAGTCCGCGGCGGCCTCCAGCATCGTGCCCGCCACTTCGGGCATGGCGGCCGACGGCCGCACCGCCGTGGGCGGCCGGGGCGGCAGGAGCACGGTCACGGGCCGGCGGGCGTCGCGCGGGGTCGCGGAGTTCCAGGTCGAGGCGAGGGTCTGCGCGTCCACGACGCCGAGGAACCCGCCCTCGTCGTCGACGACCGGCAGGTGGTGCACCTCGGCCTTGCACATCAGCTCCCAGGCCATCAGCACCGACTCGGACGCGGCGATGGTGAGCAGGTCCCTGGTCATCACGTCGGCGGCGATGCGCCGCTCCAGTGGCGGATGGGTGCTCATTGCTACTCCTATGGCTCTCCGTCGGGCCGGGCCATTCCCCCTACCTTCACCGAACAGCAAGCCGCGGCGTCGGCGGCAGGGTCGAAGGTCCCTCCATCGGCGGACCCATGCCACTGTCCCCCGCACCCATGCCTGGACGAGCGTGGGGTACAGCGGCGGAGACAAGGAGGTGGGCAGTGATGGACGAACGGCCCGTGCTCGTCGGTTACGACGGCTCCCCCGCCTCGGAGCGGGCGGTCCATTGGGCGGCCGCCGAGGCGGCCCTGCGCGGAGCGCCACTGAGCATCTGCCATGCGTGGAGCTGGCCCTATCCGCAGCGCCCCGGGGACCGCGACGCGATGGAGATCGTCCAGGGCATGGGGGCCCTGACCCTGGAGGACGGCGTCCGGCTCGCGCGGGAGGCCGCACCCGAACTGGAGGTGCGCCCGGTGCTGCTGAAGGGCACGTCGTCCGGGGCGCTGCTCGGCGCGGCGGTGGACGCGTCGTTGATCGTCGTCGGTGCCCGCGGGGCGGGCGGTTTCGACCGGCTGCCGCTCGGCTCCACCGCCGTGCACGTCCCGGCGCACGCCAACCGGCCGGTGGTCGTGGTCCCGGCCCGGCAGCGGGCCGGCGCCGTCCGGCGGATCGTCGTCGGCATCGACGGTTCACCGGCCAGCGAGGCCGCACTGCGGTTCGCCCTCCGGGAGGCGCGGCTGCGGGACGCCTCGGTCACGCTGGTGTGCGCGTGGTGGGACCCCGCCTCGCTGCCCGGCCCGGAGCGGCTGCCGTACACCGACCCGGAGGCCGTCAAGGAGCAGGTCCGGGCGCGGTTCACCAGTGCCGTCGGGCCGCAGCTGGTCGACTATCCCGACATCACCGTCGAGGAGAGGTTCGTCAGGGAACGCGCGGGGCGCGCCCTGGTCGACGGCGCCGCCGGCGCGATGCTCCTGGTCGTCGGGGACCGCGGGATCGGGTCGTCCCCGACGACCCTGCTCGGCGCCGTCACCCGGGCCGTCCTGCACGAGGCGCCGAGCCCGGTCGCGGTCGTCCACGAGCACGACCAGTACGAGCACGACCAGTACGGGCACGAGCAGTACGAGCACGACCAGTCAGAGGACGTGCAGGACCGGCAGGTGAAGGAGTCGTCATGATGCGAGTGCTGGTGGCGTACGCCTCCGAACGCGGAGGAACCGCCGAGATCGCCGAATGGGTCGGCGACGGGCTGCGGCAGGCGGGCGTGGACGCCGACGTGCGTCCCGCCGGCGAGATCACGACGCTGGAGGGATACGACGCCGCCGTCGTCGGCGGCGCCCTGTACGGCGGACGCTGGCACCGGGCGGCGCGGCGCTTCGTCCGCCGGCACGCGGACGCGCTGGCGCAGCGGCCGGTGTGGCTGTTCAGCAGCGGTCCGCTCGACCGCACCGCCGAGGAGCAGGAGATCGTCCCCGCACCGGGGGTCGCCAAGGCCGCCCGCAGGGTCGGTGCCAACGGGCACGCCACCTTCGGCGGACGCCTGGCCCCCGACGCCCAGGGGTTCCTGGCCTCCAAGATCGCCAAGCGGATGAGCGGCGACTACCGGGACCGCGCCCACGTCACCGAGTGGGCGGCGGGGGTCGCCCGCGAACTCCGGAGGGTCACCGTATAGGCCGCCCCGCATAGCCCGCCTGTATAGGCCGCCCCGTACAGGCGGCTTCGGGCGGTGTCCATGTGCCGTGTCCCACTATTGCCGCCGATTCCCCACAACGCGCCCCGTCGCCGACTGGGGAATACTGACCGGGTGGCTGAAGAGGCGGATATCGGTTCGGACCGGGCGCGGCTGATCCTGCCGCAGTTGCAGCTCGACGAGCTCCTGCGGGAGCTCCAGACGCGGCTGGAGGCGGCTCGGGCGACGCGTGACCGCGTGCACGCGCTGCTGGAGGCCGTGGTCTCCATCGGCAGTGACCTGGAGCTGGAGACGGTGCTGCGGCGCATCACCGAGGCCGCCACGACCCTGGTCGACGCGCGGTACGGGGCCCTCGGCGTGATCAGCGACGAGGGGGAGCGGCTCATCCAGTTCGTCACGGTGGGCGTGGGCGAGGAGGAGATCGAGGCGATCGGGAACTGGCCGCACGGGCACGGCATCCTCGGGCTGCTGATCCGCGAGCCGCACGCCATCCGGCTGCCCGACCTGGGCGAGCACCCCGACTCCCACGGGTTCCCGCCGAACCATCCGCCGATGCGCACGTTCCTCGGGGTGCCGATCCGGGTGCGCGACGAGGTGTTCGGCAACCTCTACCTGACCGAGAAGGCCGGCGGCGGCGAGTTCGAGGACGAGGACCAGGTCGTGGTGACCGCGCTGGCCACCGCGGCGGGCGTGGCGATCGAGAACGCCCGGCTGTACGAGGAGACGCGGCGGCGGGAGCGGTGGCTGGACGCGTCGCGGGAGATCTCCACGGCGCTGCTGTCGGGCACCGACCCGCAGGAGGTGAGCGCGCTGGTGGCGCAGCGGGCCCGGGAGGTCGCCGACGCCGCGCTGTCGGCGGTGGCGCTGGTCGAGGAGGGCGCCACGAAGTTCGTGGTGGAGGCCGCCTACGGCGAGGGTGCCGACGCCCTGCGCGGGCTGCGGGTGCCGCTGGACCATTCGATCGCGGGTCCCGTGTTCGCCGAAGGGGTCCCGCTGCGGCTGGCCGACGGCAGCGAGGGCGCCCGCGAGGCGAACGTGCCGGCGCAGGTTCGGGTCGGGCCCCTGCTGGTGGTGCCGCTCGGGGTGGGGAACTCGGCGCGCGGGGTCATCTCGGTGCTCAACCCGCCCGGCGGCGCGGCCTTCACCGAGGGGACGCAGCGGCTGCTGGAGACGTTCGCCGGGCAGGCGGCGGTGGCGCTGGAACTGGCGGAGCGGCGCAGCGACGCCGAGCGCCTGACGCTGCTGGAGGACCGCGACCGGATCGCCAAGGACCTGCACGACACCGTCATCCAGCGGCTGTTCGCCACGGCGATGACGCTGATGGCGACGCTCAAGCTGGTGCAGCGCAAGGAGGTGGCGGTCCGGGTGCAGCGGGCGGTGGACGACCTCGACGACACCGTGCGGCAGATCCGCTCGACGATCTTCGCGCTGCAGGGCCCGGAGGACGCCGAGTCGCTGCGCAGCCGCGTGCACGCGCTCATCGACGCGGCGGCGGAGAACCTCGGGTTCGCGCCCTCCGTCCGGCTGGACGGGCTGCTGGACACCTCCGTCGCCGACGACGTCGGCGAGCAGCTGCTGGCCGTCGTCCGGGAGGCGCTGTCCAATGTGGCGCGGCACGCCCGCGCGTCCGAGGCCACCGTGGTCATCGACGTCGGCGAGGACCTGGTGCTGCGCGTCGAGGACGACGGCGTCGGCATCCCCGAGGGCGGCCGCCGCAGCGGGCTGCGCAACCTGGGTGAGCGGGCCGAGAGCCTGGGCGGGTCGTTCGGCACCGACGCACGCGCGGGCGGCGGCACCGTACTGCGCTGGCAGGTCCCGCTCGAGAACGGCTGACCGGGGCCTCTGCGGCTCCCCCACAGGCCCGTCCCCCGCGGGCCTTTCGCATCACCGGCTCGGGGACCTTGGTCCCCCCGGCCGTGCCCCTACGGTCCTATGGCGCCGGACGGCGGGGCGGTTGACTCATAGGTGAAGCGAAAAGGCGATGTGAGGGAAGGCGAGAGGCCATGGCAGTCTCCGAGCACAAGACCCGCAAAGAGCACGGCACTCTGATCCGGGTGGTGACCCCGAGGCCCCTGGCCGAGTCGGCCGCGGCGCGGTACGTCTGGGCGGCGGCCCGGGTGGCGCTGGGCTGGATCTTCGCCTGGGCGTTCGTGGACAAGCTGTTCGGGCTGGGCTACGCGACCCCGGCCGACAAGGCGTGGATCGACGGAGCCAGCCCCACCGAGGGCTTCCTGGCCAACGCGCCGCAGGGCCCGTTCGCCGGCCTCTACAACGACCTCGCCGGGGCGGCCTGGGCCGACTGGCTCTTCATGATCGGCCTCGCCGGTATCGGCGCCGCGCTCATCCTGGGCATCGGGATGCGGATCGCCGCCGCCAGCGGCGCGCTGATGATGGTCCTGATGTGGACCGCCGTTCTCCCCCCGGAGAACAACCCCTTCATGGACGACCACCTGATCTACGCGATCGTTCTCGCCGGACTGGCCCTGGTCAAGGCCGGCGACACCCTGGGCCTGGGCCGCTGGTGGAGCAACACCCGGCTGGCCGAGCGGTTCCCCTTCCTCAAGTGACCGACCGAGACCCGAAGGGCGCCCACCGGACGGTGGGCGCCCTTCGTTCTGCCGCCCGGACGCCGCCGCCCGGACGCCGTCCGATGACCTGTCGCCCCTCGTGGAGGGGACCTTCGGCTCTTAATCGCGGGCTTCGCATGGCGGAGGCTGAAGGTGAGGAAAAAGAAGATCGGCACGCACCGGAGGTGTCGCCATGAGCAAGATGACGGTCATCCATCGAGAGAACGACGCCTTCGCGGTACTGACGCGGGGTCACGTGATCCACGTGGACCAGCCGTACTTCGCCGGCGGCACGGACGCCGGTCCAACGCCGGTCGAGCTGTTCGTGGCGTCCCTGGCCGCCTGCGCGGCGCACTACGCGCGGCGGTACCTGGTGCGGCACGGCCTTCCCGCGGAGGGGCTGGAGGTCACCGCGGACTTCGCCATGAGCGCGAGCGGCCCGGCGCGGGTGTCGCGGATCGGCCTGCGGGTGCATCCGCCCATCCCGCTCCCGGCCGGGAAGACCGAGGGGCTGCGGCGCGCCGTGGAGGCGTGCACGGTCCACAACTCCATCCTCGACGCCCCGCGGATCGGCCTGGAGATCGAGAGCCCGGTCAAGGTCGCGTGACGGCGGCAGAGAAGTCAGGGAGGACGTCATGAGCCATGTGGTCGTCGGCTACGACGGAACCGCCGAGAGCGACCGGGCCCTGCGGTGGGCGGTGGACGAGGCGCGGCTGCGGCGGCTGCCGCTGACGGTCTGCCACGTCTGGCGCTGGCCGTACCCGATCAGCTACATCGATTATGAGGGCGTCGCCATCGTCCGCAGGATGGGCGAGCACCTGCTCGACCACGGCGTGGCGCTGGCCAGGGACCTCGCCCCGGGCCTGAAGGTGCGCAAGCGGCTGCACGACGGCAGTGCCTCCTCGGCGCTGATACACGAGAGCCACGACGCCGAGCTCATCGTGGTCGGCTCCCACGAGCCGGACGAGATGCCCGTGGGGTCGACGGCCCTGCGGGTGCCGGCCCAGGCCGCCCGTCCCGCCGTGGTCGTCCGGTCGGCGGCCACCCGCGACGGGCTGGTCGTCGTCGGCGTGGACGGCTCGGCGGGCGCCGACGCGGCGCTGGCCCTCGGCTTCGAGGAGGCGGCGTTGCGCGGCTGGCGGCTGCGGGCGGTGTACGGCTGCTGGGAGCCCGGCGCGGCGCCCGACGGCGACCTCTCACTGTTCGGCGACGAGGAGAAGCTGCGCCGCGTGTGCGGAACCGTGCTGGAACGGGCGGTGGCGCCCTGGCGGGTGAAGTACCCCTACGTCCAGGCGACCACGTCCCTCGTGGTGGAGCCGCCGCGCGAGGCGCTGCTGGCCGCGGCGGAAGAGGCGACGCTGACCGTGGTCGGCGCCCGCGGCACCGGCGCCGTCGACGCGCTGGCCCTGGGCGCGACCAGCGATGCGCTGCTCAAGCACGCCCCGTGCACGGTCGCCGTCGTGCCGAACCGCGACGGGTGACCCCGGCGGGGACGGCATGAGCGCACCGGGCCGGACGGCCGAAGACCATGGAGGGAGCGAGTCGATGAGCGGGGTGACCGCGGCCGAGCTGGCCCGCGAACCGTTCCTGAGCGGTATGCGGCGTGCCGACCTGACCAGGCTGGCCACGGCCGCCCGCCGCACCGAGTTCCCGGCGGGGCGGCGCATCGTCGGCGAGTCCGACCCGGCGGAACGGTTCTGGCTCGTCCAGGACGGGACCGTGGCCCTGGACCTGCGCCCGCCCGGCCGGGAGCCGGTCGTCGTGGACACCTTCGGGCCGGGCTCCGCGCTGGGCTGGTCGTGGCTGTTCCGCCCGCACCGGTGGCGGTTCGGCGCTTTCGCGCAGACACCGGTCCGGGCGATCGAGTTCGACGGGCGGCTGGTGCGGACCCTCTCCGCCGTCGACCCGTCGCTGGGCTACGAGCTGACGCGCCGCTTCGCCGAACTCGTCGTGGAACGGCTCGAAGCGACCCAGACGCGGCTGCTGGAGGTCTCCCTGGACGAGGCTCCCGTGCCGTAACGGAGCGGGCCCCCGGGAACCTATGATCGGCGGCATGGCGCTGAGACCCGTGCAGGTGAACATCAAGGCCCGCGATGACTCGGCCCTCGGCCGGTTCTGGGCGGATGCTCTCGGCTGGGGCGTCTCCAGCGAGGCACCCGGCGTGACCAACCTCGAACCCGAGGGCGTCGCTTGGCCCGACCCCTCCGGCTTCTACATCGATCTCGTTTCCGTACCCGACCCCGAGACGGTGAAGTACCGCGTCCACATCGACCTCGCCACCACCTCGGCGGCCCATCAGACGGACCTGGTCGCGCACCTGAAGGACCTCGGTGCGACCCCCGCCGACGTGGGCCAGGGCGACGTCCCGTGGACGGTCCTGGCGGACCCCGAGGGCAACGTGTTCTGCGTGCTGGAACCCCGGGAGACCCTCCGGGACACCGGACCGATCGCCGCGGTGGTGGTCGACTGCGCGGACCCGCGCGCCATGGCCCGGTTCTGGGACGATGCGCTCGAATGGACGCTGCACGAGGTGACCGACGAGCACGCGGTCCTGCGTTCCGCCGACGGCACCGGCCCGTATCTGGAGTTCCTCCGCACGTCCGGTGCGCGGACCTGGTGGAACCGCGTGCACGTGGACCTGCTGCCGATCCCCTTCGACGCCAAGGAGGCGGAGGTGGCCCGGCTGCGTACCCTCGGCGCCACCGACGTCGACCTGGGCCAGGGCAAGGTCCCGTGGTCGGTGCTGGCCGACCCGGAGGGCAACGAGTTCTGCGTCCTCGGGCGATCCTGACCGTCATGCGGCCTGGACGGCCTCCTTGAGCAGCTCGTCGATGCCGTCGCGGATGCCCGCGGAGAGCGTCTCCAGGTCGGGGACGGCGTCATGGTCGCCGGTTAGCCCGAACGCCAGGCCGCCGTCGTAGGACACGATGCCGACCGAGATGCGCACGCCCGCCGCGATCGGGATGTAGGGGTCGAGCTCCAGCATCCGGCGTCCCATGGCGTAGAGCGGGATCGGCGGTCCCGGGACGTTGGTCACGATCGTGTGGATCAGCGGCTGGCGCCGCCGCAGCGCCGTGTGCGCGGCCGCGGCCAGCAGGCCGGGCGCGGCACCGACCAGCCGCACGAAGGCGTCGAGCCCGGCGGCCTGGTCACGGCTCTTCAGGTCGTCCATCTGCGCGCGGACGAGCGCCAGCCGGCGCAGCGGATCGGGCTCCCCGCACGGCAGGTCGACGGACACCGCCGACACCCGGTTGGAGGGGACGCCGCGCTCGTCGGACGACCGGACGGACACGGGCACCATCGCGCGGACGTACGACTTCTCGTCGAGGATGCCGCGGGCGTCGAGCAGGTCGCGGAACCCGCGCGCCGTGGCGGCCAGGGCCACATCGTTGACCGACCCGCCGAACGTGCGCCGGATGCGGTCGACCTCGTCCAGCTCCGCGTGGGCGCGGGACCAGCGCCGGCGCGGCCCGGTCGGGCCGTTGAGCGAGGACGCCCCGAACCCGGCCAGCCGCGCCGCGTACCCGGGAATCGCGCCCGCGACGGCGACGGAGTCGCGCAGCACGGGCAGGAACAGCCGGGTCGCCTGCCGCTCGAAGCCCCGCAGCCTGTCCGCGATGCCGCCGCGCAGCACGGCCCACGCGGGCGGCTCCGGCTCGGGCGTCCACGCGTGGGGCTGCGCGGGCGCCCGGTCGGGGTCGATGTCGAACAGCGCTCCCAGCAGGTCGATGCCGGCCACGCCGTCCACCATGCAGTGGTGCACCTTGCAGATCAGCGCCCAGCGGTCGTCGGCCAGTCCTTCGACCAGCCATACCTCCCACGGGGAACGGGTGAGGTCCAGGGGACGGCTCAGGATGGCCTGTGCCAGATCCCGCAGGTCCTCCGGAGCGCCGGGCTCGGGGGCCGCCGTCCGCAGCACGTGGTCCTTGATCGCGAAGCGCTGATCGTCCACCCAGACGGGATGGGCGACGTGGAAGGGGACGGTCCGCACGCGCTGCAGGCAGCGCGGCGCGAGCCGGAGCCCGGCGAAGACCTGGCGCACCAGATCCGGATATTCGGGCGCCGGCCCCTCGAAGACCGTCACCGTGCCGATCTGCAGGGGCGTCGAGTCGTTCTCGGCGAAGAACATGCCGGCGTCCAGCGCGTTCATCCGTTCCATGGTCCACCGTCCTCAAGAGAGGTTCCGTCTCAAGCCAACCCCTTCCGGGCCGCCGTCCCCAGTGGCATTGGCCCCGCGACCGGCGGGACGAAGGTCCCCGGCACGCACGCCTGAGACCGGGTAGGTCAAAAGTCCCGACATATGGGACTTTGGGCAGGCTGCCGGTTCGACCCCGCCGCGGGACGCTGAAGGTGCCGGACACTCACGGCTGGAGGTCATCGAAATGATCAACGCTACGCGCACCGCGGCGAAGCCCCGGGACACGAACGAACGGCCCGATCTGGCGGCACGCTTCGTCGTGCGCGCCGCGATCCAGGCACCGTCCATCCACAACACCCAGCCGTGGGGTTTCGTCGACCGCGCCGACGGGCTGGAACTCTGGGCCGACCGGACGCGGCTGCTGCCGATCACCGACGCGGCCGGGCGCGAGATGGCGATCAGCTGCGGCGCGGCCCTGTTCAACGCGCGGCTGGCCGTCCGGCGCCTCGGCTTCACCGCGCGGGTCCGGCTGCTGCCCGACCCGGCGCGCCCCGACCTGCTGGCCCGCATCACCTGGGGGACGCGAACGGCGGCGCGGCCGTACGAGGAGCGGCTGTTCCGCGCGATCAGCCGCCGGCACACGCACCGCGGACCGTTCCTGGCGACCCCGCTGCCGCCCATGCTGCCGAACGTCCTGGCGGGCATCGCCCGGCACGAGGGGGCCGACCTCCGCCTGATCTCGGACGCGGACCAACTCCGCCGGCTGGCCGAACACGTCCAGGCGGCCGAGGCGATCCAGCTGGCCGACGCCCGTATTGCCGACGAGCTGCTGGACTGGGCGGTCCCGCCGCACAGCAGACGCCGCGACGGTCTCGCTCCGGACTCCCTACCGGCCACACCGGACGGCCTGGAGTTCCCGTCCCGGGAGTTCTTCGCCGGGACGCCATGGGCTCCCCGGCACCACGGCCCGCCCACCGGCACCGCGGGGACGGTGGCCGTGCTGACCACCCGGGAGGACAGGCGGGTGGACTGGCTGCAGGCCGGTCAGGCCCTCCAGCACGTACTGCTGCACGCGGCGACACTGCAGGTGAGCGCGGCCTTCCACACGCAGCCGCTGGAACTGCCCTACCTGCGCGTGGCGGTACGCCGTGACCTGGTCTGCGGACACCCCCAGATGGTGCTGCGCCTAGGCCATGCCCCAAGGACTCTGCGCACCCGCCGACGCCCTGTCACGAACGTTCTCCTCGGCGAGTAGCGTCCCCCGGCGCCGCGGGCCCTTCGTCCTTCGAGCCGGGACTTACATCCCTACTCGCGCGCAACTCCGCTCGCGATGGTGGATGCATGCGACCCGTCCCGGCGTGGCTGACGACGCCCGGGGCGCCGCCACAAGACGCGGAGGAATCATGACCTGCACCGGTGTCGAGCCAGTGGAGACGGCCGTCCTGGACGTTCGGCTACGCGAGCATCACCGGCGCTGCCTGCCCGCCCTGAGCAGGCTCAGGATGCTGGCCAAGGACGGCTGGGAAACGAAGGTCGACGTACGAGCGGCCACCGCCGAGGTAATGGGCGAACTGAGCGCCGCCGAGTCGATCCTGCTCGCCGCCCTCGCCGGAAACGTCCGCCGAGACGCCCTCGCGAATTTCCTGGGCCGCCGCGTCAACCGCCTGGCGATCGTCGCCGAACACGCCGCCGCGACGGCGGACGCCAAGGACCTGCCCGCCCTGCGGCGCCTGCTCTACCAGTTCCACGCCCTGGCCGAAGCAATGTGGAAAGTGCAACTGAGCCTCCAGACACCGAACCCCTGACACAGTGTCCGACCCGGCTGGTACAGATTCGGGTATGCGCGCTGAAGAGTTCCTGCACGTGGTCCTCGGCTTGCCGGAGGTCACCGAGCGCGAGGCGTTCTCGAACATGACCGGCTTCCGGGTCTGCGACAAGGGGTTTTGCTACCTCGACGAGGGCGAGGGCATCGTCATGCTCAAAGCCACCCGGGAAGAGCAGGTCGCCCTCGTCGCCGAAGACCCGGCCACCTTCTCCCCGTCCTGGGCCAGCGGACGCTTCGCATGGGTACAGGTCAAGCTGGCCACCGTCGACCCAGAGGAACTGACCGAACTGGTCACCGAAGCCTGGCGCCTGTCAGCCCCCAAACGCCTCACCAACGCGCTCCGCACCTGAGCAGCCCATAAGACGCGACCCCCTTGACGGCCTTGGGGTGACAAGTGGCGCTCGGGAGCAGCCAGATTAAACCCTACGGGGGTACAGTAGGCTGTTCCCACTGTAAGCGTATGACGTACTCCTCAAGGGGACATATGGGCATCAGCTCCGAGCGCGATCTCGTCGAATTCATCGTCGACTACACCCGGGACATGGCCCTCTCAGAGGAAGAGCCCGGCACGATCCTTGACCGCTACTTCGTTCCGGACTTCGAGTACTGCAACGACGGCCTGGTGATCGACCGGCAGCGGATGATCGACCACGTCCGCCCCGTCCGCAAGAACGTGGACAAGGCGGCCATGGCGGCCAATGACAACGCCGGTGTCGAGGTCCACCAGGCTCTGGTCCGCGGTGACCAGATAGCCGCACGCTGGACACTCCGCACCACACTGCGCAAGGGCAAGACCTTCACCGCGGAGATCTACATGTTCGGCCGCCTGGCACCCGACGGCCGAATCCAGCGGATCGATCAGACCAACCGGCAACTCGACGACCAGCCGTGACTCCCAGGCCACGACCTACCTCCCCGCCTGGCCCTATCGGTGATCGCGTTCGTCGGCTTGGCCGGTGGTGGGTCCGGCGGTGAGTTCGGCGGTGAGTTCGGCGGTGAGCCGCTCGATGCGGGTGCGGATCTCGTCGCGGATGGGGCGGACGGCGTCGACGCCTTGGCCGGCCGGGTCGTCGAGTTCCCAGTCGAGGTAGCGCTTGCCGGGGAAGACGGGGCAGGTGTCGCCGCAGCCCATGGTGATGACGACGTCGGAGGCCTGGACGGCGTCGACGGTGAGGATCTTGGGGCTTTCGGCGGAGATGTCGATGCCCTCCTCGGCCATCGCCTGGACGACGGCGGGGTTGACCTGGTCGGCGGGGGCCGATCCGGCGGAGCGGACCTCGACCCTGTCGCCGGCGAGGTGGGTGAGGTAGGCGGCGGCCATCTGGGACCGTCCGGCGTTGTGGACGCAGACGAACAGCACGCTGGGCTTGTCGGGCATCAGGTTCCTCGCTGGTCGAGCGTGGTGAGCAGGTCGGTGACGAGCAGGTCGAGTTCGTCGCGGATGCGGCGGACTTCGGGCGGTGGCCGGTGGGCGGGGTCGGGGACGGCCCAGTCCAGGTAGCGGGTGTGCGGGAGGAGCGGGCAGGCGCCGCCGCAGCCGAGCGTGACCACCAGGTCGGCGGCACCGACCAGTTCGTCGGTCAGCGGCTTGGGGAACTCGGCCGAGATGTCCACGCCGATCTCGGCCAGCACGTCCACGATGGCCAGTTCCAGTTCGGCCGCCGGTGCGGTGCCGGCCGACCGGGCGTGGACGCGTCCTTTCCCGCGGGCCAGGGCGAGCGCGGCGGCCATCTGGGAGCGTCCGGCGTTGGCGTCGCAGACGAACAGCACCTCGGGGACGGGTTTGCCGAGCCGCCCCTCCGCCTGGGCGAGCGCGGTCAGCCGTTCGGCGGTGAAACGTTCCGCCATCACCACCAGGTGGGTATCGACCCGCGAGGTGGCGCGCAACTGTTCGTAGGAGTCGATGGCCAGCCGCAGGATGGTGTCGGCCGACACCACGCCGTGGAAACGGGGGGCGAGCCGGGCGGCGATCCGCTCGAACACCGCCTGGCCGGGCGGGGCGGTCATGTCGTCCTCGCCGGCCGGGTCGTGAAGCGGCGGCGGAGCCACAGCGAGACGTACACCAGGGCGACGAGGACCGGGACCTCGATGAGCGGCCCGACCACCCCGGCCAGCGCCTGGCCGGAGGTCACGCCGAAGGTGCCGATGGCCACGGCGATGGCCAGCTCGAAGTTGTTGCCGGCGGCGGTGAACGCCAGCGTCGCGGTGCGGTCGTAGGGCAGGCGGATGGCGCGGCCGAGCGCGAACGATCCGCCCCACATGAGGGTGAAGTAGACCAGCAGCGGGACGGCGATGCGGGCGACGTCGGCGGGCCGGCCGGTGATGGTGTCGCCCTGGAGCGCGAACAGGATGACGATGGTGAACAGCAGCCCGTACAGGGCGACCGGGCCGATGCGGGGCAGGAAGCGCGTCTCGTACCACTCGCGTCCGCGGGCCTTCTCGCCGGTGCGGCGGGTGAGGTAGCCGGCCAGCAGCGGGATGCCGAGGAACACCAGCACGTTGACGACGATCTTGCCGGTGGAGAAGTGCACGTCGTCGGTGTCCAGGCCGAGCCAGCCGGGGAGCACCTTGAGGTAGAACCAGCCCAGCGCGCCGAACGCGACGACCTGGAAGACCGAGTTGAGGGCGACCAGGACGGCGGCGGCCTCGCGGTCGCCGCGGGCCAGGTCGTTCCAGATGATGACCATGGCGATGCAGCGGGCCAGCCCCACGATGATCAGGCCGGTGCGGTACTCGGGCAGGTCGGGCAGGAACGTCCAGGCCAGCGCGAACATCACCGCCGGTCCGATGAGCCAGTTGAGCACCAGCGAGGAGACCATCAGGCGGCGGTCGCCGGTGACGGTGTCGAGCCGGTCGTAGCGGACCTTGGCCAGCACCGGGTACATCATGACCAGCAGCCCGAGTCCGATGGGCAGGGAGATGCCGCCGATCTCGACCTTGGACAGCGCGTCGTCCAGTCCGGGCACCGCACGGCCGAGGCCGAGACCGAGTGCCATGGCGGCGATGATCCACACGGGCAGGAAGCGGTCCAGCGCGGACAGTCGGCTCACCAGGCCGGACTCGGCGGTGTCAGTCTGCGGCGTCGCCGGTTCGGTGGTGGTCACGGGCAGGGCCTCCTGATGTCGCTGTCACGAGTGGTGCGGGCTTCCGCCGCCAGGTCGCCGAGCCGTGCGGCCAGGGCGTCCAGCGCCTCGGGGCGCAGCCGGTAGTAGGTGAAGCGGCCGCAGGGTTCGCTCTCCACGAGCCCCGCGTCCTTCAGCACCCGCAGGTGGTTGGAGATGTTGGTCTGCCTGGCACCGGTCTCCTCCACCAGGTGGCAGGTGCACAGCGCCTCGCCGGCGAGCAGGGTCACGATGCGCGCACGGAGGGGGTCCGCCAGGACCCGCAACACATCAGTCTCAACTGACATCACCATAGGATGATACGTTAGCAGCCGCCTGGCGCCGGGTCAGGGCCGATGACCGCCGTCCAGCAGGATCAGCGCGCTGCCGTGGATCGGTCGGTCACGTCCGGTGCGAGGAGTCCCGTTGTGGCGGGTCGGGGGCGCTGGCCAGGAGTGCGGCGAGGGCCGCGGCGAGCGCGAGGACGGTGAAGAGGGCGGGGTAGCTGCCGAGGGCGTCGGCGAGGGCGGCTCCGGCCCAGGGGGCGAGGGCGGTGGCGACGGTGACGGGGGCGGCCAGGATGCCCGAAAGGGTGCCGTAGGCGGCGATGCCCCAGCGGTCGGTGACGGCGGTGGCCTGCAGGAGTGTGGCGATACCGCGGGTGATGCCCGCCAAGACCACGACGGCGATGAGCAGTTGCATCGGGCCTGGGATGAGTGCCAGGGCGGCGGTGGTGGCGGCGGAGAGGCCGAGTATCCAGGCGGTGCGGCCGCGGACGCTGGTGCGCCTCGACAGCGGGCGGTAGCACAGGCGGCCGGCGACCTGGCCGATGCCGCCCAGGCCGAGTGCCCAGGCGGCCAGAGTGGGGCTGGCGCCGCGGTGGGTGAGCAGCGGGATGAGGTTGATCAGAACCGCGAACATGGCGAACGCGGACAGGGTGAGCGCGATGGCCAGCAGCCAGAACGGGCGGCTGCGCGTGATGTGGCGAACCGCCGGTGGGCGGACGGCATGGGCGGTGCCATGGTCGGTGGCATGGTCGGTGGCATGGTCGGTGGCATGGTCGGCGACGGCCGGCCGAGCGCCGGAGGACCCGGGCCATGGGCGGCGTAGGGCGATGGCGTGCAGCGGGATGGTGACGGCGGCGAGGACACCGGCGAGGGCGAGGTAGACGCCGCGCCAGGTCAAATGCGCCGCGAGGGTGTCGGTGAGCGGAGCGAACACGGTGCTGGCCAGGCCCGCCACCAAGGTGAGGGTGGTCAGGGCGGACAGATGGCGGGGGGCGTAGTAGCGGGTGAGCGCCGCGAAGGCGGGCTGGTAGAGGACGGCCGACATCGCGACTCCGGCCAAGGACCAGGCTGCGGCGAACCAGAGCGGCGACGGCGCCGCCGCCACCGCCACGGTCGCGATCGCGGCCAGGACGGAACCGCCCGTCATCAGGGCGTGCGGGCCGCGGCGGTCCAGGACGCGGCCCACCGGGATGCCGACGAGGGCGGCGACGATGAGCGCGGCGGAGAACGCGGCGGTGATGGCGGGCGTGGACCAGCCGGTGTCGGCGGTGATGACCGGGGCCAGCACCGGAAAGGCGTAGTACAGCACACCCCAACTGGTGATCTCGGTGATACACAGGGCGGCCAGCACACCACGCGCGCCTGAGCCGGTCCCGGCGGCCGAAACCGCCGGGACCGGGAGGGAAGATGCGGTATCCACCGACCGTGGGCTCAGCCTTCGCCGCGTTCGACGTCGCCGGAGTAGCCGTGCACCCGTCCAGTGGCGAATCCGACACCGGCCGGGGCACCCACGCCGACGGTGACCGGTTGCGGTGCCTGCTCCGAGGAGCCGCAGCAGGACGACGGGCTCTCCTCGGCTGCGGGTTCGGCGGCGCAGGAGGTGCCGCATCCGTTCGCTTCCGCACCGGGGAGCTGGTCTTCGGTGACCGGGTCGGTGGAGCAGACGCCGGTTTCGGGGAGGTCGAGCTGGACGGTGTCGGCGGCTTCGCGGTCGCCGGCGAGCGCGGCGGTGATGGAGCGGACCTGCTCGTAGCCGGTGGCCATCAGGAAGGTGGGGGCGCGGCCGTAGCTCTTCATCCCGGCCAGGTAGAACCCGGTCTCGGGGTGGGCGAGGTCGCGTTCGCCGTGCGGCGGGACGGTCCCGCAGGAGTGGAAGTTGGGGTCGATCATCGGTGCGAGCTTGGCCGGCGCCTCGGTGGCGGGATCGAGGTCGAGGCGGATCTCGCGGAGCATGTCCAGGTCGGGACGGAAGCCGGTGGCGGCGACCACGGTGTCGGCGGCGATGGCGTGTTCACCATCGGGGGTGGCGCCGGTGACGGTGACCGGTCCGGGCTCGCCGGGTCCGTCCTCGGGGACGGTGAAGCGGGTGATGGTGAAGCCGCGGACCAGGTCGATCGAACCGGCCTCGACGGCCCGCTTGAGCCGGGTGCCCAGCGCCCCGCGGGCGGGCAGTCCGTCGGCTTCCCCGCCGCCGTAGAGCCGGGTGACGGAGGCGGAGCGGACGACCCAGCTGATGCGGGTTCCCGGGGCCTGCTCGGCGAGTTCGGCCAGCGCGAGAAGGGTGTTGGCGGCCGAGTGCCCCATGCCGACGACCAGGGTGTGGCGTCCGGCGAACCGGTCGCGGTCGCGTCCCAGCACGTCCGGTAGCGGCCCCGCCAGGTAGCGGGCGGCCTGGTCTTCGCCGATGGCGGGCAGGCCGGAGTGGCCGAGCGGGTTGCGGTGTCCCCAGGTGCCGGAGGCGTCGATGACGGCGCGCGCGGTGCGGTCGCGGACCGTCCCCTCGGCGTCGATGGTGCGGACCAGGAGCGGATGCCGGTCGCGGTCGATGGTGCGCGTGGCGTCGATGCCCTGGCGGGTGACGGCGACGACGCGCGTCCCGGTGTGGATGCGGCCCGCCAGCTCCGGGACGCCGGCGAGCGGGACGAGGTAGTCGCGGACGAGTTCGGCACCGGTCGGCAGGTGGTCAGGGTCGGGGGCGGTCCAGCCGGTGGGCTCCAGCAGGCGGCGCGCGGCGGAGTCGGTGTTGTAGCGCCATGGCGAGAACAGCCGGACGTGACCCCATTCGGAGATCGCGGCGCCGACTTCCGGGCCGGCCTCCAGCACGCGGAAGTCCAGGCCGCGTTCGGCCAGGTGCGCGGCGGTGGCCAGCCCGACCGGTCCGGCACCGATCACCAGTACCGGCAGGCCGTCCTCGCCGTCGTGGTCCGCGACGCAGCCGCACCCGGCTTCGGTCTTGGCCTGCAGCAGCGTGGCTCCGGGGTCGACGGGCTGCTCGGCGTCGGTGCAGCAGGCGCTGACGCCGCAGCAACCGCCGCTCTGGGTGGACTGACCGGTGTCCTGGCCCGCCGCGGAGGCGGCGGGCTCGTCCCGGCCGGTGCTGGTGCTCATGGGCGTCTCCTTCGAAGTCACGGCACTGCGTCCTGTTTCGACTAACATCGAATCAGCGCAAGAGTGCATCACTGATTAGATGGATGTCAAATTAGAGAGGTGGCTGGGTCGATGGAACTTGAGGACGTCTCCGCTCCGGTGTGCTGCGAACCGTTGAGCGGCCCGGTGATGGAGGAGGACGAGGCCGCCGACCTGGCCCGGGTCTTCAAGGCCCTGGCGGACCCCGTGCGCCTGCGGTTGCTGAACCTGATCGCTTCGGCGAAGGGCGGCGAAGCGTGCGTCTGCGACCTGACCGGCCTCTTCGCCGTGTCCGCACCGACCATCTCCCACCATCTGAAGATCCTGCGTCAGGCCGGGCTGATCGAGGGCGAGCGCCGCGGGACCTGGGTGTACTACCGCGTGGTCCCCGAGCGCCTCACCCGGCTGTCGGGACTGTTCGCGCTGCCGGACCTCACCGGCGCCTGACCCCTGGAACCGACGCCGGATCGCCCGCGGGCACCGGAACTCCGGCGCGGCGTGACCGCTTGAGCAGCCGGGTGAGGACGTAGCGGGCGTCTGCGCCGACGCCGCGCAGGGTGGCCGAGGCGAACGAGCGCTGCCATTCCAGCCCGACGTAGCCGAGCCCGGGGACGGCGGTGGAGATCCCTGCGCGGTGGCGGGGGGCGCCATCCTCGTCCAGGGCTCCGAGTCCGGCCAGGTAGTCGACGCCGGGCCGGTACCCGGTCGCCAGGAGGACCACATCGACGTGCTCGCGCATACCGTCGCTCCAGATGACCTGGTTGCCGTCCAGGCGGTCGAACATGGGACGGCGGTCCGGGTTCCCCGAGGCGACGGTGTCCCGGTAGGTGCCGGTGTCCATGACCGGGGTGCCCTTGCCTCCGGTCAGCAGCGGCCTGGCCCACCCGGCGCTGTCCAGGCCAGTGCGCTGCAGCCAGAGGTGGATGTCGCGGCCCGCGATCCGCTGCGGCATGAAGCGGAGCGGATGCCGGGTGGCGAGCGTGACATCGGCGACCTCGGCGAGCTCGATCGCGATCTGCACCGCCGAGTTCCCGCCGCCGACGATCACCACTCGCCTGCCGGTGAACGGCTCGGGACGCCGGTAGTCGGACGAGTGCAGCACCGTCCCGGCGAAGGAGTCCAGGCCCGGCGGCGCGGGGCGGTAGGGACGGCTGAAGGCGCCCGTCGCCGCGATCACCAGCGGGGCGGTGAACACGTCCCCGTCCGCGGTGACGGCCTGGAACCCGGCTTCGTCCCCGGTGCGGGTGATGCGTTCGACCCGGTGGCCGGTGCGGATGTCGGCGTCCAGCCGGGCGGCGTAGCCGGTCAGGTAGGCGACCACCTCGTCCCGTGCCGGATAGCGGTCGGGATCGCCGGGGAAGGGCACGCCGGGCAGGGCGCTGCGGCGGGCCGGGGAGAACAGGGTGAGGCTGTCGTAGTAGTGCGGCCAGGATCCGGCCGGCCGGTCGGCGGCCTCCAGGACCAGCGGGGTCAGGCCGAGGGCACGGGCGATGCGTGCGGTGGCCAGTCCGGCCTGGCCGCCGCCGACGATGAGCAGTGCGGTTGTCCGAGCGGTCATACCCGGAACATATCATCAAATTATAATATTACAATGTGAGGATGGGTCGCGTAAGCTTGCCGCCAGACGCCGCCGCGAGGGAGAGCCGAAGTCTTGACCGAACGCGTGACCGGACCACCGCCGCAGCCGACGGCGCCCGTCGACGCATCGCGCGCGGCGGCGGACACCGGATGCGGGGCCTCGACGGCTCGGCTCGGAGCCGGGGCGCGCGAGTTCCTCAAGGCACTGGCCAGCGAGCAGCGCCAGGCGATGCTGGAGTTGTTCACCGGAGGCATCGAGCTCACCGTCGGCACCGTCGCCGAACGCCTCGGCATCGCCCAGCCGACCGCCTCCCAGCAACTGGCGCTCCTGCGCCGCGGCGGCCTGCTGACCTCCCGCAGAGACGGCAAGCAGGTCCACTACCGCATTGACGCCGACGCCGTCGCGCAGTCCCTGACCGAACTCCAGACCTACCTGCACGTCTGCTGCCCGCCCAGCGGCCGCTGACCCGCCGGCTTCCGCGGAGCACGGCAGACCTCTTGCCTCTTCCCTATTCATCGCTTATCGTCGATTATCGATGAATAGGGAAAAGGGACCGCTGGACCGGTCCACCGCAACCGAGTACGCGTCCTGGTTCAAGGCGCTGGCCGACCCGACCCGGATCCAGATCGTGTCGCTGCTGGCCCGCCAGGGACGCCCGATGAGCGTGGGCGAGATCGTCGAGTTCGTCGACGTCGGCCAGTCCACCGTCTCGGCGCACCTGAAAGTGCTGGCCGAGGTCCGGTTCGTGCTGGCCGACAGCCGCGGCACCGCGCGCTTCTACCGGATCAACGACGCCTGCGTGGACTGCTTCCCCACGGCCGCCGACATCATCATGGGCAAGCCCGCCCCCATACCGCCGTCCTGCGGCCCCACCGGCTGAGGAGCATCTCAATGACGGACCCCGACGACCGGCGTCCCCACCGGTCAACGGCAATCGTGGACCACTACGGCGCGCTCGCCCGCGCCGCCCTGGAGGGCACCCACGCCATCGGCGGCGAGACATGCTCGTCCACCGGGTGCGGTCCCACCGGCTACGACGACCTCACCGGCCTCCCGGACGGTGCCGTCCGCGCCAGCCTCGGCTGCGGCAACCCGGTCGCCGTCGCCGACCTGCGGCCTGGTGAGACCGTCCTGGACCTGGGCTCGGGCGGCGGAATCGACGTGCTGATGTCGGCTCGCCGGATCGCCCCCGGCGGCCTTGCCTACGGCCTGGACGCCAGCCCGGACATGCTCGCCCTCGCCGCGGCCAACGCCGACCAGGCCGGTCTCGGCAACGTCCGGTTCCTGCGCGGCCACATCGAGGACATCCCGCTGCCGGACGCGGCCGTCGACGTGGTCATCTCCAACTGCGTCATCAACCTCTCGGCCGACAAGCCCCGCGTCCTGGCCGAAGCCTTCCGCGTCCTTCGCCCCGGTGGACGGCTGGGCATCAGCGACATGATCGCCGACGACGTCCAGGCAGATCCCGCCGAGCCGAGGCACCAGTGTGCCGCCCAAGCCCTGACGGCCGACGCGTATCTGAAGGCGCTGCGGCTGGCCGGGTTCACCCAGGTCACCATCACCGGCACCGGTGCGGCCCAGGGCGGAGTGCGCTCGGCCATCGTTCACGCCACCAAGCCGGACAGGGCTTCCGGGCGGTGACGAGTAAGGACCACCGCGCCGTCCCGGGCTCGGCGGAAGCAGCGATGACCACCGCACCGGCCCAGGTCGCCATCCGTCCCATGCGCCCCGGAGACGCGGACCAAGTCCTGGCGATCTACCAGATGGGCTTGGACACCGGCGACGCCAGCTTCGAGGTCACCGCGCCGTCCTGGCATGCCTTCGATGCCTCCAGACTGCCGCAGCACCGCTACGTGGCCGTCGGAACCCCCGCGGCCGTGGGCGGTGGCACGACATTGGGCTGGATCGCCGCAACGGCGGTATCCGACAGGTGCTGCTACGCCGGCGTCGTCGAGCACAGCGTCTACATCGCTCCGCAGGCTCGCGGCCGCGGTGTCGGGAGGGCATTGCTGACCGCTTTCATCGCCTCCACCGAGGCCGCCGGTATCTGGACGATCCAAACCGGCATCTTCCCCGAGAACACCGCCAGCCTGCGCCTCCACCACGCCGCGGGCTTCCAGACCGTCGGCACCCGGACCCGCCTCGCCCGTCACCACGACCGGTGGCGTGACGTCATCCTCCTCGAACGCCGCAGCACCATCGCCGGAACCACCTGACCCGGCAACCTCGCAGCAGTAACCGCCTGATCACGCACAGTCCGACCCGTGGGTGACGCCCGGATGAAGTGAACGGCGGCCCCGCGGGACGGCAGCGGGGCCGGGCCGGTTCTTGCCGCACCGGCCCCGCCGACCAGGTACCCCGTATAGGTATAAAGCCGGGTACTGCGCCGAGCCGTCGACCCCGGACCCTCGCCGGACGCCTCCCGAGCCACGGCATGCGATGAACGTGGCGGACACGAGCAGGCTGAGCGGCAGGACGAGTTCGATCTCCGTCGACTTCAGGGGTTGCGGGTTGGAGAATACGCCCGTAGGGTATGCCGCGTTCTGCAGATACCCCCTAGGGGTAAGGAGGATTGGTCATGTCCACTCGTTCCGCACCGCCCACGAACCGCCGCTGGTGGGCGCTTGCCCTGATCGCGATGGCCCAGTTCATGGTGATCATGGACACTTCGATCATCGGGGTGGCGCTGCCCCGCATGCAGGAGGACCTCGGGTTCTCCCAGGAGAACCTGTCGTGGGTGTTCAACGCCTATGTCGTCGCCTTCGGCGGCCTGCTGCTGCTCGGCGGCCGGCTGTCCGACCTGTTCGGGGCGCGGCGGCTGTTCTCCACCGGCTGGGTCGTCCTGCTCGCCGGATCCGCCGTGGCGGGCGCCGCCGGCACCGTGGCCGTCGAGCTCACCGGCCGCGCGCTGCAGGGCGTCGGCGCCGCGCTGATCGCGCCCGCCGCGCTCACGCTGCTGATGATGCTGTTCGGCTCCGAGCCGCGCGAGCTCACCAAGGCCCTGGCCCTGTACGGCGCCGCGGCTCCGGCCGGCGGGACCGCGGGCGTGTTCCTCGGCGGCGTGATCACCGAGTACGTCTCCTGGCCGTGGGTGTTCTACATCAACATCCCCATCGCCGTCCTGGCACTGGCCGCCGCACCGCTGCTGATGCCCCGCGGGGGAGGCGGCGCGCGCGGCTCGATCGACCTGGTCGGCGCGCTCACCGTCACGGCGGGGCTGGGTGCGATCGTCTTCGCCATCGTGCGCGCACCCGAGGTCGGCTGGGGCTCCACCGCGACCTGGGGTGTTCTCCTCGGCGGACTGGTGCTGCTCGCGGCCTTCCTCGCCGTCCAGGCATCCCGCCGCGCCCCGCTGATGCCGCTGTCGATCTTCCGCGCCCCGAACCTGGGCGCGGCCAACCTCGCGCAGCTCCTGCTGGGCGGAGCGTGGATCCCGATGTGGTTCTTCCTGAACCTCTACCTGCAGCAGGTACTCGGGTACAGCTCGTTCCCCTCGGGCGCGGCGCTCGTCCCGATGACCGCGCTCATCATGATCGGGATGATCGTGCTCGCCCCGCGTGCCATCGGCCGCTTCGGCCCCAAGGCGATCACCGTCTCCGGGCTGCTGGTACTGGCCGCCGGCATGGGCTGGCTGTCGCTGGCCCGTCCGGACGGGTCGTACTGGGTCGACGTCCTGCCGGCCTCGCTCGTCGCGGCGCTGGGCATGTCGCTGGCCTTCATCCCCACCCTGGGCACCGCGATCTCGGCGGCCAAGCCCGAGGAGGGCGGGCTGGCGTCCGGAATCGTGAACACCAGTTACCAGGTCGGTTCAGCGCTGGGGCTGGCCGCGATGACCGCCATCGCCGCCTCCTTCGGCGCGGACGAACCGGGGAACCTGCCCGCGCTCACCGACGGCTTCTCGGCCGCCTTCATCGGTGCGGGCCTGATCGCGCTCGCCGGAGCCGGGCTGGCCGCCGGCACCCTGCGGACCCCGCGCCCGGCGCCGGAGACCGCGCCCGCGGCGCCGCGTGAGAAGGCCACGGGCCGCTGACCGGGACGAACCGAGGGGGCCGCGTCCGGCGGCCCCCTCCGACACGGATGGAGACGATCATGCGGAACCTGCCCCCGCTCACCCCGGACGAGGCACCGGCCAAGTCCCGCGAACTCCTCGCCGACATCATCGGCCGGCACGGATCCGCCGGCGACATGGTCAGCACCATGGCCCACTCGCCCGCCCTCCTCCAGGGCTACCTGGAGCTTTCCCGGGCGATGAAAAGGAGCAAGATTCCCCGCCCGCTGAGCGAGAAGATCTCCCTGGCCCTCCAGGAGTGGATCGGCTGCGGTACCTGCATGGCCGCGCACATCGAGGCGGGCCGGGCCGCGGGACTCACCGGGAGCGACATCGCCCTCGCCCGGCAGGGCACCTCGGCCGACGCCCGCGAGGCCGCGCTGGTCGACTTCGCGCTGCGGGTCCTGACCGAACCGTCCTCCCTCACCTCGGACGACGTGGCCGCCCTGCGCGGGCACGGCTGGACCGACCGGGTCATCAGCGAGATCGTCGGCCTCGTCACCCTCAACATGCTCACCGGGTCGTTCAACCTGGTCGCCGGCAACCAGCCGTCCTCCCCCGCGTGAGCACACCGGTGCCGAACTCTTCCAGCCGCCATGAGGGTCGTCTCGTATCAGCCGACGATGGGGCGTTCCTCAGGTAGTTCGTAGAGGTGGGCGCGCTCGCGCAGGGCGAGCGCGGTCGCGAACGTCAGTGGCCCGATGCGTCCCAGGAACATCAGGGCGACCAGCAGCAGATGCCCGGTGTCCGGAAGATCGGCGGTGATGCCGGTGGACAGGCCGACCGTGCCGAACGCTGAGGTGACCTCGAACAGCACCTGGTCCAGCGAGTACGAGGTCAGGGACAGCAGCGTGAACGTCATGGCGGTGACCAGGCCGACGCTCAGCAGCACGATCGCCAATGCCTGACGCTGCGTGCCTTCGGGGAGCCGCCGGTGACCGACGTTCACCCGCGCCTCGCCGCGCATCTCGGCCCACAGGACGAACCCCAGCAGCCCGAACGTGGTGACCTTGATTCCGCCGGCGGTGCCGGCGCTGCCGCCCCCGATGAACATCAGCACGTCGGTGGCCAGCCAGCTCTCCGTCCGCATCTGGGCCACGTCGATGGTGTTGAAACCGGCGGTGCGCGGCATGACCGCCGCCGCGAAACCCGCCAGCCACCGCGACGGTCGCGGCATCGCGCCCAGGGTTCCGGGATTGTCCCACTCGGCAACGGTCAATACGAGCGTTCCGCCGACCAGGAGCAGGGCCGTCATGGTCAGTGTCACCCGGGTGAGGATCGTCCACCCGGCGGGATGCCGCCATTGCCGCACCAGATCGAAGACGACGGGGAAGCCGAGCCCGCCGACGATGACCGCCGTGCAGATCGTCAGATTGATCCAGGGATCGGTCGCGAACCGGACGAGGCTGTCGGGCCACAGGGCGAACCCGGCGTTGTTGAAGGCCGACACCGCATGGAACACCCCCAGGTAGAGGGCACGGCCTAAAGGTTCGCCGTGGCCCAGTACCAGCCGGGCGGTCAGCACCCCGGCGACCACCGCCTCCGACACCAGGCTGAACAGGACCACGTTGCGTACGACGCGCCGCACGTCGGCCATCCGCATGGTCTTGGTCTCCGCCTGGGCCGCCATCCGGGCCCGCAGCCCCAGCCGACGCGACAGCAGTACCGCGAACAGGGTGGCGAGCGTCATCAGCCCCAGACCGCCCACCTGGATCAGCCCCAGGATCACCAGTTCGCCGAACGTCGACCAGTAGGTGCCGGTGTCGACTGTGACCAGCCCGGTCACGCACACCGCCGACGTCGAGGTGAACAGCGCGTCCAGCCAGGGCGCCGACCCTTCGCCCGCCGTCGCCTGCGGCAGCGACAGCAGCAGCGTCCCCGCCGCGATCGTCACCGCGAACCCGCTGACCACGACCTGGGCGGGGTGCTGAAACCGCTCTAGCAGCGCCGCCCCTCGCGGCCTGCGAGACGAGCTCAGACGAATCCGCTGAATCAGAACGGCTCCCTTGAGCGAACACCCTTCCACCCGAGCACATACCACCACACCTTGCCCCGAACGCAGCATCCAGCACCCGACCTGGCGGAACCTGCCCGTACCCACGCTCCGGTGCACACCTCCAAAGAAGGCTGTGCCGGGGTGGAGGCCAGGGGCGCTGAGCGGGAACTACCCCGTGCAGAACCGCTCCCCTCCCACGGGATTCTGCGCTTTGTGCTGGCCTGTTCGTGCTACCAGGGGGAGAGTATGAGTGCCTGGAGGGTCAGTGCCAGGACGGCCTGGGCCGACAGCCAGAGGCGAGCCGGAGGCTTGTGCTGGGCCGCCGCGACGACCACCCAAGCCGCATAGGGCACCCAGATGCGTTCCACCTCACCCCTGGTCACGCCTGAGACGTCCAGTGCGAGCAGGCCGACCAGGGCCGCCCCCACCAGCCAGGCCAGGGGACGGCGATTGGAGAGTGACGCGGGTAGGGCGTGGGCGGTCGCCGGTCCCACCAATAGGCCGAGCACGGCGATGTTGGCGATGACGAAGTAGGCGTAAGAGCGCTGTGCGGATCCTCTGCTGATGACGTAGGTCTCGTGGGTCGCCGCTACCCCGTCCGGCCACCAGAAGCCGCCCAGGGTGAAGGCCAACGGGACGATCGCCGCGCAGCAGAGCAGCACCACGGCCAGGCGTGGGGTGATCCGGGTGAGGAGGGCGGCGGCCAGGGGCAGCGCGAAGAGCGGGAGCAGGCCGTAGCTGAGGTAGGGGAGCGTCCCCAGGAGAAGACCGCCTCCCGCGGCCGCGAGCAGGTTCCCTCGCTTGGCGGCTACGGCGACCAGGGCGGTGGCCCAGGCGCCGACGCCGAGGAAGAAGGCGTCCATGGACGTGGCTATCCACAGCGCGAGCGGCGCCAGGGCCAGGAAGGGCACCGCGCGCCGGGCCGTGGCCTCGTCGGCGACGCACCGGACCGTGATGGCGATGGCGGCGACCGCCGAGGTTCCCACCAGGATGATGAGGGCGGCAGACCAGCCGGTGCCGCGTAGGCCGGTCTCCTCCAGCGCCCACAAGACCAGCATCGGCAGCGGCGGGTGTCCCCGTACGTGGGTGGTGTAGCCGCCCAGCCTCTCGGTGAACGTGCTCAGCCACACCCCTGGGTCGGCCCGTACGGCATCAAGTCCGGCCGGGTATTCGGTGGGCGAGTCCAAGGGGCGGTGCAAAGCGTCCAGACCATCGCTCAGTGCGAGCGCGACCGTCCACGCCACGGCCGCGACCCAGGACACCGGCAACAACAGCCGCCAGGACAGCCGCTGGGCAAGGGACGGCAGGACGCTCACGGCGACGGCGGCCACGCAGGCGGCGGGCAGCATCTGCCAGGTGAGCAACCGGGGTTCGGCGTGGAGCGGAGGCAGGTTGTCTTCTGTGGAGAGCCCCGCGCGGCGCAGTCCCTCCCCTGTGACCAACGCACCGATGATCAGCAGCGCCCAGAGCGCGACCGCGATCCACCCGGACCGGGCACTCCGCTCAGCCGCTTCAGGAGGGGAGACGGGGCGTCGCCGCTTCAGCTCACCGAGTGTCATCGAAACGCTTCCTATGACGGACCAACGCGGTCCACACGACGGCGACCACGGCGATGGTGGAAAGGGCGATGATGAGGTTCCTGCCGTAGGCGAGCGGCAGGATGGACGGGTTGTCGGCCCGCCGCCCGTACCCCAGGACCATGGGCAGCGCGACAAGCGCCACCGAGCCGCCCACCACCAGCGTGGCCTGCACAAACCTCCGGTGGGACGCGGGCAGGCGAGTGGTGAGCGCCCCCAGGAGCAGCACGCAGGGGACGAAGATCCCGTCATGGACGACCACCGCCCCCGCGAACCAGACCCCCCAGCCCCGGGGATTGGTGGTCCCCGTGAGGACGCCCCACAGCCCGAGAAGGATGAACCCCGCGCCGATCGCATAAACGGTGATGCGCGTCCTCATACGATGCTCGTCTTCATAGGGTTCTCGTCTTCATACGGTGCTCGCCCTCATACGACGACCACCTGGCGCACCCATTTCGTCTGATGCACACCCGGGCGGTTGGGCGCGATCAGCCGGCAAGGGAACCCGTGGTCGAGGTCGAGGGGTTCCCCGTTCACGATGAGAGCCAGCAGGGTCAACGGGTCGTGCCAGTGGCGGGGGCTGACCCAGGAGGTCCGGAAGAGCCCCCTGGCTTCCATGGATACGAGCCGCACGCGGGCGTCGCCGGCGACCCCGGCCATGTGGAGGAGATCCCGTAGCCGGATGCCGTGCCAGGTGGCCCCGGCGCTCCAGCCTTCCACGCACGCGATGGGCAGCCTGGCGGAATGGGACGGGAGTGTTTGCAACTCCTCCAGTGAGAGGGACAGTTCTCGTTGGACTCGTCCAGTGACCCGTAGCCGCCAGGCCGGATCGCCGGCGGCCGCCAGGCTGACCCCGGCCGCGTACGCCGACCTGTTGACCGGCACTCCTTGAGGGCCGACCCCGGGACGCCTGGGCGCCAGCAACGCCGCCTTGGCCAGCGGGGAGAACGCCTCACCGACCGTAGTGACGGCGACCGTTCCGCTAGCGGCCGCGACGCCAAGCAGGAACCCGCGCCGGTCGAGGCCGTCCTCCGGGCGCTTCATCACGGTGCGCTGCACCTTGGGCCACTTGTTCACCACGTGTATGACGAGGGACCCAACGAGGATGTACGCCGTCCAGTAATGGGCCGATGTGAAGAAGAACGGGAAGGCGTACCAGTAGGAGATGTTCAACACCCCCGTGACGAGCTGGAACAGTGCCGCCCCCACGAGGACGAATATCAGCGCCCGCTCGACGGCGTGCCCTACGGAACGGACCGGCGGCCGCTGGAACAGCCTGGGATAGACCGTCCACATCTTCGCCAGCAGCAAGGGGATCGTGGCCAGCCCGCCGATGACATGCAGGCCCTGCGTAACCCGGTACAGATTCACCGGACGTGACGGCCACATCAGCCAACCCGGCGGTTGCTGCATGAAGTGGCTGATCAGCCCCGTGACGAACGCGGTGGTGAACGCGACGCCCAGCCATATCCCCAGCCAGGCCGCCACGCGTTCGTCATGCAGGCGGCTCTTGAAGCGCGGCACGCGCGAAGGAGTCAGCGGCTCAGCGCGACGAACCATCGGCCCGCCTCCTCCCAGGTCTCCTTCACGGCGGCACCGCACTCCCCGGCGAACCCTGCGATGTCGTCCGCGGACACCCACGCCCACGGGAACCACTCACCGACCGCCTGGCCGGCGCGGAGCCGGACGGGACCGGTGTACGCCCCCGTCCCGGGCGCCCGCACCTCGGCGAGGACCCGCCCGCCGGGAGCGAGCAGGGTGAACGCCCGGGCCAGCAGGGCGGAGGGGGCACCACCGATGCCGATGTTGCCGTCGGCCAGCAGCAGCGTCGTCCAGATCCCGGCGCCCGGCACCCGCCCGAACACGTCCCGGCACAGCGCCGGGCCGCCGGCCGCCACCGTCAGCGCCACCGCGTGCGGTGCGGTATCGATGCCGAGGGCGAGCATCCCGCGCTCGGTCAGCGCGGCGGTGAGCCGCCCGGGCCCGGATCCGACGTCCAGCGTGGGGCCGTCGCAACGATCGAGCACGCCCTGGTCGCCGGGACGCAGCGCCATCCACTCCTGGACGGGCAGCGCGCTGCGGCGGCCCGTGCCGTCCTCGACCTCGACTCCGGCGCTCCCCTCCAGGGCCCGCTCGTACAGCTCGCCGATCACTTCGTCCCCGCCTGTACCGGCTCCCGCACGGCGGCCCCGGCGGCCCGGACGGCGGCGGCGAAGCGGCCTTGCGGCGCCAGCCCCGCGACCTCGGCCGCGTCGCGGGCGGTGTCCACGTCGGTCAGCTCCGGCAGCAGCGCGACGTCCAGTCCGGCCGCGCGCAGCCGGGCGAGCTGGATCCGGCCGGTGTCGGGGCGGGACATCGGTACGCCGCGCAGCAGCCGCGCGTCCGGGTGGGCCAGGCCGAGCAGCCAGAACCCGCCGTCGGCCGCCGGGCCGAACACCGCGTCCCGGGTCCGCAGCGCCGCCCCCGCCCGTGCCAGCAGGCCGGGGCCGGCCTGGGGGGTGTCCATGCCGATCAGGACGAGCGGGCGCCCGGCGTAGCCGTCGTCGAATGCGTGCGCGAGCCGCTCGTCCAGGCCGTCCCCGCGCTGCGGGAGCACCCGCAGGCCGGGCGGCAGCCACGGACCGGGACGGCCGCTCAGGACGAGGGTGCGGGCCCCGGCCGGGGTGCGGGCGACGGCGCCGAGCGTGTCGGCCAGGGACGCCTCCGCCAGCCCGGCCGCCTGCCCGGGTGTGTACGGGGGCGTCAGCCGGGTTTTCACCCGCCCGGCGACGGGCTCCTTGGCGATCACGAGCAGATCGGCGGTCACGGCGCCGCCCCTGACACCTCGGCCAGCACGCGCCGCATGTCGCGCACCGCCCGTACCGTCCCGCCGACCGTCCCGGTGACCTTCGACCGGCCGGTACGGGGCCGGTACGGGACGTCGACCTCGCTGATCCGCCAGCCCGCGGCGGCCGCCCTCAGCACCATCTCCAAGGGGTAGCCGAAGCGGCGGTCGGCCAGCTCCAGCGCCAGCAGGTCGGCCCGGCGGGCGGCGCGCATCGGCCCGAGGTCGTGGAGCGCGGTGCCTGCCCGCCGGTTGAGCGACCTGGCCAGGACGGCGTTGCCGAGCCGGGCGTGCAGGGGCCAGGCTCCGCGCCCTACCGGACGGCGCCGTCCGAGCACCAGCTCAGGCCCGGCACGGTGGAGATCCGCGAGCAGGCGGGGCAGGTCGCCCGGGTCGAGCGAGGCGTCGGCGTCCATCACGCACACGAGGTCCGCGGTGGCCGCCACCAGGCCGGCGTGGCACGCGGCACCGAAACCCCGTTGGGGGGCTTCCACGACATGGGCGCCATGACGGTGGGCTATAGCGGCCGAGTCATCTGTGGATGCGTTGTCCACCACTATGGGACGGAACCCCTCCGGCATGCGCGACAGCACCCATGGCAGGGCCTCGGCCTCATTGAGGCAGGGCAGGATGACATCGATTTCGCGGGTCACCGCCCCGTCCCCACCGTCGCCTTGGCGAACTCGGCGATGCCCCCGGCGAAAGGCACCTCCGCCTCATAGCCGAGTTCTTGCCGGGCACGCTCGGGACTGGCCACGATGTGCCGCACATCGCCCAGTCGGTAGCCACCGGTCACCTGCGGAGGCGGGCCGCCGTGGACATCGGCCAACGCCTCCGCCATGTCGGCTATGGACCGCGGGTTGCCACTGGCGACGTTGTACGCCCGCAGCCGTGCCTGCTGCGCCACCTCCAACCGCTCCAGCGCGAGGACGTTGGCGCGCGCCACATCGCGAACGTGGACGAAGTCCCGCCGCTGACGCCCGTCCTCGTACACCAGCGGTGCCTCACCCCGCCGCAGCCGGGACCGGAACAGCGCGGCCACCCCGGCGTAGGGCGTGTCCAGCGGCATCCTCGGCCCGTACACGTTGTGGTAACGCAACGCCGCCACGCGCCCGCCCGTCATGCGCGCCCAGGACGCGGCCAGGTGCTCCTGTGCGACCTTGGTGTCCGCATAGACGTTCCGTGGGTCGAGGGCCGTGTCCTCCCTGACGACACCGGGTTCCAGCGGGCTACCGCAATCCGGGCAGGGCGGCTCGAACCGTCCAGCCCGCAGGTCGTCCTCCGTACGCGGACCCGGCCGGACGTCCCCATGACTCCGGCAGGTGTAGGCACCCTCCCCGTAAACGACCATCGAGGACGCCAGCACCAGCCGGTGCACCCCGGCCCGCGCCATCTCGGCCAAGAGCACCGCCGTGCCGGCCACGTTCACCGACGTGTACGCCGGGAGGTCGAACACGTCCACACCGAGACCGACCATCGCGGCCTGATGGCAGACAGCGTCCACGCCCCGCACGCAGTGCGCCACCGCGTCGCGGTCGCGCACATCCCCGACCTCCCCGCCCGGGAGCAGATCGAGCCCGCGCACCTCATGCCCGCGGGCCCTCAGTGCCTCGGCGACGTGTGAGCCGATGAACCCGGCCGATCCTGTCAGCAGCACTCGCATGCGACGACCGTAGGTCGCCGGGCGTGCCCGCTCACCTGCGAAGCGCGACCTGTACGATTCTCGTAAGATTTGCCGCCCCGCACATGG
>NZ_SMLC01000309.1 GCF_004349245.1 Actinomadura sp. 6K520 | reverse complement strand
GCGCGGGGGGCTGCTTCACGGGCGTGTCCGGTTCGTCGGGGTTCGCCACCGGGCCGGGTGGCGGACCGGGATCCTGTGCTCACCGCGGCCGCCGGCGTCCGTGCTCGCCGCGGCGACGGCCTCGCCGACTTTGTAACACGGGTGGCCTCACCCTGTGAGGGCCCACCGCCCCAGTACCTCCCGCGCCAGCCCGCGGTAGGCGTTCGCGCCCATCGAGTTGGGGTCGAAATAGGTGATCGGCTCCCCGGCGACGGTCGCGTCGGGGAAGCGCACCGTCCGGTTGATGACGGTGTGGAACACCTTGTCGCCGAACGCCTCGACGATGCGTCCGAGGACCTCGCGGGTGTGCAGCGTCCGCGAGTCGTACATGGTGCCGAGGACGCCGTCGATGACGAGGTGCGGGTTGATGCGGCCCTGCACCTTCTCGATGGTCTCCATCAGCAGCGCGACCCCGCGCATCGCGAAGTACTCGCACTCCAGCGGGATCAGCACGCCGTCGGCGGCCGCCAGCGCGTTGACGGTGAGCAGGCCGAGCGACGGCTGGCAGTCGATGAGGATGTAGTCGTAGTGCTCGACGGCCGACTTCAGCGCGCCCTGGAGGATGTACTCGCGGCCGACCTCGTGGACGAGCTGGACCTCCGCGCCCGAAAGGTCGATGTTGCTCGGCAGCAGGTCCATCCCGTCGACACCGGTCTCGATGACGATGTCCTCCCACTCGGTGTCGCGTTCGAGCAGCAGGTTGTGGATCGTCACGTCGAGCTGGCGCGGGTCGCCCTTCCCCAGCCCGACCGACAGGGCGCCCTGCGGGTCGAAGTCGACGAGCAGGATGCGGCGGCCGTACTCGGCGAGCGCCGCGCCCAGGTTGATCGTCGTGGTGGTCTTGCCGACGCCGCCCTTCTGGTTGCAGACGGCCACGATCCGCGCGGGACCGTGCTCCGCGAGGGGTTCGGGCTCCGGGAAAACCGGCACGGGCCGCTGAGTCGGCCCGAGCCCCCTGCTCGGATCGGTCTCTATGGTGGCGGAGGATAGGACTCCATCCGCACCGTTTGTGCTGGTCACCAGATCCCTCCCCGGTGGCCCGGAAATGCCATCCAGAACGGGGACTCTAGGGCCGCCGGTGCCGGGTCTCAAGCCGACGCGCGCCGAACGTCGGGATTTGCCCGATCAGCTTCTGGCGCGCGGGTGCGAGGTGGCGTAGACCTCGCGCAGCAGCTGGACGGTCACCAGCGTGTAGACCTGCGTCGTGGTCACGGAGGCGTGCCCGAGCAGTTCCTGCACGACGCGGACGTCGGCGCCGCCGTCGAGCAGGTGGGTCGCGAACGAGTGCCGCAGCGTGTGCGGGGACACCTCCGACAGGTGCGCCCGGTCGGCCGCGGCGCGCAGCACCATCCACGCGCCCTGCCGCGACAGCCGCCCGCCGCGCGCGTTCAGGAACAGCGCCGGGCCGCCCCGTCCCGCCCCGGCGAGTTCGGGACGGGCCCGCACCAGATAGGCGTCCACGGCCTCCCGGGCGTAGTCGCCGATGGGCACGACCCGCGCCTTGCCGCCCTTGCCGGCGACGCGGGCGAACCCGTCCCGCAGGTCGAGGTCGTCGACGTCCAGGCCGACGGCCTCGGAGATCCGGGCGCCCGACCCGTACAGCAGTTCCAGCAGCGCCCGGTCGCGCAGGCCGCGGGCGGTACCGGCGTCGCCGCCGGACGGCGCGTCCACCGCGGCGAGCAGCCGCTCCACCTCCGCCAGGGAGATCGCCTTGGGCAGCCGCCGCGGCGGGGTCGGCGGCTTGACGTCGTGCGCGGGGTCCCCGGCCGCCAGGCCCTCGCGCAACGCGAAGCGGTGCAGCCCGCGGACGGCGGCGAGCGCCCGCGCCGCCGAGCCCGCCGACAGCGGCGGATGGTCCGCGTCGCCCTCCCGCAGACTCACCAGGTAGGCCCGGACGTCGCCCTCGGTGATGTCGGCGATGTCCGCGCGGCCCCGGCCGTCCTGCACCTGCACGTAGCGCCGCAGGTCGCGGCGGTAGGAGCTGAGGGTGTTGGCGGCCAGCCCGCGCTCGACCGCGAGGTGCCCCAGGTAGGTGCGCACGGTGCCGCCGAGCGCGGAACCGGCGCCCGCGGGCAGCGCGGCCGGTTCATCCGGCCCGTCGCCACAGCCGTCACCCGCCGCCGACCGAGGATGAAGAGTGTTCAGTTGCGGCACCTCTTCCGGGCGTGGCTACGGAGTCCCGCCCATCATGCCCCCTCCGGCCCGGCGCGGTGCCCCATCCCGCTCAGCTCTCCGGCGCGTCGACCGGACGCAGCCCGGCGTATCCCGACGCCCGCGCGGCCTGCGCCGCCAGCACCCCCAAACAGGTGATCATGTTGTGCAGGTCGCCGGCCAGCACCTTGCGGACCGCGTCCTCCAGCGGCACCCACACGACCGGCATGTCGGCCTCCTCGTGGACGCGCTCAAAATCGATCTGGTCGGCGGGCACCTCGGTGACGTCGCGGGCCAGGAAGATCCGGACGCGCTCGTCGGCCATGCCGGGCGAGGTGTAGACATCGACCAGGGTGTCCCAGCGGCCGGCGCGGTACCCGGCCTCCTCCAGCAGCTCCCGCTCGGCGAGCTTGTGCAGCGGCTCGCCGTCCACGTCCCGCAGCCCGGCCGGCGCCTCCCACAGCAGCCGCCCCACCGGATGGCGGTACTGCCGCAGCAGCAGCACCCGGTCGCGGTCGTCGACGGCGATGACACCGACGGAGCCGATGTGCTGGATCATGTCGCGTACGACGATCTCGGTGCCGTCGCCGCGCGGCATCTCCACCCGGTCGCTGCGGACGCCGAACACACGGCCCCGGAACACCGTGGACCCCTCCACGACGTGCCAGCGCTCGGGACGGTCCCGGACGTCGTCCGGGCCGAGGCCCCCGGCCGGGCTCATGAAACGGTCACGTTCCCCGCCTCGCCGTCGCCCGTGCGGGCCTCCGCATAGTCGAGCGCCGCGGTGACCAGCCCGGTGAACAGCGGGTGCGGGCGCGTCGGGCGGGACCGGAACTCCGGGTGCGCCTGGGTGCCGACGAAGAACGGGTGCCGGTCGCGGGGCAGCTCGACGTACTCGACCAGGCGGCCGTCGGGCGACAGGCCGGAGAACCACAGCCCGGCCTCCTCCAGCCGGTCCCGGTACACGTTGCTGACCTCGTAGCGGTGCCGGTGCCGCTCGGACACCTTCGCCTCCCCGTACAGCTCCCGCACGATCGACCCCTCGGCGAGGTCGGCCGGGTAGAGGCCGAGCCGCATCGTCCCGCCCATGTCCCGCTCACCGGCGACCACGTCGACCTGGTCGGTCATCGTCGCGACGACCGGGTGGGCGGTGGTGGCGTCGAACTCGGCGCTGTCGGCGCCGGCGAGCCCGGCCAGCGTCCGCGCCGCCTCGATCACCATGCACTGCAGGCCGAGGCAGATGCCGAGGAGCGGGACGCGGTTCTCCCGCGCGTGCCGCACCGCGCCGAGCTTGCCCTCGATGCCGCGCACCCCGAACCCGCCGGGGATGAGCACGCCGTCGACACCGTCCAGCTCCCGCTTGGCCCCCTCGGCCGTCTCGCAGTCGTCGCTCTTCACCCAGCGGATGTGGACCTTGGCGTCGTTGCCGAACCCGCCGTGCCGCAGCGCCTCCGTCACCGAGAGGTACGCGTCCGGCAGGTCGATGTACTTGCCGACCAGCGCGATCGTGACCTCGCGGGCCGGCTTGTGGACCCGCCGCAGCAGCTCGTCCCACGCGCCCCAGTCCACGTCGCGGAACGGCAGGTCCAGCCGCCGCACCACGTACGCGTCCAGGCCCTCGGAATGCAGCACCTTCGGGATGTCGTAGATCGACGCCGCGTCGACGGCCGACACCACGGCCTCCCGGTCGACGTCGCACATGAGGCTGATCTTGTGCTTGAGCCCGTCGGTGATCGGCCGGTCGGACCGGCACACGATCGCGTCGGGCTGGATGCCGATGGAGCGCAGCGCGGCGACCGAGTGCTGCGTCGGCTTGGTCTTCAGCTCCCCGGACGGGCCGATGTAGGGCAGCAGGGACACGTGCAGGAAGAAGCAGTTGTCCCGGCCGATCTCGTGCCGGATCTGGCGGACCGCCTCCAGGAACGGCAGCGACTCGATGTCACCGACCGTCCCGCCCACCTCGGTGATGACGATGTCGACGTCGTCATCGGCGGCCATCCCGATGATCCGGTCCTTGATCTCGTTGGTGATGTGCGGGATGACCTGCACGGTGTCGCCGAGGTACTCCCCGCGCCGCTCCTTGGCGATCACGTTGGAGTAGACCTGCCCCGTGGTGACGTTCGCCGAACCGTGCAGCTCCGTGTCGAGGAACCGCTCGTAGTGGCCGATGTCCAGGTCGGTCTCGGCGCCGTCGTCGGTGACGAAGACCTCACCGTGCTGGAACGGGTTCATCGTGCCGGGGTCGACGTTGAGGTACGGGTCGAGCTTCTGCATCGTGACGCGGAGGCCGCGCAGGGTGAGAAGCCGCCCGAGGCTGGACGCCGTGAGCCCCTTGCCGAGGCTTGAGGCGACACCGCCCGTGACGAAGAGATGCTTGGTAGGCCGCGAGCTACCAGTGGCTGCCGAAGGCAAAGAAGATGCTCCCGTGGTCGTTGCGATGCGGACGTACGCACTGTCCACGGGCTCTCAGAATAGCAGTGGGGTGTTTATTGCACCGCCCTCGGCGGTCAGGCGCTGGAGCGCCTTCCCTTCAACGGGCGATGCGGTGCGATCGCTGCATCGCTCCGGCTCGCCTGGCGGCTCGCTGCGCGATCAGGTTTCTCGCAGGCTCGAACCCTGCCTTCGGACGCGATCGCGACTGTCCAGGTTGTCGCGGGGTTGCGGTGGTGGCTGATGTGGGCGCGTCCACGAAGACCCCTTCGGTCCCGGGACCGCGTGCGGAGGTGAGACGGCCGCGTCGGGCCCCAGCGAGGCCCCCTGGGCGGGGGTGTGTCAGGCTCGCGGGCTCTGGTGCCTTGCGGGTTGCGTGCGTGTCCTGGGTGGTGGTCAGAGGCGGGGGGTGGCGGCGGTG
>NZ_SMLC01000308.1 GCF_004349245.1 Actinomadura sp. 6K520 | reverse complement strand
GGCGGGGGCCGTGGCGGCCGTCGCCGTCGGCGGCGGGGAGAAGCCGGTCAAGAAGCAGGTCGAGGCGACCGTGCGGGCCGCTCCTCCGGCGTGGACGGTCCAGGCGGGGCAGCGGCTCACGTCCGGGACGGGGCTGCGCTACGACGGGGCGATGACGGTCGGCGGCAGGCCCGTCCAGGTGCATCTGCGGCTGACCCCGTCGGGGCTGGCGACCGGCACGCTGACGGCGGGGCCGGTGACGGCGAACGTCGTCGCGATCGACGGGGACACCTACATCAAGGCCGGGCCGGCGTTCTGGCGCGACTACGTCACGGGCGTGACCAAGACGGAGTACTACGCGGGCCGGTGGTCCAGGGCGCCGAAGTCGATGCCCGGTTTCGCCGTTCCGGCCGTCCTCGGGCCGGAGTCCATCGCCCGGCTGCTGGCCCAGGCACCGGCGAAGCCGCCCACGGAGACCGTGAACGGCGTCCCGGCGTACGTGGTCAGGACGCAGCGGGCGGAGTACCTGATGGCCGCGGCGCCTCCGCATCGGCTGCTGTCGGTGCGGGCCGGCGGCCCGCACGCGCCCGTGCTCACCGTCGCGCCCGTGGCGGCGCCGGCGACGCTGTTCGCCGAGTTGCGGCCCCGCGTCGCGAACCTCGGCGGCGCCGCCGACCCCCGGCTGCGCTTCGAGCCGGGGGCGCTGACGTTCGCCAACTGCGACCAGAACACCAACGGCTGCACCGTGCACGTGCCCGCGACGCTGGCCGAGCCGGCGGGCACGGTGCCGGACGGCGCGCGGGTGGCGCTGCGGGCCGCGCTCTCGTCGCGCGGCAGGCCGCTCGGCTCGTGCACCGCGTCGCAGCCGGTCCCGGCGGACCGCGCGATGACGTTGCGCTGCACCGTCACGAGCGGGCGGTGGCGCACCTGGATGCGGCACGCCCTGGACAATCCCGGGTCCTACCCGTACGCGGCGACCGCGCACGTGGTCGGGGAGGCGGTGGCGGAGGACGCCGTCGGCAGGCTCCTCGCCCGGGTGGACCGGGAGCGCGCCGCGGTGGTGCCGCCGCCGACCCCGCCGGAACCCACCGGGCCGGGCCCTTCGGCGGGCCGGTCGGCGGCGCCGGAGGTCGCGACGTCGCAGCCTCCGGAAGGGTCGTGAACGCGTTTGACCAGGGTCGGTGGCCCGCAACGAATTTCGGGCCATCTACACTGCGGCTGTGAACTCCACGCCGGTGGGGAGCCGGAGCTCCTCGACGAATCCCGCGCGGCTGGTCAGGCGTCTGCACGTCGACCTGTGCCGCCAGCGCAGCAGCCTGTGTTCGGGATGAACTCGGGGACCCGTCCAGGTCGTACTTCCGGATAGGACCTGCCCGAATCCCGGGGAGCCGCGTGAACCTCGCACCGAAGTGATACGTCTTGTGCTATACGGGGTCACGACCTCCCTGGAGCGGGACGTCACATGACGGGCAGAACGGCGGCCACGGTCCATGCCTCCCATGACCGGCGGCCACCGGAAACCGGGACAGCACCGGGTGGCGCATGCCTTCGTCCCGGTGAGCAAACCGTCCCCGTTACCCCATCCCACCCCGGACATACCATGAAGGTAAGCCTAAGTAGCATCACGATCCTGGGTGCCTCCCCCAGGACGGGTGCTGCGCGTCGAGGAGGTCTTCCTCTGTGACCAAACAGGTCCAGCAGCTCGACCGCGTCATCATCCGTTTCGCCGGAGACTCCGGCGACGGCATGCAGCTGACCGGCGACCGCTTCACCCAGGAGACGGCGGCGTTCGGCAACGACTTGTCGACGTTGCCGAACTTCCCGGCCGAGATCCGCGCCCCCGCCGGGACCCTTCCCGGCGTGTCCAGTTTCCAATTGCACTTCGCCGACCACGACATCCTCACGCCGGGCGACGCGCCCAACGTCCTGGTCGCGATGAATCCCGCCGCCCTCAAGGCCAACCTCGGGGACCTCCCCCGCGGGGCGGATCTGATCATCAACACCGACGAGTTCACCAAGCGCAACCTGGCCAAGGTCGGCTACGCGACGAGCCCCGTCGAGGACGACTCGCTCGCCGAGTACCGGGTGCACGCGCTGCAGCTCACCTCGATGACGGTGACGGCGCTCGCCGACTTCGACATCACCAAGAAGGACGCCGAACGCGCGAAGAACATGTTCGCGCTGGGGCTGCTGTCCTGGCTGTATCACCGTCCCACCGAGGGGACGATCGCCTTCCTGGAGCGGAAGTTCGCCAAGAAGCCCGAGATCATGAAGGCCAACATCGCGGCCTTCCAGGCGGGCTGGAGCTACGGCGAGACGACCGAGGCGTTCTCGACGCAGTACGAGATCAAGCCGGCCGAGCACGAGCCGGGCCTCTACCGCAACATCACCGGGAACATGGCGCTGGCCTACGGGCTGGTCGCGGCGGGCGTGCAGAGCGGGCTGCCGATCTTCCTCGGCTCCTACCCGATCACGCCGGCGTCCGACATCCTGCACGAGATCTCCAAGCACAAGAAGTTCGGCGTCCGCACGTTCCAGGCCGAGGACGAGATCGCCGCGGTCGGCGCGGCGCTCGGCGCCTCCTTCGGCGGGTCCCTCGGCGTCACCACGACGTCCGGCCCGGGGGTCGCGCTGAAGAGCGAGACGATCGGCCTCGGCGTCGCGACCGAGCTTCCGCTGCTGGTCATCGACGTGCAGCGGGCCGGGCCGTCCACCGGGCTGCCGACCAAGACCGAGCAGGCCGACCTGCTGCAGGCCATGTACGGCCGCAACGGCGAGGCGCCCGTCCCGGTGATCGCGCCGCAGTCCCCGTCGGACTGCTTCGACGCGGCGCTGGAGGCGGCCCGGATCGCGGTGAAGTACCGCACGCCGGTGATCCTGCTGTCGGACGGCTACCTCGCCAACGGCTCCGAGCCGTGGCGGCTGCCGGACGTGGCGGCGCTGCCGAAGATCGAGCCGGGCTTCGCGGAACCGTCCCAGGAGGGCTTCCAGCCGTTCGCACGGGACCCCGAGACCCTCGCCCGTCCGTGGGCGATCCCGGGCACGGCGGGGCTGGAGCACCGGATCGGCGGCCTGGAGAAGGCCGACGGGTCCGGCAACATCTCCTACGACCCTGGCAACCACGACAAGATGACCCGGCTCCGCCAGGCCAAGGTCGACGGGATCGCGAACGACATCGAGCCGCTCACCGTGGACGACCCGTCCGGCGCCGCGCGGGTGCTCGTGCTGGGCTGGGGCGGGACGTTCGGCGCGATCTCCGCCGCCGTCCGGCTGGTCCGCAAGGAGGGGCGGAGCGTGGCGCAGGCGCACCTGCGGCACCTCAACCCGTTCCCCGCGAACCTGCCGGAGGTCCTGCGCTCCTACGACAAGGTCATCGTCCCGGAGATCAACCTCGGCCAGCTCGCGATGCTGCTGCGCGGCCGGTACCTCGTCGACGTGATCGGCTACAACCAGGTCCGCGGCCTGCCCTTCAAGGCCGAGGAGCTCCAGGGCGTCA
This sequence comes from Actinomadura sp. 6K520, assembly GCF_004349245.1. Taxonomy (GTDB): domain Bacteria; phylum Actinomycetota; class Actinomycetes; order Streptosporangiales; family Streptosporangiaceae; genus Spirillospora. Next base: position 1,601 of record NZ_SMLC01000308.1, on the reverse strand, counting down.
TCCAGGATGTGATCGAGAGTGAGTGACAACGGAGCGAACGGCAACGGCTCCGCGAACGGCAACGGGGCCACCGCCGCCGGCGGCGCCGCGAACGGCCGGTCGCCGCTGTCCCTCGTCCCGAAGACGGACGAGAAGCAGACGATGAAGGACTTCAAGACCGACCAGGAGGTGCGCTGGTGCCCCGGGTGCGGTGACTACGCGATCCTCGCGGCCGTCCAGTCCTTCCTGCCCGAGCTGGGGCTGCGCCGGGAGAACATCACGTTCGTCTCCGGCATCGGCTGCTCGTCGCGGTTCCCGTACTACATGAACACCTACGGGTTCCACTCGATCCACGGCCGCGCGCCGGCGATCGCGACCGGCCTCGCCACGTCCCGCCCGGACCTGTCGGTGTGGGTGGTGACCGGCGACGGCGACGCGCTGTCCATCGGCGGCAACCACCTCATCCACGCGCTGCGCCGCAACGTCAACCTGAAGATCCTGCTGTTCAACAACCGGATCTACGGGCTGACCAAGGGCCAGTACTCGCCGACGTCCGAGCTCGGCAAGATCACCAAGTCGACGCCGATGGGGTCGCTGGACGCGCCGTTCAACCCGCTGTCGCTGGCGATCGGCGCGGAGGGCACGTTCGTCGCCCGGACGATCGACTCCGACCGCAAGCACCTGCAGTCGGTGCTGCGGGCGGCGGCGCAGCACCGCGGCACCGCGCTCGTGGAGATCTACCAGAACTGCAACATCTTCAACGACAACGCGTTCGAGCCGCTGAAGGACGCGGCGGTCCGCGACGACGTCACCGTGCGGCTGGAGCACGGCGAGCCGATCGTGTTCGGCGCGGACCGTACCAAGGCGCTGCGCCGCAACGCGGCCGGGTCGTTCGAGGTCGTGAACGTCGCGGACGTCGACCCGTCCGAGATCGCCGTGCACGACGCGCACAACCCGGACCCGTCGCAGGCGTTCGCGCTGTCGCGGCTGGACCAGCCGGCGTTCGAGCACACCCCGATCGGCATCTTCCGCGACGTGGACCGCCCGTCGTACGACGAGCTGATGCGGGCCCAGCTCGACGACGCCGTCGAGTCGCAGGGAGAGGGCGACCTGGCGGCGCTGCTCGGCAGCGGCGACACCTGGCGCATCGACTGAGCACGCGCATCGACTGAGCACGGCGGCCAGTGATCGGCCGAGCACGGCCCGAAGGCCCGGTCCCGGTTCCCCGGGGCCGGGCCTTCGGCATTTTGGAACCCGGCGAACATTGAAACCCGGCGAACGGGGCACGGTTCATCACATGGTGAGCGACCGGGGAGATCCCGTGGCCGCATTCGGCCGGGACACGGTGCGGGACCGCGGCTCCGGCTGAAAGACTGCTGAACGGATCATGGAGCCGGGGAGGTGACGATGCGGGTCATTCCGCGCCGCAGCAGGAATCGTCGGCAGGACGAGGATCCCGCGCGCGACCCGTCGTCTGAGAAGTCATCCGCGGACTCGCCCGAGGAGTCGGCCGAGGAGTCGTCCAAGGACTCGCTCAAGGAGTCGGCCGGGGAGTCGGCCGGGGACTCGCCCGGGGAGTCGGCCGGGGAGCGGCCCGCCGCCCCCGGCCGACTCCCCGGGCG
>NZ_SMLC01000307.1 GCF_004349245.1 Actinomadura sp. 6K520 | reverse complement strand
CGGTGGGGGTCGGTGCGGCCGCCCGGAGGGGGCGCAGGCGGTCCGGCGGGCTGTCGTCGCGCAGCGAGCCGCTGATCCCGGCGACGAGCGTGGCCGCCGCGACGATCGTGGCGAGGACGCCCGCGAGCGCGAGCCAGGGCAGCCGGAAACCGCGCGCCGGGCGCAGTTCCTCGCTGCGCCACCCACCGGTCTCCTGGTCGTCCGTCATGTCCGGACCGTCGCAAGGACGCGGTCGAGCTCGGCGGCGAGGCCGGGGGACAGGCCGCGTTCCCGCTCCCTGGTGACGATCTTCTCCCGCAGCAGGCCGATCCGCTGCGCCACGTCGACGGCCTGGTCGGAGGTCAGGTCGTTTTCCAAGTTCGTGATGACGTTGTTGAGGTCGATCGCGACGTCGGAGCGGATCTCGCCCGAGCTGTAGCCGCGGCTGACGATCGGGCGCAGCCGCCCGAGCGCGTCGGTCACGCCCGCCTCCGCCGCGCGGCCGCCGCGAGCGGCCGGCGGTGCCGGTGCGGGCGGCCCGTCCGCACGCGGCTGGGACGGCGCCGGGACGGTGACCGGGGCGCGCGGCGCGGAGCCGATCATTGCGGCGGCGGCCACCGTGGGGATGGCGATGACCAAGGCGAAGGCAGCCAGCCGGGCGTGTCTGCCGTACGGGCGCGGGCGCGCGGCCGGGCGCAGCGTACGGGTGCGGTGGTCGTGGGACGGCGCCGGGCCGCGCACCGTGCCGAAGACGGCGTTCGGCGGCTCGTCGTCGCGGGTGAGGAGGGCGGCGACGTCGCTCATCGAGGGGCCGTGCTCGGCGGTCGCGGCGGCGCAGCGCGCGGCGAGCGCGGCCAGGTCCGCGGGAGCCTCGGCCGGGAGGCAGGCCGCGATGACGCCGCCGAGCGCGCGGACGTCGGACGCCATCGCCTCCGCCACCGCGGAATCGGTGGTGACGAGCGTCCCCTCAGGGCCGGACGGGCCGCGGGCGCCGCGGACGATCCCGCCGATGCCGGTGTCGACGACCTTGACGTCGCCGCAGTGGAGGACGATCTCCTCGGTGGTCAGATCGCCGTGCGGCACCCCCGCGCGGTGCGCGGTGCGCAGCGCCCCGGCGACCTGGGCGCAGATCCCGGCGGTCTCGGCCGCGGTGAGCGGCCCGAGGCGGAGGCGCTCTGTGAGGGTCTCGCCGCTCAGGAACTCGGTGACGACGTAGGAGACGAGGCGTCCGGACACGTCGCGGGTCTGGTCGCTGTCGTAGACGGTCTCCAGGGCGGCGTGGGAGAGGCCCGCGGCGCGGTTGACGCCCTTCTGGAACGTGCGGTGCAGGTCGGTGCGCGCGGGCGCCAGGAGCTTCACCGCGACGGGACGGCCGAGCAGCTCGTCCCAGGCGTGCCAGACCTCCATCGTCCCGTCGTCCTCAAGGAGCTCCACAAGCCGGTACCGCTCCGTCAGCCGCAAGCCCGATTCCACGCGAACCAATCCCTGTCGCATTCCCTGGCCGGGTGCGGTCCCCGGCCTGCCAGGTGGTACGCGGCGTCCGGCGGGCGGGTTCGACCGCCGGCGCTCTCCTGAGCCGTGCGGCGGGAGAGCGCAGGGGGAGGACCTGCGAGGTAGGTGTTAGGGCGCCCGGTGCGGAAGAATGGGAGAGGCCACGGCCAGGCGGGGGCATCGGGAGAGGCGGGACGCTTTGAGCGGCGACATGCGGTTCACCGTCACGCGCACGCTGAGCAAGGACCAGCAGGCGCGGCGGGAACGGCTGATCGACTCGGCGCGGGAACTGGCGCTGGAGGGCGGCTACGCGGCCGTCACCATGCACGATGTCGCGGACCGCGCCGGTGTCGCCCGCGCCACCGTCTACCGGTACTTCGCCACCAAGGACCACCTGCTCACCGAGGTCGCGGCGGCCTGGGCGCACCGCGCCATCGACGACATCGGCACGGTCGAGGTCGGCGAGACCCCGCTGGAGCGGCTCACCGCGCTGCTGGAGCGCATCGTGTACGTGGCGGCCGCCGAGCCGACACTGACCTCGGCCATCATCCAGGCGGTGACCTCCGACGACTCCAGCGTGGACGATCCGCGGACGGTGCTGTTCCTGTTCCTGCGGGACCGGCTCTCCACGGCGATCGGCGACCCGGTGCCCGAGCGGGACGACGTCGAGATCGTCCTCGGGCACGTCCTGCTCGCCGCGCTGGTCAGCCTGGCGTCGCTGCGGCAGCCGGCCGACGAGGTCGCCGCGATGGTCCGCACCGCGGGCCGGCTGGTGCTGGCCGGAGCGCTCGCCGCGCCCACCGCCCCGTAATGGTCCACGTCGCGCGACCCTGATTGGAGCTGTCACCTGGACCACGCGGGGTCCTAACGTGCTCGTGTGACGAATCTGCTGCTCTTCCTGCCGGCCGCGCTCGTGCTGGTCGCCATCCCCGGCCCGAACCACCTGTACATCACGGCGCGCAGCATCGGCGAGGGGCGCCGGGCCGGGATCGCGTCCGCGTTCGGGGTCGAGACGGGCACGCTCGTGCACATCGCCGCCGCGGCGGCGGGCCTGTCGGCGCTCGTCGCCGCGTCCGCGACCGCCTTCGGGTTCCTGCGCTACGCGGGCGCCGCCTATCTCGTCTACCTCGCCTACCGGACGCTGCGCGGCGGCGACGGCGGGGACGAGCCGGCCCTCAGGCCGCAGCCGCTGCGGCGGGTCTACCTGGACGGCGTCCTGGTGAACGTCCTGAACCCCAAGGTCGTGCTGTTCTTCCTGGCGTTCCTGCCGCAGTTCGTCGACCAGGGCGCGGGCGCCGTCCCGCTGCAGATCGCGGCGATGGGCCTGCTGACCGCGCTGCTCGGCCTGTGCAGCGACATCGCGTACGCGCTCGCCGCCGGTTCGATGGGGACGTGGCTGCGCGCCCGTCCCGTCTTCCGGCGCCGCCAGCGGTACGCGACGAGCCTGGTGTACCTCGGCCTCGGGGCGGCCACCGCGTTCGCCGCGCCCGCCCGCCGCCCCTGACCCTTGCCGACCGGCCCCGTGCCGGCTTTGTCATCCGGATGACAAGCCTCCGGGCGCATTGCTTGGGCGGGGACACAGCCCACCGCGGCCCGTCATCGATAGCTTCCTAGGGCCCCGTAAGCGGAGCGGCCGGGAGGTGCGGACGGTGCCAACGACGTTGGGGGAGCGCTCGCCGCTGAAGCCCTGGGCCGGTGTTCCCAGCGAGCTGTCCGGCGTCTTCCGGCCCCACCTGGACGCCCTCGCCGAAGAGATGATCGAGGAGATCCTCGCCGGCATCCCCGAGTACTCCCGTCCGCAGGACGAGGAGTACGCGCGGCTCGTCCGGCTGGCCGTCGAGGGCGCCCTGCGCCAGTTCGTCGACCTCATCATGGACCCGGAGAGCTCGTGGGAGCCGGTCACCGCCGTCTACCGGGAGATCGGCTGGGCGGAGGCCCACGAAGGGCGCAGCCTGGACATCCTGCAGACGTCGCTGCGGCTCGGCGCCCGCGTCGCCTGGCGCCGCCTCGCCGCCGAGTCGGAGCGGAACAACATCTCGCGCGGCACGCTCGCCAGCATCGCCGAGGCGATCTTCGCGTTCCTGGACGAGATCGCCCGCGCCGCCACCGAGGGCTACACCAAGGCCCGCGAGCAGGAGGCGGGCGAGCTGGAGCACCGCCGCCGCAGGCTCCTGGACCTGCTGCTCGCCGAGCCGCCCGCCGCCCCGCAGGCCATCGCGGACCTCGCGCGGCTCGCCCAGTGGCGGGTGCCCCGCACGGTCGCGGCGGTCGTGCTGTACGAGCGACGGCAGCAGCCGTTCTCCCGGCCGCGGCTGCCGCCCGACGTGCTCGCCGACGTGAACCGCCGGGAGCCGTGCCTGGTCGTCCCCGACCCGGACGGGCCCGGCCGGGGCCGCGTCCTGGAGCCGGTGCTGCACGACTGGGTCGCCGCGCTCGGCCCGACCGTCCGCGTCGAGGAGGCCGCCCGGTCGCTGCGCTGGGCCCGCGAGGCGCTGCCGCTCGCCCGCCGCGGCATCCTGCCGGCCGACCGGCTGATCCGCTGCGCCGACCACATGCCCGCGCTCGTCCTGTTCAAGGACGAGGAGCTCGTCCGGACGGTCGCCGAGCTGCGCCTCGCGCCGCTGAACGGCGTCCGGCCGCGGCACCGCGAGCGGCTGATGCGCACGCTGCTGGCCTGCCTGCAGAACGGGTTCAACGCGACGGAGGTCGCCGGACGCCTGCACGTCCACCCGCAGACCGTCCGGTACCGGCTGCACCAGCTGGAGGAGCTGTTCGGCGCCGGGCTCTACGCCCCGGACGCGCGGCTGGAGCTGGAGATGGTGCTGACCGTGCAGCTCACCCCGCCGGCGGGTTCTCAATCAAGCGATTGACCGGTGGCCGGGCGAGCGCCTAGCTTGGGGCTATGACCAGCAGCGACAGTGCCCGGGAGCGCATCCTCGACGCGGCCACCCGGTTGTTCGCGGCGCTCGGCTACGACGGAACCTCCACCCGCATGATCGCCGAGGCGGCGGGGCTCAACGTGGCCACCGTCGCCTACCACGTCGGCGGCAAGCGCGACCTGTACCTCGCCGTAATGGAACGTGCCCATATGGCCGAGCGCGCGATCCTGTCCGACGCGATCGCCCAGGTCGAGGACGCCGACGGGCTGCTCATGCTCCTCGACCGCTACGTCGACTTCTGCGCGGAGAACCCCGAGGTCCCCGCGCTGTGGATGCACCGATGGCTGTCGGACGCCGCCGACGTCGCGCACCTGGAGGCGACCTACATCAGGCCGCTGCTGGAGATGGTCGCCGCCGTCGCCCGCAAGGTCGTGTCCGACGACGTCGACATCGAGTACGTCATCTGGACGGTCGTCTGGTGCACCCACGGCTTCGGGTCCGGCGGCGTCCTCGACGCCGACGGGACGCGCCGCGGCCTGGACGACCCGCGCGAGCTGGCCCGGTTCCGCGCCCATGTGCGGCGGCTCGTCGCCACCGCGATCGGGCTGCCCGCCCGGGCCGCCTGATGGCCGCCGGGCTTTCCGATGACCGCCCCGCCCCCCACCGAAGCACCGAGGAACCGCAACGCCATGCCGTCTGACCACGCGCCGGAGACCCCCGCGGCACCGTCCCACCC
>NZ_SMLC01000306.1 GCF_004349245.1 Actinomadura sp. 6K520 | reverse complement strand
GGTCGGCCAGGGTGTCAGGAGGTGAGCCAGTCGGCGGGGAAGTCTTCGCGGAACCGGTCGAGGGTCTCCTCGTCGCGGGCGCGGACGGAGAGCCAGCCTCCGGCGTCGCATAGGAGGAGGCCCGGGGCGGTGTAGAAGGTCTCGCCCTCCTCCCCCTCGGGGTACGACGGGAAGGGCAGGCGGGTGAAGCGGCGGTCCAGCTCGTCGAAGTCCTCGAAGTCGCCGTGGTCGCACACGGGCTCGTCGGCCTGGAGCGCCTCGGAGAGGACGATCTCGATGCAGGACACGGAGAAGGCGGCCAGCCATCCCTCCCAGCGCTCCGCCTCCTTGTCCCCCAAGTCGGTGCGCATGCGGACGGGCGGGTCCGCCTTGTCCAGGTCGGTCTTGTCCAGTTCGGCCTTGTCCAGGTCGGAGAGGAGAACGCCCCACGACGCGGCCCCCTGGTTCTCCTCGCGGAAGACGAGCGCCTCCTTGCGGTCGTCCACGTAGAACTCGGCCGGGCTCAGCAGCGAATGCATGTTGCTGTGCAGGTCGGCGCGCCGGCCGAACAACGCGTACGCCTCGCGGAGGGCGGCGGGGAGGTGGACGCCCAGGTTCGCTTCGGCCGCCGTCAGGTCGGCGTCCGGTGTCCCGTCGCCGGGGGCCAGCGGGGTCCGCCACGTCGCGGCGAAGCCCCGGATGTACGCCCACGCGGCCGTCCGGTCGCGCAGGGCGGACGGGAGATCGCGGACAAGGTCGAAGGAATCGGTCACGGTCGTGAAGCTACTCCGGTTACGGGCGGCCCGTTCGGCGGTTGAACGGTTCCGCTCTGAGCGTGCAGCCGTTCCGTACAGAACGTACGGAGGGCAGAGTTCCGCCATGAGGCTTTTGATGCTGGGTGGGACGGAGTTCGTCGGGCGAGCCGTCACCGAGGGAGCTCTCGCACGCGGATGGGAGGTGACCGTCTTCCACAGGGGGCGGCACGAGCCGCCGAAGGGAGCCGGGTCGCTGCGCGGTGACCGCACGGCGGAGGGCGGCCTCGAAGCACTCTCCGACGGGGAATGGGACGCGGTCGTCGACACCTGGTCGGCCGCGCCGTCCGCGGTTCGCGACGCAGCAAGGCTCCTGGACGGACGCGTCGGGCGGTACGCCTACATCTCCAGCCGTTCGGTCTACCGGTTCCCCGCGCCGGCCGGGTCCGGCGAGGACGCCCCCGTGGTCGACGGCTCGCCCGACGACGGCGACGCCGCCGACTACGCGGCGGCCAAGCGCGGGGGAGAACTCGCGGCGGCCGGCGTGTTCGGCGACCGGGCCCTGCTGGTGCGGGCGGGACTCGTCCTCGGCCCGTACGAGAACATCGGGCGGCTGCCGTGGTGGCTGACGCGCATGGCCCGGGGCGGGGAAGTCCTGGCACCCGGCCCACGCGACGCGGGCCTGCAGTACATCGACGCCAGGGACCTCGCCACCTGGACCTTGGACGCCGTCGAGCAGGAACTCGGCGGGCCGTTCAACCTCGTCAGCCCACCCGGCCACACGACGATGGGCGAGCTGCTCGAAGCGTGCGTCCAGGCGACGGGTTCGGACGCCGATCTCGTCTGGACGTCCCCGCAGACCATCCTTGATGCGGGCATCGAACCGTGGACGGACCTTCCGATCTGGCTGCCGCCCGGTGAGGCGTACGACATGATGCACGGGGGAAACGTGGCCAAGGCCCTCTCCACGGGCTTGCATTGCAGATCCGCGCAGGAAACGGTCACGGACACCTGGGAGTGGCTGCAGAGCATCGGCGGGCGGGCGCCGCAACGTCCTGACCGGCCCGTCGTCGGCCTCGACGCCGAGACGGAAGCGAAGGTTCTGCGCCGCTGACCCGGATGGCGCTTCGGTGGACGCGACGGGGTCCGGTCGGCTAGAGAGACTGACATGACCGCTTTGGTACTCGGCCCGCACCTCCGGCACGTGAGTCACCACACCGCGACGATCTGGGTGGAGACCGACCGTCCCTGCGAGGTCCGGGTGGTCGGCCGGGAGCACGGCGTGGACGCCGCCGCCCGGACCTTCACCGCGCACGGCCACCACTACGCCCTCGTCGAGGTCGAGGGCCTCGCGGCGGGCGCACGCGTCCCCTACGAGGTGCTGGCCGACGGCGAGACCGTCTGGCCCGAGGGCGACGCGGGGTTCCCGCCGTCCCAGATCAGGACGCTGGACCCGGCGGGCGCCCTGCGCATCTCGTTCGGCTCCTGCCGCCGCTCCCCGGGGACGGTGGAGCAGTTCGGGTACGACGCGCTCACCTCCCTCGCCGAGCGGCTCCGCGCGGGCGGCGACTCGGCCGTGTGGCCGGACGTCCTGCTCATGGTCGGCGACCAGATCTACGCCGACGAGCTGACCGACGAGATGCGCGAGTACATCCGGACGCACCGTGCACCGGGAGGACTGCCCGTCGAGGAGGTCGCGAACTACGAGGAGTACACCTACCTCTACAAGCTGGCCTGGTACGACGATCCGGCGGTGCGGTGGCTGCTCTCCACGGTCCCGACGTACACCATCTTCGATGACCACGACATCAGGGACGACTGGAACACGTCTTACACGTGGCGTCAGCAGATGTGGTCGCAGCCCTGGTGGCAGGACCGCATCACCGGCGGGATCGGCTCGTACTGGATCTACCAGCACCTCGGCAACATGTCGCCGCAGGACCGCGCGTCCGATCCCGTCTTCAAGGCGGTGCGGACGGCGTCCGACAGCACGGGCGACGCGGGCGCCGTCCTGGACGAGTTCGCGGAGAAGGCCGACAAGGAACCGGCCAGCACGCGCTGGAGCTACGCGCACGACTGGGGCGGCGTCCGCCTGATCGTCGTGGACAGCCGGTGCTCCAGGCTCCTCACCGCCGACCGCCGCGGCATGCTCGACGACGAGGAGTTCGCCTGGCTGGACGACCAGTGCCAGGGCGGCATGGACCACCTGCTCATCGCGAGTTCGCTCCCCTACCTGCTGCCGAGGACGATCCATCACGCGGAGTCGTGGAACGAGGCGGTCGCCGGCGGCGCCTGGGGCAAGACCGCGGCGAAGCTGGGAGAGAAGATCAGGCAGGCGGCCGACCTGGAGCACTGGGCGGCGTTCGAGGGCTCGTTCCGCACCCTGGCCGACGACGTCGTCGCCGTGGGACGCGGCGAACGCGGCCCGGCACCGGCGAGCATCTCGTTCCTGTCCGGCGACATCCACTACTCGTACCTGGCCCGGGTCACCGAGCCGGGCACCGAGTCGAAGATCTCGCAGGTCGTCTGCTCGCCGCTGCGCAACCCCCTGGCCGGGGTGTTCCGCTGGGCGAACCGGCTGGCGTACGCCCGGGTGACGGGCTGGCCGTTCCGCGCGCTGGCGAAGCTGGCGAAGGTGCCCGCCACGCCGTTGCGGTGGCGGCTGACCGACGGCCCGTGGTTCGACAACGCCATCGCCACCGTCGAACTGTCGGGACGCGATTGCGGCGTGCGCTGGGAGACCCCGAAGGACGGCGGCAGGCTCGCCGAGATGGCGCGGGCGAAAATAACCGGCTGACCGCACGGCGCGCCTCGTCCGGCCAATCCCCCGGCACACCGGAATGGACCACAATACGTGATCAATCAATCACGATTTGCGAGCGGAAAACGGCGCGGCACCCGCGGCGGCGCGGCCGGTCACCATGGGCGGTTGAAGGCCGGGTACGGGGCGTCCCGCGATTGAACCGCGAGCTGCTCCTTCCCGTAAAGATCATGGAGAACCACAGGGCCGGCCCGAAAAGGCTGGTAGCGTCCGCCGCGGCTCCCGACTTCTTTGTTACCGGGGAGTCGCCAACCGGTGGCCTGCCATGAAAGAGTGGCGAATCGCCGTATTGGCCTACCGGGCTTACATGCTTCACTACGCTATAGGCGCCCGAGGACAGTACGCCGGTTGAGCACACTGTGAGCTCCCGTGTTGAGGAAGGGCGGTGTCGCATGGATCGCTGCGCGCTGTTCGTAGACGCCGGCTACCTGCTGGCCGACGGCGCGATGGCGGTGCACGGCACGCGCCATCGCGACACCGTCTCGTGGGACTTCGGCGGCCTCCTGCAGCTCCTGGGCAACCTCTCCAGGGAACGCACGGGCATGCCGCTGCTGCGCTGCTACTGGTACGAGGCGACCGTCGAGGGCCGCCGCTCCCCCGAGCACGACGCGCTCGCCGACCTGCCCGGCCTCAAGCTGAGACTCGGCCGCATCCGCCCCGGCCGCCGCGAAGGCGTCGACTCCGAGATCCACCGCGACCTGATGACCCTGGCCCGCAACGGCGCGCTCACCGACGCCGTCCTGGTCAGCGCGGACGAGGACCTCGCCCAGGTCGTCGCCGACGCCCAGGACCTCGGCGTCCGCGTCACCGTCGTGCACGTCGCCGTCGACGGCAACTGGACGATCTCCCGGGTGCTGCGGCAGGAGTGCGACGACCTCATCGAGATCGGCTCCGGCCACCTGCGCCCGTTCGTCAACCTGCTCGCCGGCATGGACGGCACCGCCGGCTCCTCGCTCGGGACGAGCCCGCTGTCCAACGGGCACGGCTCCAACGGCCACGGCGGTTCGCTCGGCGCCCTCCAGTCGGCGTCGCACAACGGGCCGCCCCCGGCGTCCCCGCTCAGCCAGCCGCCGGTGCAGTCCGGGCCGGCGGTCCGCGACCTGGGCCCGGCCATGACCGGCAGCGCCGGGCCGGGCGGCGCCGGGCCGGGGGGCGTTGGTTCGGGCGGCGCCGGATCGGGCGGCGCCGGATCGAGCGGTGCCGGATCGGGCGGTGTCGGTTCGGGCGGTGTCGGATCGGGCGGGGGAGGCACCGGCCCGATGCCGCTGCCCGGCAGTTCGGGCGGCGGCTCCTCGTACGGCTCTGGCGGCTCCTCGTACAGCTCGGGCGGCTCTTCGTACAGCTCGGGCGGCTCCCCGTACGGCTCAAGTGGATCTTCCTACGGTTCGGGCGGGTCCTCGTACGGCACCGGCGGCCACCAGGCGCACCTGCAGCCCGCCTCGACGCCGCCGGGACCGTCCTCCACGCAGGCTCCGCCCGTCCCGGCCCCGGCGCCCGCTCCGGCGCCTGTCTCTTATAAACATCT
>NZ_SMLC01000305.1 GCF_004349245.1 Actinomadura sp. 6K520 | reverse complement strand
CGATCCCGCGCCCGGTTCCGCTGAGAGCGCGCCCCCCGCCGACGCCGTCCCGCCCCGGACGGTGAACTGACCCCGACCACGGCAAGTGAAGGGAGCAGCTCAGGTGACGGTTCCCGGAACGTTCCGAAAGGCGGTGGAGGCCAAGGACCTCTCCGCGATCACCGGCTCGCTCGACCCTGGCATCGAGTTCCACAGCCCGGTGATGGTGAAGCCCTACCACGGCCGCGACTCCGTCGCCGCGCTCCTCGGGGTGCTGCTGGAGGTCTTCGAGGACTTCCACTACACCGACGAGCTGGTCAGCGCCGACCGGCCCGACGCGCCGGCCCAGGCGCTGATCTTCAACGCCCGGGTGCTGGGCAAGGCCGTCCAGGGGCTCGATCTGCTCCGGTTCGGCGACAACGGTCTCGTCACCGGCTTGACCGTGATGGTCCGCCCCCTGCCCGCGGCGATGACGCTCGCCCGGGCGGTGGGGCGGCGGATGGAGGCGGCGGAGGGACCGGGGGGCCCGTCCGGCACCGCCCACCTATAGGGAGTCGAGAAAGAGATGGAAAGTAAGGTCCCCGCACGCGCGGCACACCCCGCTACCGCAACCCCTGACGTTCCCGCGACCTCCGCGGACCCCGAGCCCCCCAGGCCGCCCGTGGTTCCGGCGGAGCCCGCGAAGTCCCCGGACCCCATGAAACCGGCGGACCCCGCGATCTCGGCGGACCCCGTGGATTCGGCGGACCCCGTGGACTCGGCGGAGCCGGTGCCTCCCCGGGGTGCGGCCGGTGCCGATGAGCCCGCCCCGGGGGGTGTGCGGTCCGGGGTCCGGTGGGGTGAGTTGTCACCGGCGCACCGGATCGCCGCGGATCTGGACGGTTATCTCGGTGACCCGATGGACGAGGAGTCCGGGCCGTTCTCGTACCGGGCGATCGTCGCGGCGGAGGAGCGCGATGAACTGCCGGCGGGCGCGGTCGACGCCGTCCGGACCTGGGGTTTCCCGAAGTACCTGGTGCCCGCCGGGCTCGGCGGGCGGTTGACGACCCTGGAGGACCTCTTCTTCGTCACGCGCGGCATCTCCCGGCGCAGCGTCACCGTCGCGGTGATGTACGGGTCCGGGCTGCTGGCGGTGAACCCGGTCTGGCTGTGGGGGGACGGATGGCAGCGCAGGACCGTGGCGGACGGGGTGCTGGACGGGGATCTGGCGTGCTTCGGCGTCTCGGAGGCCGACCACGGCAGCGACGTCATGGCGTCGGAGTCGGAGGCCGAGATCCAGGGCGACGAACTGCTGCTGACCGGGACGAAGTGGCCGGTCGGCAACGCCACCCGCGGCCGGTTCGTCACCACCTACGCCAAGACCGGCCCGCGCGACTTCTCGCTCATCCTGGTCGACAAGCGGGAGCTCGAACCGGACATGTGGACGGCGCTGCCGCCGGTGCGGACGGTGGGGCTGCGCGGCCACGACCTGAGCGGCGTGATGTTCGTCGGCGCCCGCGTCCCGGCGGAGCGGGTGATCGGGCGGCGCGGTTCCGGGCTCGTGCAGACGCTGAAGACGCTGCAGATCACCCGGACGGCGATCGCGGCGCTGTCGGTCGGCACGATGGACGCGGTGGTCCGCATCGGGATGCGGTACTCGCGCGAGCGCACCCTGTACGGGTCAGACATCTACAACATCCCCGTCATCCGCGACCATCTGGTCAAGACGCACCTGGACCTGCTCATCGCCGAGTGCGTCGCGATCCCGGTGACGCGCAGCCTGACGGTCGCGCCGGGGCGGCTCAGCCTGTGGTCGTCGATCGTGAAGTACTTCGTCCCCGTCCTGGGGGAGGAGGTCGTGGCCAGCATCGGCACGGTGCTCGCGGCGCGCGGCTACCTGCGCGAAGGCGTGGCGCACGGAGTGTTCCAGAAGCTCCAGCGCGACCACGCCATCGCGAGCATCTTCGAGGGCACCACACACGTTAACCTCGCCAACGTCGCCGGGCAGCTGCCGTACCTGATCGAGCCACCCGAGGAGACGGGCCGCGAGGACGAGCTGCTGGCCGACCTGTACTGCTGGACGAGGACGCCCCCCACCTGGGAACCGGACGGCCGGATGCTCCAGCTCACCAACGAGGGCCGCGACGAGGTCGGGCAGCGGTTCGAGCAGATCTCCGAGGAACTGCTGTCGGCGGCGAACGCGCACGCGGCGCCCGGCGTCGCGGCCGAGCTGAAGGACCTGATGTCCAGCATCGGCGGGCTGCGGGCCAAGGTGGAGCAGGGCATCCGGGCCGCCGAGGGCGACACCGGATCGGTGGCGGCATTGGCACGGGCCAAGCGGTACTGCGAGCTGCACGCGATGATGTCGTGCGTCCTGACGTGGCTGCACAACCGGCACGCGTTCGGTGGGGCCTTCGCCGACGGGCAGTGGCTCGTGCTGTGCCTGCAGCGCCTGCTGCAGCGGGCCCAGCCCGACACCGCCCTGTCGGAGGAGTTCCTTCCCTCGCTGGAGGCCGCGATGTTCCGCGTCTCTGACGACCGGGGCTGGTTCTCCTTGCTGTCCCTGGCCGAAGACGAGTGATGGCCTATGCGCTCGCACAGGGATTTCGTGTCGCTCGTCCGGGAGAACATCCGGGAGCAGGGCGACGGCCGGTCGTTCACGTTCATCAGTGAGGAACCGGGCCGCAAGTACAAGGAGAACGTGCTCGGTTTCGCCGAACTCGACCGCGGGGCCCGCGCGCTGGCCTGCCGGCTGGAGGCGCGCGGGCTGCGGGACAGGGCCGTCCTGCTGCTGTATCCGGAAGGGCTGGAGTTCCTGACGGCGTTCCTGGGATGCCTGTACGCGCGGGTCGTCGCCGTCCCGGCGCCCCTGCCCGACCTGGACGCGGAACGGTTCGGGCGCACCCGCCGGATCATCGACGACGCCGACATCACGCTGGTCCTGACCGACACCGCCCACCGCGACACGATCGACGGGTGGCTCGCCGGCGGCGGTCTGAAAGGACGCGTCCACTGCCTCGACACCTCGGGCGCGGACGGCGAGGCCCCCGACCCGGGGGACTGGACGCCTCCCGCGTTCGGTCCAGAGACCCTGGCCTTCCTGCAGTACACCTCCGGCTCCACCAGCGAGCCGAAGGGCGTCATGGTCACCCACGGCAACCTGCTCGGCAACGGCGAGGAGATCAAGCGGCGGATCGAGGGGTCGCCCGACACCGTCGGTGTCGGCTGGGTGCCGCATTACCACGACATGGGTCTGGTGGGGCAGTTCCTCCAGCCGCTCTATCTCGGCTGCAGTTACGTGTTCACCTCGCCGATCACGTTCATCAAGCGGCCGGTGCTGTGGCTGGAGCTCATCACCCGCTACCGGGGCACGATCACGGTGGCGCCGAACTTCGGCTACGACCTGGCACTGCGCCGCATCACCGACCGCCAGATGGAGGGCCTCGACCTCTCGTCCCTGCGGGTGGCGAAGAACGGCGCGGAGCCCGTGCGCGCGGTGACGCTGGAGCGGATGGCGGAGCGGTTCGCCCCGGTCGGCTTCCGTCCCGAGATGTGGATGCCGTGCTACGGGATGGCCGAGACGACCCTCCTCATCACCGCCGCCCCGCTCGGCGGCGGGCCCGTCATCCGCGACTTCGACGCCGCCGCCCTCACCCGCGACACCGCCGTCCCCCGGGACGGGCCCTCCGGCGCGGAGGGAGGCGTGCGGCGGCTGGTGAGCAGCGGCCGCCCCGTCACGTTGGACGTGCGGGTGGTCGACCCGGCGACCCGCGAGGAGCGCCCAGCGGGGCACGTGGGGGAGATCTGGGTCGGCGGCGGCAGCGTCGCCAGCGGGTACTGGCGCAGCCCTCAGGAGACGCGTGCGGGCTTCCAGGCCCGCACCGCCGACGGGGCGGGCCCCTACCTCCGGACGGGCGATCTCGGCTTCGTCGCCGACGGCGAGCTGTACGTCACCGGGCGGATCAAGGACCTCATCATCGTCAACGGGCGCAACATCTACGCCCACGACATCGAGGAGGCCGCCCGGGACGCGCACCCCGCCGCCCTCGCCGGCGCGGCGTTCGCCGTCGATCCGGAGCCCGGTCGGGACGACGGGGTGGAACACGTCGTCCTCGTCCAGGAGATCAGCACCAGGGCCGCCGCCGGGACGCCGCTGGACGAGGTGGCGTCCCTCATCAGGGCCCGCGCGGCCCGCGCGTTCGAGCTGCCCGCGCTGAGCGTCGTGCTGACCGGGCGGGGCACGGTGCGGCGGACGACCAGCGGGAAACTGCAGCGCCTCCTCACCCGGCGCGCGTACCTCGCCGGGGAGATCACCGAACTCGCCCGGGACCTCGAACCGGGCGTCGCCGGGCCGTCCCGGGCGCCCGCCTGATCGGCCGGAATGGGAATTTCGGTGAACCGGAAAAACGACCATAACCAAACCTAGTCAAAAGCATGACTAATCATGTCGTTGCCTGCTATCGTCGGCACAACCCTGAGTCAAGGCGGGGAGAGAAGGCCGATGGCGCTACGTCACGCGGTGCTGGCGGCGCTGCTCGATGGCGAGTACAGCGGCTACCAGCTGGCCAAGATCTTCGATTTGTCGGTCTCCAACTTCTGGCATGCCGTACCGCAGCAGCTCTATTCGGAGCTGTCGAGGTTGGAGACCGAAGGTCTGATCAGCGGACGGCAGATCATCCAGCACGACCGCCCCAACAAGCGGGTGTACACCGTCACGCAGGCCGGCGTCGACGAGCTCGAACGGTTCGCGACGTCCCCCGCCAAGCCAGGAATCATCCGAGAGAACCTGCTCGTCATGGTCCAGGCCGTGGACCACATCTCAGCCGAGTCCGTCATCGCGCAGCTCGAGGACCGGGCCGTGGCGTCCGCCGCCAAGGTCGAGGTCTTCGAACGCACCCTGAAGCACCTGCGCGGCGATCTGGACGAGGAGGCGTTCCTGCGGACCGGAAATCCCGTGGGACCGTACCTGACATGCCTGCGCGGCCTGCGTTTCGAGCAGGAGAACTACGAGTGGTTCACCAGTACCGCCCGGCTGCTGCGAGCCAGGGCGGGCACACAGGCCGAGGGGGGCGAGCCGTCATGACCGGAGTGCACCACGCACCGGCGGCCCGCACCACCTCGTACTTCGTGCCGCCGCATGCCCGAACGGCGGCGGCACATGCACCAACCCCCCGCGCCCTCCCC
>NZ_SMLC01000304.1 GCF_004349245.1 Actinomadura sp. 6K520 | reverse complement strand
GGGTGGTGCTCGGCGGGGGCGTCCGGCCGTCCCGCGTCCAGTTCTCCAGCGCCGTGAAGGCCGTCCGCATGCAGGGGAGGAGGGGGCGCAGGCGGTCCGGGTAGGTGTCGTAGAGGCCGTCGACGTGGTTGGCGGCTTCCAGCCGGTAGTAGCGGAACGGGGCCTTGCCCTTGGCGCGGACGAGCTTGGCGTAGACGTCGGAGTCGGTGCCGATGGGGAGCAGGGTGTCGTAGGTGCCGTGGAGGGTCATCAGGGGTTTGCGGATCCGTCCCGTGAGGGCGACGCGTGCCACGGCCCGGTGGACCTTCCGCGGGCGTGCGGCGTAGTCGTAGGCGGCTTCCTCTCCCGTGTAGGCCGGGTCGAATTCCTCTCGGTAAATGCGCTGGGTGAGCCCCCAGTAGACCTGGTCGTGGAATGGCCAGAGGAATTCCGAGCCGGGGGCGAGACCGGCTTGCAGAAGTGTCTTGTGGGCGGACTGGTCCCCCGCCTCGTACGCCGGGTAGGCGCGGAGGATGGACGGAAGGTAGGTGAACAGGTTCGGGCCCTTCTCGCGCCAGAGGGTTCCTTCCGCGTCGATGCCTCCGTCGTACAGGTGGGGCCTGTTCTCCAGCTGCCATCGGACGAGGTAACCGCCGTTGGAGATGCCCGCCGCGAACGTCCTGCCCGGCCGGCGTCCGTAATGGCCGGCCACGGTCTTCTTGGCGGCGCGGGTGAGCTCGGTCAGCCGGTGGTTCCACTCGACGACGGCGTCACCGGGGCGGCGGCCGTCCTTGTAGAACTCGAGGCCGCTGTTTCCCTTGTCGGTCGCGGCGTAGGCGTAGCCCTGGGCGAGGACCCAGTCGGAAATGGTGAAGTCGTTGGCGTACTGGCGCCGGTTGCCGGGTGAGCCGGCGACGACGAGTCCGCCGTTCCAGTTCTCGGGCAGCCGGATGACGAACTGGGCGTCGTGGTTCCAGCCGTTGTTGGTGTTGGACGTGGAGGTGTCCGGGAAATAGCCGTCCACCTGGACGCCGGGGACGCCTCCGGGGTTGCGGGTCCCGGCCGCGTGCAGGCCCGCCCAGTCGGCCGGGACGGTGTGGCCGGAGGCGATCGTCCCGGCCGTGGTGAGGTCGTCCAGGCACGCCGTGACCTGCTTCTCCGCGCCCGGGACCCGGAGCCCTGGAGCGCAGCCGCGATCTTGAGCGAGCCCCTGCGCGGGCCCTTGCGCGGGCCCTTGCGCATGGGCGGGGGAGGCCAGGGTGGCGGCGACGGCACCTGCGGTCAGGACGCTTCGGACGATCATTCCGGCTCCTCTGGACGGGACGTCAGGTGCCGGTCATGGTTCAGCCAGGTGGTGACCGGGACCACGTGGGACGGCCACATATCGGCGAGGTCCGCCATGTGTCAGGGCTCTGTCCTGCGAGTGGTGTGGGTCACAGCCGTATCCGGGGCCCGGAATATGGGCCGGGCTCACATGGTCCGGTGTTCGGGCGCCACCTAGCGTTCCCGATCACGGCGGCCCGGATCCGGTCCGGGCCACCTTAGACGAGCGTGAGGAGGGCGCATGGGCGACCCCGACCCGAAGGGACCCGTCCCGGAGGGGCCCGTCCCGGAGGGCCCGGTCCTGGCGGCGCGCGGCCTGGTCAGGGAGTTCCGCGGCTTCCGCGCGGTGGACGGCGTGGACCTCGACATCGCCGAGGGCTCCGTCCACGCGCTGGTGGGCCCGAACGGCGCCGGCAAGACCACCCTGTTCAACCTGCTGACCGGCTTCCTGAAGCCGACGGCGGGCAGCGTCCGGCTCGGCGAGCACGAGCTGGCCGGACGGAGCCCGGAACGGATCGCGCGGCTCGGCCTGGCCAGGTCGTTCCAGATCACGAGCCTGTTCGCCGAGCTGACCCCGAAGCAGCACGTGGAGCTGGCCCTGGCGGGCCGCAGCGGGCTCGGCTGGCGGTTCTGGCGCTCGGACGCCGCGCTCGGACGCTACGCGGCACGCGCGGCCGAACTGCTCGACCAGGTCGGGCTGGCCGGACACGCGGACGTCCCGGCAGGGTCGCTGGCGTACGGACGCAAACGCGCGCTGGAACTGGCCCTCGCCCTCGCGCTCGACCCGAAGGTGCTGCTGCTGGACGAGCCGACCGCCGGCATGGGCGTGGAGGACGTCGACCGCACCGTCGCGCTCATCAAACGGGTGCGGGAAGGCCGCACGGTGGTGCTGGTCGAGCACAACATGAGCGTCGTATCCAACCTGGCCGACCGCGTCACGGTCCTCCAGCACGGCCAGGTCCTCGTCGAAGGTCCCTACGCCGAGATCCGTCACGACCCCCGTGTCGTCACCGCCTACCTCGGAGACTCCAATGCTGAGCGTTGACGGCCTGTCCGCCTGGTACGGCGAAGCGCAGGCCCTGCGCGAGGTGTCGCTACGCGTGGGCAAGGGCGAAATCGTCACCCTCGTCGGACGTAACGGCGCCGGCAAGACCACGCTCCTGCGCAGCCTGATGGGCCTACACCAGGGCGTGTCCGGGACGGTGCGCTTCCTAGGCGACGACATCAGCGCCCTGAGCCCGCACAAGCGCAGCCGCCGCGGGCTTGGCTACGTCCCAGACGACCGCGGCATCTTCGCCACGCTGTCGGTGGAGGAGAACCTCACGCTGCCGCCGGTCATGGGGCCGGACCCGTGGCCGCTCGACCGGGTGTACGAGACGTTCCCGAAACTGCGGGAGCGGCGCCGCTTCCCCGGGACGAAGCTGTCGGGCGGCGAGCAGCAGATGCTCGCGCTGGCGCGGGTGCTGCGGACGGGCGCCCGGCTGCTGCTGTGCGACGAGCCCACCGAGGGCCTGTCGCCCCTGATCGTCGCCCAGATCGGCGACATCCTCCGCGAGGTCAAGGCCGCTGGAGTGACCGTCCTGCTGATCGAGCAGAACGTGCACTTCGCCGCCACCGTCGCCGACCGCCACCACCTGCTCGCCGAGGGCCGGATCGTCGAGTCCATGGACAACGACGAGGTCCTCGCCCGCGAGAACGAACTCCTGCAGTACCTCGGAATCTAGGAGAGCCCTGATGAGACTTCTCGGACGTTCGGCCGCGCTCGCGACCGCCGGAGCGCTGCTGGCTGGCTGCGCGGGCGGCCCCGGCGGGGGCGGCGGCGCGATCAGCGACGACAAAGTGGTGCTGGCCGTACTGACCGACCAGTCGGGCGTGTACGCCGACCTGTCGGGCAAGAACGCCGTCGAGGCGGTCCGGATGGCCGTCGCCGACTTCAAGGCCAAGTACGGCGACAAGGCGGTGACCGAGAACATCGAGGTGATCGGCGCCGACCACCAGAACAAGCCCGAGATCGCCAACTCCAAGGCGCAGGAGCTCTACGACCGGCAGAAGGCCGACCTGATCCTGGACGTGCCGACCTCATCGGCCGCGCTCGCCGTCGCCAACGTCGCCAAGACCAAGAAGAAGGTCTTCATCGACGTGGGCGCCGCCACGACGGAGCTGACGGGCAAGCAGTGCAACAAGTACACGTTCCACTACGGCTACAACAGCTACATGCTGGCGCACGGCACCGGCACCGCGCTGACCAAGGACGGCGCCAAGAACTGGTACCTCGTCTACCCGGACTACGCCTTCGGGCAGGACATGGAGAAGACGTTCCGGGCATCGGTCGAGTCGGCCGGCGGGAAGATCGTCAAGAGCGACCCGACGCCCTTCCCCAACGACAACTTCTCCACGTTCCTGCTGAAGGCGCCGAACCTCGACCCCAAGCCGCAGGTGCTCGGCGCCATGCAGGCCGGCGGTGACCTCGTCAACCTGGTGAAGCAGTACAACGAGTACAAGCTGCGCGACAAGGGCGTGGACCTCGCGGTCGGCCTGATGTTCCTGACCGACATCCACTCCCTCGGCCCGGACGCCATGGCCGGGACGCGGTTCACCGACTTCTGGTACTGGAACGCCGACGAGGACAACCGCGCGTGGGCCGACAAGTTCCACGCCAAGACCGGCACCCGCCCGACGGCCGTCCACGCGGCCGACTACTCGGCGGCCCTGCAGTACCTGGAGGCCGTGCAGCGCGGCGGCACCGACAAGGCCGACGACGTGGTCGCGCAGCTCGAAGGCCACAAGGTCGACGACATCTTCACGGCCACCGGCACCATCCGCGCCGAGGACCACCTCCTCACCCACGACGCCTACCTCGCGGAGGTGAAGCCGTCCAGCGAGGTCAAGGAGCCGTGGGACTACGAGAAGATCGTCTCGACGATCCCGGCGGCCGAGGCGTTCCAGCAGCCCGACGCCTCCTGCGAGCTCTGAGGCGGCCGCGACGTGCTTCAGCAGGCGTTCAACGGCCTGGTGGGCGGGGCGTTCTACGCCCTGCTCGCCCTCGGCCTGTCGATCATCTTCGGGATGCTGCGCGTGGTGAACTTCGCGCACGGAGCCTTCTACATGCTCGGCGCGTTCGGTTCCTACGTGCTGCTCGACTCGTTCGGGGTGAGCTTCTGGCTGGCGCTGCCGCTGGTCCCGATCGTGCTGGGCGTCCTCGGGGTGGTGCTGGAGCGGCTGTTCATCCACCGCCTGGCGCCCCTCGACCCGCTCTACAACTTCCTGTTCACCTTCGGGCTCGCGCTGATCCTGCAGGACCTGGTCAAGCGGCAGTACGGCGTGCAGTCCCAGCCGTATCCGCGGCCGTCCGCGCTGCGCGGTTCGATCGACCTGGGCCTGTTCACCTATCCCGCCTACCAGGTCTTCGTGCTCGGCGTGTCCGTGCTGGTGTGCGGGGCGGTGTGGGTGGTCCTCACCCGGACCCGCGTCGGCATGATCGTCCGGGCGGCGACCGAGCGGCCCGAGCTGACCCGCGCGCTCGGCATCGACGTCGCCCGCTGGGTGACGCCCGTCTTCGGGTTCGGTGTCGCGCTCGCCGGGTTCGCCGGCGTCCTCGCCGCGCCGATGCGGGCGGTCAACCCGCTCATGGGCGCCGACCTGATCATCACGGTGTTCGCCGTGGTGGTGATCGGCGGCCTCGGCTCGGTGTTCGGGTCGGTCGCCGCCGGGTTCACGGTCGGGCTCGTGTCGGCGCTCGGCTACTACTACGTCCCGTCGCTGTCGCAGACCCTGGTGTTCATCCTGATGGCCGCGGTGCTGCTGTGGCGTCCCGCGGGCCTGTTCGGACGCGAGGAGGCGACCATATGACCCCCTCCACCGTGACCCCCGCCGTGACC
>NZ_SMLC01000303.1 GCF_004349245.1 Actinomadura sp. 6K520 | reverse complement strand
CGTCCTCGATGATCCCGGGCAACGAGACGGCCATCAACCGCGTCATCAACGGCCTGACCCGGTGGGGCGCCAACGTCGTCCACAAGGAGAACGCCCGGGTGCACGTGTCCGGGCACGCCTCGGCCGGGGAGCTGCTGTACTTCTACAACCTGGCCAGACCCCGCAATGTCATGCCCGTCCACGGGGAGTGGCGGCATCTGCGCGCGAACGCCGCGCTGGCCGTACAGACCGGCGTCCCGCCCGAACGCGTGGTCATCGCCGAGGACGGCGTCGTGGTCGACCTGGTGGACGGTGTCGCGCGGATCACCGGCAAGGTGCCGTGCAGCTACATCTACGTGGACGGCCTGTCGGTCGGCGAGGTGACCGAGTTCTCCCTCAAGGACCGGCGA
Source organism: Actinomadura sp. 6K520 (assembly GCF_004349245.1). Classification (GTDB taxonomy): domain Bacteria; phylum Actinomycetota; class Actinomycetes; order Streptosporangiales; family Streptosporangiaceae; genus Spirillospora. The sequence continues at coordinate 4,814 of NZ_SMLC01000303.1, read as the reverse complement.
GTGCTCGGTGAGGAAGGGTTCCTCTCAGTCTTTGTCGTGGTGGACGCGACCACCGGCAAGCTCGCCGCGTCCCCCGAGATACACGCACGGGGGGCGGGCATCCCCGACCACGAGCTCGCGGCCCTGGAACCGGTCATCCACGAGGTCCTCGCCGCCGCGGCGGCCGACGGCATCGGTGACGCGGGGCAGCTTCAGCAGCTGCTGCGCAGGCGGGTCGGCGGCTGGGCCGGCGCGCGGTTCCGGCGGCGGCCGATGGTCCTCACCAGGGTGATCGACATCTGACCAGTACTTCGACGGAGGGCTGAGCGGTGATCGCTGAGGGCATGGACGTGGGCGAGGTGATGGCCCGTACGGAACTGAGCCTGCGCGCTGGACACCGAGATCGCCCAGCGGCGCCAGGATTCCGATCACCGCTGAGACCGGTGTCGTAGGGACACCCGGTTACGCCAGGCGTTGCGCTCGCAGGACGGTGTCGTGGGTGTGGTGCGTGCCGGCGGGTGCGGGGCCGGTTCGCGGACGGGTTTCGTTGATCAGGATCGCCCAGTCGTTGTCGAGGAGTCTTGCGATGTCGTCGGGCTGGTAGTAGTCGCGGGGCGCGAAGCCGTCCTCGTGACGCAGGGGCAGGTCGGCGAGATCATGGCTGACGAAGAGCAGGGTGCCGCCGGGTGCGACGGCGTTCAGCAGACCGCGCAGCGCGGTGTGGTCCGGTTGGCGCCTGAGCGGGAAGTACTGGGCGGACACCAGGTCGAATGCGTTTGCTGGAGGTGGATCGGTGGCCAGGTCCGCCCGTGCCCATGCCACACGGCCATCGACGTCCGTGGCCGCGGCGGCGGCGCGTTGCAGGGCCGTCTGGGAGATGTCGATCGCGGTGACCCGCCAGCCGCGCCGGGCCAGCCAGAGCGCATCGGCGCCTTCACCGCATCCCACATCGAGGGCCTGCCCCGGCGGCAGGTCGGTGATCTCGGTGATGAGCACCGGGTTGGGTGCGCCGCTGAAGATCTGGTCGCGGCTGCGATATCTCTCATCCCAGAACTGAGCGTCCATCGTTCTCTCCCTGTGGCGGTTGGTCGTGGCGGCGGCCACCGTCGCCGAGCTGGGATTGGTGGTCGTCGTGGCCACCTCCGCGGCCGGCCAGCTTGCCCGCACCTTGACGGGATGACCAGAATCGTTGCGGAAAGCGCAAAAGTCGGGGGCGACCTCCGTGATCGGCTCCGTCGCCGACTTAGTGGCTCGCGGTGAGTTCGCCGCTGAGGGTGTCGTGCATGCGGGCGCTGTGCTCGTTGAGGCCGACGATCTCGACGGTCTTGCCGCGCTTTTGATACTTGGTGGTGACGGCGTCGAGGGCGGCGACGGTGGAGGCGTCCCACACGTGGGCGTCGGTCAGGTCGATCACCACATGGTCGGGGTCCCCGGCGTAGTCGAACTGGTAGACCAGGTCGTTGCTGGAGGCGAAGAACAGCTCCCCGGTGACGGCGTAGACGACGTGGCCGCCGTCGGGGTCGGTGACCGCGGAGACGTTCACCAGGTGCGCCACCCGGCGCGCGAAGACCACCATCGCGGTGATCGAGCCGACCACCACGCCGATCGCCAGGTTGTGGGTGAACACGACCACGGCGACGGTGACCAGCATGACGATGGTCTCGCCCCGCGGCATCCGCTTGAGCGTGGCGGGGGCCACCGAGTGCCAGTCGAAGGTGCCGACCGCGACCAGCACCATGACCGCGACCAGGGCGGCCATCGGGATGTCGGACACGACGGGGCCAAAACCGATGCACAGCACCATCAGGAACACCCCGGCCAGGAACGTCGACAGCCGGGTCCGGGCGCCGCTCTTGACGTTGATCATCGTCTGGCCGATCATCGCGCAGCCGCCCATGCCGCCGAAGAACCCGGTGACGATGTTGGCGACGCCCTGCCCGATGGACTCGCGGGTCTTGCCCGAGTGCGTGTCGGTGATGTCGTCCACGAGTTTGGCGGTCATCAGCGACTCCATCAGCCCGACCAGCGCGAACGCCAGCGAGTACGGGGCCAGGAGCGTCAGGGTGCCGAACGTGAACGGGACGTCGGGTAGGCCGGGGGTGGGCAGCGCCGAGGGCAGCGCGCCCTTGTCGCCGACGGTCGGCACCGCGATGCCCGCGGCGACGGTGATCACGGTGAGGATCACGATCGACACCAGCGGCGCCGGAACGACCTTGGTGACGCGCGGGAACAGCACCATCAGCGTCAGCCCGGCCGCCGCCAGGGGGTAGACCGCCCAGGGAACGTCGCGCAGTTCGGGAACCTGTGCCAGGAAGATCAGGATGGCCAGGGCGTTGACGAACCCGACCATCACGCTGCGGGGCACGAACCGCATCAGCCGGGCCACCCCCAGCGCCCCCAGCACCACCTGGAAGACCCCGGCCAGGACCACGGCGGCCAGCAGGTGACCGAGCCCGTACTCGCGTGCGAGAGGGGCGACGACGAGCGCGACCGCACCGGTCGCCGCCGAGATCATCGCGGGCCGTCCGCCGACGACCGCGATCGTGACGGCCATGGTGAACGCGGCGAACAACCCCACCGCGGGCTCCACCCCCGCGATGATCGAGAAGGAGATCGCCTCGGGGATAAGCGCGAGGGCGACCACCAGGCCGGCCAGCGCCTCCGTGCGCAGGAGCTTGGCGGTGATCGGCCGGGCGGGTGTGAACGCCGGCTTCAGCCGGTGTGCCAGTACGGCGGGCAGACTCAAAACACTCCAGACATGGCGGGTCGCCCGTGCCGGATCAGGGCACGGGAACACGAACAACGCGGTTTGCGGGGCGGGAACCGGCGCCGATGCCGGTGATGAAGCCGCCGGGAGAACCCGGCGGTCAGGCCGCGGTCCGGTGAACCGTCACCACGACCGGCTCACCGATGGACGAATCACATGGGCCGGGTCGCGGTGAGCGGCCGTGACCGGCCACCGACGAGGTCGGCATGAGACGGCAACGGACTCCCCCGAGAAATCACGACCTGTGGATGAAGCCCGATGGGCTTCGACGGACGGCAGACCGCAATCACCAGCGCTTGCCATCGCGTGCCTACTCTAACGTCACAGAAGAGTCATAGGCGCCGGTAGAGGCCGTGGACGCCGGGGAGAGACGATGATCACACCGTCATCGCCAGTGCGCCCGGGAGTGCGTCGAACGCCTCCTCCACCCGGCGGGCCAGGACGGCGCGGCTCCACTTGCCGCGCCCGCCGCCCGCGCCGCGGCCGGCGGCCCAGTTCGAGCAGAGCACCCACGACGACCTCACCGCCCGCCTGCACCACACCCAATTCGCCCGGCCGCCCCGGGTCCCGTGACAGACATGGCGCAGCCGCATACGCCGGGGTGCCGGCTCAGTCGGGGACGCCTGCGGCGAGCATGGGGGTGAGGGTGAGACCGGGGTGTTCGCGCTCGATGGCCCGCAGCCGCCACTTGTCGACGAACACCGCGATGAGCGAGCCGTCCAGGGAGCGGGTGAGGACCTCCACGCCGCGGCGGCCGGTCAGGGTCTCGGCGGATTCCTTGTCGGTGACGCGGGCGGTGGTGTAATCGAGCCGGGTCAGGTCCACCGGTGCGCCGAACTCGTCGGCCATCCGGGCGGTGACCACGTCGAACTGCAGCGGCCCCACGGCGGCCAGCACCGGCGCCTGATCACCGCGCAGATCGCTGCGCAGCACCTGGACCACACCCTCGCCATCGAGCTGCTCGATACCGCGGCGGAACTGCTTGGCCCGGCTGTTGTCGGTCGTCCTGGCCCACCATGAAATGCTCCGGAGCGAACGCCGGAATCGGCGGAAACACCACCGGGGTCCTGACGTACAAGGTGTCACCCACCGACAGGCCGGAGGCGTTCGGCAGCCCGATCACATCCCCCGGATAGGCCGCCTCCAGCGTCGAACGGTCACGGCCGAACACCGTCTGGGCGTACTTGGTCGCCAACGGCCGCCCCGTCGGAGCATGCGTCAGCGACATCCCGCGCTCGAAGCGCCCTGAACAGACCCGGATGAAGGCCAGCCGGTCGCGGTGCGCCCGGTCCATCCCGGCCTGCACCTTGAACACCTGCCCGGCGAACGGCGCCGACACCGCCCGCTCCCGCCCGGCCTCATCAGCGCGCGCCGACGGCGCCGGCGCCAGCCGGCACACCGTCTCCAGCAGCGCACCCACCCCGAAGTTGGGCAGCGCCGCCCCAAACAGCACCGGCGTACAAGTCCCGGCGCTGTAGGCGGCCATGTCCAGGGTGGCGCCGATCTCCTCCAGCAGCGCCAGCTCCTCCACCGCGCTCTCCCACGCCTCGCCTTCCTCGCGGGCGGCCTGCTCGGCGGGGAGGTGTTCGGCGATGGCGCGGGTGGCGCCGCCGGGGGTTCGGCGGAACCGGGTGAAGGCGCCGTCGGCGCGGTCGATCAGGCCGCGGAAGTCCCCGGCGATGCCGACCGGCCAGTTCAGCGGCGCCGGGCGCAGCCCGATGCGCTGCTCGACCTCGTCCAGCAACTCCAGGGGTTCGCGGCCGGGGCGGTCCCACTTGTTGACGAAGGTGATGACGGGGATGCCGCGGTGGCGGCACACGTCGAACAACTTCAGCGTCTGCGCCTCCAGGCCCTTGGCCGAGTCCAGCAGCATGATCGCCCCATCCACCGCCGCCAGCACCCGGTAGGTGTCCTCAGAGAAGTCCGCGTGACCCGGGGTGTCCAGCAGGTTCAGCAGCACCCCGCCGTACTCGAACCGCAGCACCGAAGAGGTGATGGAAATCCCGCGCGCACGCTCCATCTCCATCCAGTCCGACCGCACCCCCCGCCGCCCCGACTTACCATGCAC
>NZ_SMLC01000302.1 GCF_004349245.1 Actinomadura sp. 6K520 | reverse complement strand
GCCCGGGCCCGGCTGGGCGGGCGGCTGGCCGTACTGGGGGGCGCCCTGCCACGGCGGCGAGCCCTGGCCCGGAGGCGGCCCCATGTGCGCGGGAGCACCGTGCATGGGCGGCGGGCCCATCGGCGCGGGCGGCGGCGCACCGAAGCGCGGGGCGGCGCCCGCGCCCGCGCGGGCCTTCCAGCGGGACGGCGCCAGGGACGCCACCACGAGCGCGATGCCGATCAGCAGGAAAAAGCCGTAGGCGGCGAGGGTGGTGTAGCCGATCCAGAGCTCTCTGGGGAGGACGTCCCGTCCGGCGTGCTCGAACGTCCAGCGGGGCGCCGCGACCCAAAGGAGGCCGATGGCCGCGTAGGCGGCGCCGGGGATGAGCGAGGCGAGCGGCGACAGCCGGGAACCCGCCACCAGGCCGAGGAGGACCGCCGCGACCAGGAAGACCGCGACGCCGATCCACCGGTCGCCGCCTTCGTAGGCGAATGTCCGGACGGCCCGGGCCATCTTGTCCGTGCCGTACATCATGCACACCGCGACGATCGGCGTCACGACCAGGCCGACCAGCGCGCCCAGGCCGTGGCGTGCTCCGTTGGACATTGCCACCTCCAAACCGGTCGGGCGGGAATCCGCCCCGCCCAACCCTGACACATCGTCAGACGCCGGGAAACGGCAGGTGGTTTCCGCTTCCCCCGGTCAGTGGACGGGTTCGCCGGGTTTGACCGGGGTGGGCTGCCCCAGCCTCGGCGGGCTGGTGAGGAAGCCGACGCCCCAGGTCAGGTGCATGGTGGCGTAGACGAGCGGGAGCCGCACCCAGGCGGACGGCGGGAGGCCGCGGCCCTCCACGGCGGCGCCCACGATGATCGCGGCGGCGTAGCCGCCGGGGAGCAGCCAGCCCGGCCAGAACCCGAGCACCCCGGCGACCGCGCCCGCCGTCATCGCGACGACCGCGATCGGCGGCGCGAGGTAGCGCAGGCTGAGGGTGCCCTGGTGCTCGCGCCCGACGACGCGCCGCCAGCGGCCGGTGTGGAAGTACTGCTTGGCGAGCGCCCGCAGGTTGGGGCGCGGGCGGTAGGTGACCCGCATCCGCGGGGTGAAGAAGATCCGGCCGCCGGTCTCCCGGATGCGGTGGTTCATCTCCCAGTCCTGGGCGCGGACGAACGTCTCGTCGTAGCCGCCGACGCGGTCGAGCGCGCTGCGGCGGAACGTCCCGAGGTAGACGGTCTCGACCTCGCCCGCCTCGCCGCCGGTGTGGAAGCGGGCGTTGCCGACGCCGAGCTTGGACGTCATCGCGCGGGCCACGGCCTTCTCGAACGGGGTGACGCCCTCGGCCGCCATGATCCCGCCGACGTTGTCGGCCCCGGTCTCCTCCATCGTCTCGACGGCGGCCCGGACGTAGTCGGCGGGCAGCAGCGAGTGGCCGTCCACCCGGACGATGATCGAGTACTGGGACGCCTTGATCGCGATGTTGAGGCCCTGCGGGGTGCGCCCGGTCGGGTTCGCCACGACCAGGACGCGGGGGTCCTCGGCGGCGAGCCTGCGGGCGATCTCCTCGGTGCGGTCGCGGCACGGCCCGACGGCGAGCACGAGTTCGAGCTCGCCCGGGTAGTCCTGGGTCAGGATGCCGCGCACGGCTTCGGTCAGATGTCGCTGCTCGTTGAGGACCGGCATGACCACCGACACGGCGGGCCAGGTGCGTTCACCGGAGTTGGAGCGGGGCTTCACGGCGTACTGGGTTTCCTGGTTCATGGCGCGCTGGACATGGGGAGACGGTTCCATACGGGGCTCGCGGGCGCCCCGGCCGGTGACCGGTGAGGCGCCCATTCCTCTCTTGCTCGCTCGTCTGACGCGGCCCACGCCACCCGGTTCACGTGCGGGCCGCACGGGTCTGGCCGAGACGGCGCCACGTTACTCCAAGGACACGAGGTCCAGGTAGCGAACGGACGGGTGTCCCCACTTTAGAGTGGTGTGGACTCGCGTCAGAACGACGTCTTCGGGAGGCGGCGGCCGGCATGGCAGACGGGCACGACTCAGGTCGCGGTGACACCGGCGGGCCGGAGACCGATCCGCTGGAGCGCTACTTCCGGCCTCGTCCGGGCTCGCACGCGGCGGCCGGCGACGGCGGTGACGGCGACATCGAGGGCGTGACCATCGACGGGATGCCCGCGCCGCGGGTGGCGGTGGAGAGCCCGCGCGGGCCCCGCAGGCCCGGCCGGGGGCTGAGCCCGCGGGCCGCGATGACCGCGCGGCGGCAGCGGCGGTTCCTGATGGTGACCGGGACGATGTCGGCGTTCGTGCTGCTCACCTCGGGCGGCGCGTGGGCGTTCCAGAACTACGTGACCGGCATGATCGACAAGGTGTCGGTGGGCGGCCTCGGCCGGGGCGACGGGCCGAAGGGCGCGATGACGATCCTGGTGGCGGGGGTCGACCGCCGGGACGGGCTGACGAAGGCGCAGCAGAAGGCGGCCCGGCTCGGGCACCACGAGGGCGAGCGGTCGGACACGATGATGCTGGTGCACGTGTCGCGCGACCGCGACCGCGTGTCGGTCGTGAACCTGCCACGCGACTCCTACGTGACGATCCCGGCGCACGAGTCGAACGGCTCGGAGGGCGCGAAGGGGGCCCGGATCCCGTCCCGTCCGGGGAAGCTGACCTGGGCGTACCAGTTCGGCGGGCCCGACCTCACGGTCAGCACGGTCAAGCGGGCGACGGGCCTGTCGATCGACCACTACATCGAGGTGAACTTCTACGGGTTCGTGAAGATGGTGGACGCGCTCGGCGGCGTCGACGTGTGCACCGAGGAGCCGGTCGACGACGTCAAGAGCGGGCTGAAGCTCCCGGCGGGCACGTCGCACGTGGACGGGATGAAGGCCCTGGCGTTCGCCCGCGCCCGCTACACGCTGACCGGCGGCAGCGACCTCGGGCGCATCGACCGGCAGCAGCAGTTCATGGCGGCGATGCTGAAGCAGGCGCTGTCGACGAAGACGCTCAGCGACCCGGTCAAGTCGACCAGGTTCCTCAACGCGGCGCTGAAGTCGCTGCGCGTCGACCCGGAGCTCGCCGACAACCTGCCGGACATCGCCGACCAGATGAAGGACCTGTCGACCGACGACCTCACGTTCGCGAAGGTCCCGCTGGCCAACCCCGACTACGAGACCGTCCTGTGGAACTCGCCGGACCCGCAGTCGACCGTGCTGTGGGAGCGGGGCGAGGCCGGCGACCTGTTCACCAAGATCCGGCGGGACCGGCCGCTGGCGGAACCGTCGGGGTCACCGAGCGGCACGCCGTCCCGGACGCCTCCGGACGCGCCGACGGTGCCCCCGGAGGACATCGCCGTCCGCGTCCTCAACGCGATCGGCACGCCGGGTCTCGCGACCAAGGCGGGCTCGCAGCTGGAGGGGCTGGGCTTCGAGGCCACGGTGCAGCCGGGCGTGGCGCGGCGCGGCCTTCAGCGGACGCAGATCCGGTACGGGCCGGACGGCGCGGACTCCGCCAAGACCGTGGCCGCCGCCATCCCCGGTGCCAAGCTCAAGAAGGTGGGCTCGCTCGGGTCGGAGGTGCAGGTCATGGTCGGCGGGGACTGGGACGGCGTGCGGAAGGTCGAGGTCGCGGGTCCTTCGCCGAGCCCGTCGCCGTCCACCGGCGCCGAGACCGCCACCCAGAAGCTCTGCGGCTGAACCGCCGGCCGAACCGCACCTGGAACGGTGTCTAGAATACCGTTCTAGGTTGGGTGTCTCGGGAGGGAGCCGCAACATGTCGGAGGACGCGCCCGCGGAGGCGTTCTACGAGCCGCTCGGCGGCGGCCGGTTCGCCGGCAGCCCCGCGACCGCCGGCCCCTGGTCGCCGGGGTTCCAGCACGGCGGCCCGGTGGCCGGCCTGCTCGGGCGGGCCTTCGAGCGGCACGAGCCCGTCCCCGGCGGCCGGATCGCGCGGGTCACGGTGGAGCTGCTCAGCCCCGTGCCCGTGGCGGTGCTGGACATCGCCGTGCGCGTCGTCCGCCCCGGCAAGCGGGTCGCCCACCTGGAGGCGGAGATGACCCATGAGGGGCGTCCCGTCGTCCGCGCCACGGCCTGGCGGATCATGGAGGCGCCCGCCCACCTGGAGCCGGTCGTCCACGGGCCCCCGCCACCGGCCCTCCCCGCGACGGCCGAGCCGTTCCCGGAATGGCCCGGCGTCCACACCGGCGGCTACCTGTCGGCGATGGAGTGGCGGATCGTCCACGGCGCCTTCGGGGAGCCCGGCCCCGGCACGACGTGGGCGCGGTCCCGCATCCCCCTCGTCGCCGGCGAGGCCGACACGCCGCTGGTGCGGGCGCTGACGCTCGCCGACAGCGCGTCCGGCATCGGCAGCCAGCTCGACAACGCGAAATGGCTGATCATCAACACGGACATGACCGTCGGGCTGCACCGCGACCCGGCCGGCGAGTGGCTGTGCATGGCCGCGTCCCTGGACCTGAGCCCCGGCGGCAGCGCCCTGTGCGAGGCGACGCTCGCCGACACGTCCGGCGGGTTCGGCCGCGCGCTGCAGACCCTGATCGTGGACGAGCAGGCGTCCGCGACCGGCGGCGGGTGACCGCACGTTCTTGATCGAATACTGTGGGTAATATTCGAGTGACCGAGAGTAGTCACCCGTCAGGAGTCCACAGGATGTCCAGAAGGAAGCTCACCTTGCTCGGCACGGCCACCGCGCTGGTCGTCGCGGGCGGCGTCACCGCCGCGAGCGTCTCGCTCGCCGCACCGGCACCGCCGCCGGGCCGGCCCGGGGACGTGGCCGTGCCGTCCGTCGCGCCGCCGTCCGCCGCGGACGCCGCCGCGCCGTCCGTCTCGCCGCGGGCGGCGTCCGGCAAGGAGGCCGACTCGCCGGCGGAGTGCCGCGACGCGGACTGCGAGATCGAGATCAGGGACGGCATGGAGATCCCGCTCAACGGGAAGCGCGGGGTCCGGCAGCTCAAGATCAAGATCGACGGCACCCAGGTGACCATCACCGCCCGCACCGAGAACGGGAGGGCCGTGGCCGTCACGGACGCGAGCAATCACACCAGCGTCACGCACATCAACGGCCTCAAGCTTCGCCCGCACGTCGCCGGGGACGGCAGGCTGATGCTCTCCATCTCCCACGGCTGACCGGCGCACGGGGGACGGGCGGCTCCGCCCGTCCCCCGCCTCATCGGGGCCGGGGTCGGCCGGCCCGGCGTCCCGTCACCTGAGGAGCTGGCGGGCGATGACCATCCGCTGGATCTGGTTGGTCCCCTCGTAGATCTGGGTGATCTTGGCGTCGCGCATCATCCGCTCCACCGGGAAGTCCCGCGTGTACCCGTACCCGCCCAGCAAC
>NZ_SMLC01000301.1 GCF_004349245.1 Actinomadura sp. 6K520 | reverse complement strand
GGCTCGGCCAGTTGTTTCTGGTCGGGTCGCCCCGTGCCGCTCCTGTTTGTGGGGGCGGTGGGGATTTCTTTGAGGCAATGAACCTCCCTCTTTTGGGGGGTTGTTTTGCTGGGATTGTTTTCCGAGGTTTGGCCGGTTGCGGGGTTCGCCCCCTGTGGTTGGTCGTGTTGGCCTTAATGGAGAGTTTGATCCTGGCTCAGGACGAACGCTGGCGGCGTGCTTAACACATGCAAGTCGAGCGGAAAGGCCCCTTCGGGGGTACTCGAGCGGCGAACGGGTGAGTAACACGTGAGCAACCTGCCCCTGACTTCGGGATAAGCCTGGGAAACTGGGTCTAATACCGGATATGACCATTGCCCGCATGGGTTGGTGGTGGAAAGTTTTTCGGTTGGGGATGGGCTCGCGGCCTATCAGCTTGTTGGTGGGGTGATGGCCTACCAAGGCGACGACGGGTAACCGGCCTGAGAGGGCGACCGGTCACACTGGGACTGAGACACGGCCCAGACTCCTACGGGAGGCAGCAGTGGGGAATATTGCGCAATGGGCGGAAGCCTGACGCAGCGACGCCGCGTGGGGGATGACGGCCTTCGGGTTGTAAACCTCTTTCAGCATCGACGAAGCCTTCGGGTGACGGTAGGTGCAGAAGAAGCGCCGGCTAACTACGTGCCAGCAGCCGCGGTAATACGTAGGGCGCAAGCGTTGTCCGGAATTATTGGGCGTAAAGAGCTCGTAGGCGGTTTGTCGCGTCTGTCGTGAAAGCCCACGGCTTAACTGTGGGTCTGCGGTGGATACGGGCAGGCTAGAGGCAGGTAGGGGAGAATGGAATTCCCGGTGTAGCGGTGAAATGCGCAGATATCGGGAGGAACACCGGTGGCGAAGGCGGTTCTCTGGGCCTGTACTGACGCTGAGGAGCGAAAGCGTGGGGAGCGAACAGGATTAGATACCCTGGTAGTCCACGCCGTAAACGTTGGGCGCTAGGTGTGGGGTTCTTCCACGGATTCCGCGCCGTAGCTAACGCATTAAGCGCCCCGCCTGGGGAGTACGGCCGCAAGGCTAAAACTCAAAGGAATTGACGGGGGCCCGCACAAGCGGCGGAGCATGTTGCTTAATTCGACGCAACGCGAAGAACCTTACCAAGGCTTGACATCGCCGGAAATCCCGCAGAGATGCGGGGTCCTTTTTGGGCCGGTGACAGGTGGTGCATGGCTGTCGTCAGCTCGTGTCGTGAGATGTTGGGTTAAGTCCCGCAACGAGCGCAACCCTCGTTCCATGTTGCCAGCAACACCTTCGGGTGGTTGGGGACTCATGGGAGACCGCCGGGGTCAACTCGGAGGAAGGTGGGGATGACGTCAAGTCATCATGCCCCTTATGTCTTGGGCTGCAAACATGCTACAATGGCCGGTACAGTGGGCTGCGATACCGTGAGGTGGAGCGAATCCCTTAAAGCCGGTCTCAGTTCGGATCGAAGTCTGCAACTCGACTTCGTGAAGTCGGAGTCGCTAGTAATCGCAGATCAGCAACGCTGCGGTGAATACGTTCCCGGGCCTTGTACACACCGCCCGTCACGTCACGAAAGTCGGCAACACCCGAAGCCCGTGGCCCAACCACCTTGTGTGGGGGGAGCGGTCGAAGGTGGGGCCGGCGATTGGGACGAAGTCGTAACAAGGTAGCCGTACCGGAAGGTGCGGCTGGATCACCTCCTTTCTAAGGAGCACACAACTGGCCCATGCTGACCTGGTCTCTCCGTCTGGAGGGGTGCGGGTGTGTGGGTCGGTGGCCATCATCGGCGGCGGATGTCCGTCGGGTGGCTGCTCATAGATGTGGAGCACTGGCTACTCAGCTCACCGCTCGTGTGAGCCGGCAAGTACCGCCCCGTGGTCCTCCTTGTGAGGGTGTGGGGAGTGGGAACGGCGGTGTCGGGCGGGTGGTGGGTTGGACACGCTGTTGGGTCCTGAGGGAACGGGCGCGAGCCTGGTGGCCTCGGACTGCGGGACCAAGAACCCTTCCTCCTGCGGGGGTGGGGTTTTGGTGGGCCCGGTTGTTTTTTGAGAACTGCACAGTGGACGCGAGCATCTCTGGTGAACGGCGATGCTGCCTTTGCCTTCCTCGGGGTTTCTGGGGTGGGTTGGTGGTGTTGTTGTTTATCTGCGATTTGTTTTGATCGTTTTGTGTGTTCAAGTTTTTAAGGGCATACGGTGGATGCCTTGGCATCAGGAGCCGATGAAGGACGTGGGAGCCTGCGATATGCCTCGGGGAGTCGGCAACCAGACTTTGATCCGGGGATTTCCGAATGGGGAAACCTGGCACCCGTCATGGGGTGTCGCCGCCGTCTGAATGTATAGGGCGGTTGGTGGGAACGCGGGGAAGTGAAACATCTCAGTACCCGCAGGAAGAGAAAACAATAGTGATTCCGTGAGTAGTGGTGAGCGAAAGCGGATCAGCCTAAACCGTGCGCGTGTGATACTTGGTAGGGGTTGCGTGTGCGGGGTTGTGGGACCATCCTGCTGGATCTACCAGTCTGGCGAGAAGTTACAAAGCATCGTGGTAGTCGAATGGCATGGGAAGGCCGACCGTAGACGGTGAGAGTCCGGTAGGCGAAACTGCGATGTCTTCTGGGTGTGTTCCCGAGTAGCACGGGGCCCGTGTAATCCCGTGTGAATCTGCCACGACCACGTGGTAAGGCTGAATACTTCCTGGTGACCGATAGCGGACTAGTACCGTGAGGGAAAGGTGAAAAGTGCCCCGGTGAGGGGTCGTGAAAGAGTACCTGAAACCGTGTGCCTACAAGCCGTCAGAGCCTCCTCGCATGGCCTTGTGTCGTGTGTTGGTGATGGCGTGCCTTTTGAAGAATGAGCCTGCGAGTTATGGTGTGTGGCGAGGTTAACCGGTGGCGGGTAGCCGTAGCGAAAGCGAGTCTGAATAGGGCGTTTTTAGTCGCATGCTGTAGACCCGAAGCGGGGTGATCTAGCCATGGGCAGGGTGAAGCGCCGGTAAGACGGTGTGGAGGCCCGAACCCACCAGGGTTGAAAACCTGGGGGATGACCTGTGGTTAGGGGTGAAAGGCCAATCAAACTCCGTGATAGCTGGTTCTCCCCGAAATGCATTTAGGTGCAGCGTTGCGTGTTTCTTGCCGGAGGTAGAGCTACTGGATGGCTGATGGGCCCTACAAGGTTACTGACGTCAGCCAAACTCCGAATGCCGGTAAGTGAGAGCGTGGCAGTGAGACTGCGGGGGATAAGCTTCGTAGTCGAGAGGGAAACAGCCCAGATCATCGGCTAAGGCCCCTAAGCGTGTGCTAAGTGGGAAAGGATGTGGAGTTGCTGTGACAACCAGGAGGTTGGCTTAGAAGCAGCCATCCTTGAAAGAGTGCGTAATAGCTCACTGGTCAAGTGATTCCGCGCCGACAATGTAGCGGGGCTCAAGCACACCGCCGAAGCCGTGGCACTCCAGACGTGTGTCTGGGGTGGGTAGGGGAGCGTCCTGCAGCCGGTGAAGCCGCCGAGTGATCGAGTGGTGGAGGCTGTGGGAGTGAGAATGCAGGCATGAGTAGCGAGTCAAGAGTGAGAAACTCTTGCGCCGGATGACCAAGGGTTCCTGGGGCAGGCTAATCCGCCCAGGGTAAGTCGGGACCTAAGGCGAGGCCGACAGGCGTAGTCGATGGACAACGGGTTGATATTCCCGTACCCGCTGGTATGCGCCAACGCTGAATCCTCTGATGCTAAGACTCTGAATCCTGGCTGGTGCCTTCGGGTGCTGGTTGGGCCTAGCGGTCGGCCCGAGGGGGTAGTAGGTGAGTGATGGGGTGACGCAGGAGGGTAGCTCAGCCCAGGCGGTGGTTGTCCTGGGGTAAGCATGTAGCCCGGTGTGCAGGCAAATCCGTACACCGTTAAGGGTGAGATGTGATGCCGAGCCGTTTTAGGTGAAGTGAGTGATCCCATGCTGTCGAGAAAAGCCTCTAGCGAGTGTACTGGCGGCCCGTACCCTAAACCGACTCAGGTGGTCAGGTAGAGAATACCAAGGCGATCGGGTGAACTGTGGTTAAGGAACTCGGCAAATTGCCCCCGTAACTTTGGGAGAAGGGGGACCGTGCCTGGTGATGGGATTTACTCCCGGAGCTGGGTGTGGTCGCAGTGGCCAGGGGGAAGCGACTGTTTACTAAAAACACAGGTCCGTGCGAAGTCGTAAGACGCTGTATACGGACTGACGCCTGCCCGGTGCCGGAACGTTAAGAGGACCGGTTAGATCTCTTTTGGGGGTCGAGGCTGAGAATCTAAGCGCCGGTAAACGGCGGTGGTAACTATAACCATCCTAAGGTAGCGAAATTCCTTGTCGGGTAAGTTCCGACCTGCACGAATGGCGTAACGACTTCCCCGCTGTCTCAACCACAGGCCCGGTGAAATTGCAGTACGAGTAAAGATGCTCGTTTCGCGCAGCAGGACGGAAAGACCCCGGGACCTTCACTATAGCTTGGCATTGGCGTTTGGAGCGTCTTGTGTAGGATAGGTGGGAGACTGTGAAGCCGGCACGCCAGTGTCGGTGGAGTCGTTGGTGAAATACCACTCTGGTCGTTTTGAGCGTCTAACCCGCGCCCGTGTATCCGGGTGGGGGACAGTGCCTGGTGGGTAGTTTAACTGGGGCGGTTGCCTCCTAAAGTGTAACGGAGGCGCCCAAAGGTTCCCTCAGCCTGGTTGGCAATCAGGTGGTGAGTGTAAGGGCACAAGGGAGCTTGACTGTGAGACGGACGTGTCGAGCAGGTGCGAAAGCAGGGCCTAGTGATCCGGCATCTACGTGTGGAAGTGGTGTCGCTCAACGGCTAAAAGGTACCCCGGGGATAACAGGCTGATCTTCCCCAAGAGTCCATATCGACGGGATGGTTTGGCACCTCGATGTCGGCTCGTCGCATCCTGGGGCTGGAGTAGGTCCCAAGGGTTGGGCTGTTCGCCCATTAAAGCGGCACGCGAGCTGGGTTTAGAACGTCGCGAGACAGTTCGGTCCCTATCCGCTGCGCGCGTAGGAGAATTGAGAGGGTCTGTCCCTAGTACGAGAGGACCGGGACGGACGAACCTCTGGTGTGCCAGTTGTCCCGCCAGGGGCATGGCTGGTTGGCTACGTTCGGTCGGGATAACCGCTGAAAGCATCTAAGCGGGAAGCCTTCCTCGAGATGAGTTCTCCCACCCCTTGTGGGTGTAAGGCTCCCGGTAGACGACCGGGTTGATAGGCCGGGTATGGAAGCGCGGTAACGTGTGGAGTTGACCGGTACTAATAGGCCGAGTGGCTTGAACACACAATTCGTTCAAGGTGAATCGCTGTGTGAGTTGTTCGCGTCCCTGTGTGGTTCTCAGGAAACAA
>NZ_SMLC01000300.1 GCF_004349245.1 Actinomadura sp. 6K520 | reverse complement strand
GGGTCGGGGAGCGGGGCCATGCCGCAGACGTCGCAGAAGCCGTCGGCGTCCACCTCACCGGTGCAGCCGGGCTGGGTGCATCCGCTCATCGCCGCGACCCCGTCTCGCTCTCGCACGCCCTGATCGCACGCTGGTACTCCGCGACGACCGCCGTCGCCCTCCGCAGGTCGCACGGCGCCGTCCACAGCACGTCACGGGCCTCCCCGTACAGTCCGGTGAGCCGCTCGTCCTCGGCCAGGCCCAGCCGCGCCGCCTTGGCCCGGTACGCCTCCAGGCGCCCGCGCAGCTCGCCCCGCCTGTCGAGCAGGCCGGTGCTCAGACGCAGCTCGCCCTGCGCCCGTTCCAGCGCCTCGCCCGCGGCGCGTTCGAGCCCGGCGAAGCAGCCCGCCAGCTCGACCCAGCGGCCCGCCTCGCGGAGCCGCTCCAGGGCGGTGAGCCGGTCGCGGAGCTCGACGGCGAGGCCCCGTGCCGGTGCGGGCACGTTCGGCGCATGGATCTTGATGAGGACCGTCGCGTACGCGTCGCGGGCGCGCTGCTCGGTGTCCTCGACCTCCTCGATGCACGCGGTGACCCGCGCGATGTGCCCGGCGTAGTCCTCCCGCATCCGGGCGACGCCGGCGAGCTCGTCCCCGAGCGCGGTCAGCGCGGTGCGGACGCGGTCGAGTCGGGCTGTGTCGGCGCGGCCGTCCCGCACGAGTGACAGCGGGTCGGTGCGCACGACGCGGCCCAGCGCGGTCAGCTCGCGCCCGACCCGGTCGAGCTCGGGGTGGCGGGTGCCGTCCAGGGAGTGCGCCAGCCGGGCCGTCTCCCGCCAGCACTCCTCCACCTCCTCCAGCGGCAGCAGCAGCGCCGACCAGGCGGCGTCGGCG
The DNA here is from genome assembly GCF_004349245.1 of Actinomadura sp. 6K520. Classification (GTDB taxonomy): domain Bacteria; phylum Actinomycetota; class Actinomycetes; order Streptosporangiales; family Streptosporangiaceae; genus Spirillospora. The sequence goes on along the minus strand of NZ_SMLC01000300.1, from coordinate 4,510 downwards.
GCGTCGATCTCGCCCGCGACGAACTCGTACGCGTCGGACATCAGCTCGACGGCCTCGACCAGGGTCACCCGCCGTGCCCGCTGGCCGAGAAGCGTCCGCTCCCGCAGCGGGGCCTCCTCGCCGGGCATCTCCACCGCACGGCCGGACAGCAGCGCGGACAGCTCGACCAGCGTCGCCGCGTCCGGCCGCGGCGACCGCTCACGCAGCTCCACCGCGGCGTCCAGGACGCGCTGGTAGGCGTCGAAGAGCGTCCACAGCGCCAGCATGGCGGCCTTGGCGTCCTCCCAGCGGCGCCACGTCTCACCGGTGAGTCGCGCCCCCTCCAGGAGGCGGCTGCCCTGGTGTCCGTCGAGGTCGAGGAGGGACGCGGAGATGCGGTCGCGCTCCTCCCGGAGCGTGCGCAGGGCATGGTCGACGCCTTCACGGCTCATGGGCGCGGCGGCCCCGGCCCCGCTCTGGTCCAACGTCTGCCCCGCGTTCGCTCTCCTACGGTCCCCCCGAGCATGCCCGGCCGACCGGTCTGGGAGCACGGACCGGTCCACTATCGGACTAACGCTCTCATATAAGTGTGATCCGCAACACCGGCCGAGACAAGCGCCTTCTCCCCCGCACTCCCCGCAAGCACCGCACCCAGGGCGTTCCGGGGACGCCCCGCCCGTTTCGATCACACGGGCGCCGTACCCTGTCCACCGGGAACCTCGTTGTCACAAGTGACGTTACGAGTGATACACGGCTACGAGAGGAGTGGTGAGTCCGCGGTGTCGGACCCCAGTCATAGACCCGGTGCCCCATGCTGACCGCGGTCCTGGGAGTGCTGGCGGTGATCCTCCTCACCGCAGCGACCGGTTACTTCGTCGCCCAGGAGTTCGCCTACGTCGCGGCGGACCGGGCCACACTGGAACAGGCCGCCGAGCGCGGCGACGCCTCCGCCAAGCGGGCCCTGAAGGTCATCGGCAGGCTCTCGTTCATGCTGTCGGGCGCGCAGCTCGGCATCACCATGACGACCCTGGTCGTCGGCTTCATCGCCAAGCCCGCCCTCGCCGAGCTGATCGAGCCGCTGCTGGAGGTCGCCGGCGTTCCGCTGGGCGCCACCGGGGCGATCGCGCTCGCCACCGGCTTCGTGCTGGCGACGCTCATCCAGATGCTGATGGGCGAGCTGTTCCCCAAGAACCTCGCGCTCGCGCGCGCCGAGTCGCTGGCCCGCGCGCTGGCCACGTCCACGCTGATCTACCTGGCGGTCGCGGGGCCGCTCATCCGGCTGTTCGACAGCTCCGCCGAGCGGCTGCTGCGGGCCGTCGGCGTCGAGCCCGTCCAGGAGCTGCACGGCGGCGCGACGCTGGAGGAGCTCGGCGACATCATCGGCAAGTCGCACAGCGCCGGGCACCTGCCCGCCGACCTGTCGGGCCTGCTGGAGCGGGCCCTGTCGTTCGGCGACCTCACCGCGGACGAGGTCATGGTGCCCCGGCCGCAGGTCCGGACGCTGCCGGGGACCGCGCCCGTCGCCGACCTCGTCGCGCTGATCCGCGAGACCGGGCACAGCGCCTACCCCGTCTACGGCCAGGAGGTGGACGACGTGATCGGCGTCGCCGGGGTCCGCGAGGTCGCCGACGACGCGCTCGACCCCGCCACCCCCGTCAGCCGGGTCGCGCGGCCCGCGCTGCTCGTCCCCGGCAGCCAGCCGCTGTACGGGGTGATCGAGCACATGCGCGACTCCGGCGAGGAGTTCGCCTGCGTCGTGGACGAGTACGGCGGCCTCGCCGGCATCCTCACGTTCGAGGACGTGGCCGAGGAGCTCGTCGGGGAGATCTCCGACGAGACCGACGCGCGGGAGGTCGCCCCGACCTCCGGGCCGGACGGCTCCTGGCTGGTCGACGCGAGCATGCGCATCGACGAGATCGGCCGGCTCACCGGGTTCGACCTGCCGGAGGGCGACTCCTACGACACCCTCGGCGGGCTCGTCATGGCGGAGCTGCGCCGGCTCCCGTCCCCCGGCGACCGCCTCACCGTCGACCTCGACCCCGGCTCGGTGGAGCTGGAGGTCGTGAGCGTGGCCCGCCGCGTCGCCGAGAAGATCCTGATCAAGGCGCCGGCCCCGGCGGTCCCGGTGGGGGCCGAGGAGAACGGTGCGGACGGTGCGGACGGTGCGGACGACGCGGACGACGCGGACGACGCGGACGCGTCCGGTCCGGAGGTGTCGTGGACCCGCTGACGACCCTGCTCATCACCGCCCTGCTGCTGGTCGGGAACGGGTTCTTCGTCGCGGCCGAGTTCGCGCTCGTCGCGGCGGGCCGCCCGCAGCTGGAGCGCGCCGCCGCCAAGGGCAGCCGCCCGGCCGTCGCCGCGCTCGCCGGCGTCCGCGAGCTGTCGCTGATGCTCGCCGGCGCCCAGTTCGGCATCACGATGTGCTCGCTGGGCCTCGCGATCGTCACCGAGCCCGCGTTCGAGCACTTCCTCGAACCGCCGCTGCACGCGCTCGGCGTCCCCGAGGCCGCGACGAAGGCCATCGCGCTCGGCACCGCCCTCGCCGTCGTCACCTTCCTGCACATGGTCATCGGCGAGATGGCGCCGAAGTCGTGGGCGATCGCGCACCCGGAGCGCGCCGCGCTGATCCTGGCGTTGCCGTTCCGCGCGTTCGCGAAGGTGTCCAGGCCGATCCTGTCGTCGCTGAACTCGACGACGAACGCGCTGCTGCGGCTCATCCGCATCACCCCGAAGGACGAACTGGACAGCCACACCGACGCCGCCCGGCTCAGCCACCTGGTCGGCGAGTCCCGCCGCCTCGGCCTCATCGGGCGCCGCGACCACGAGCTGCTCCGCCGGGCGATCTCGGCGCGGGAGGCGACCGTCGGGCATCTGGTGGTGCCCGCGACGGCCGTCACCACGATCGACGCGGACGCTACCGCCGCGCAGATCCGCCGGAAGGCCACCGCGAGCGGCCACAACCGGCTGCTCGTCCGCGACCGCGACGGGACCATGACCGGGATCGTGCACGTCCGGGCGGCGATCACCGAGCCGAACGGGGAGTGCCGCGCGGACGAGCTGGCCCACCCGGCGCCCGTCCTCACCGCGGAGACGACCGTGCTGGACGCGGTGAGCCGGATGCGCCGCGCCCATGCCCCGCTCGCCGTCGTCAACGACGAGCGCAACGAGTTCGCGGGGATCGTCACCCTGGACGACCTCCTGGCGGAGCTTCTGGCGACGAACCCGCACTGACGCGGAATCCGTACTGACGCGGAATCCGCACCGGCGCAGGCCGCGTACCTGCGACGGCGCCGCTTTTGTCGAGGTGCTGCAACGGACTTTTCGGGTCATGCTCGGACGTATGAGCGGGCACGGACATGGCCACGGACATGGGCACGGGCACGGGCGGCGCCTTTTCCACGTCCTGCGGCCCCACGCGCACGAGGCCGCCGACAAGGTGGACTCCGCGATGGAGGCCAGCGCCCAGGGGATGCGCGCCCTGTGGATCTCGCTGGTCGGGCTCGGCGCGACCACCGTCCTGCAGGCCGTCGTGGTCGCGTTCACGGGCTCGGTGGCGTTGCTGGGCGACACGCTCCACAACGCCGCCGACGCGCTGACCGCCGTCCCGCTCGGCATCGCGTTCGTCCTCGGCAGGCGCCCGCCGACCCGCCGCTACACCTACGGGTACGGACGCGCGGAGGACCTCGCCGGCGTCGTGATCGTCCTCGCCATCGCCGCCTCCGCCCTCGCCGCCGGGTACGCGGCCCTGCACCGCCTCGCCCATCCACAGCCTGTGGAGCACCTCGCCGCCGTCGCGGGCGCCGCCGTCGTCGGCTTCGCCGGCAACGAACTCGTCGCCCGCTACCGCATCCGCGTGGGCCGCCGCATCGGCTCCGCCGCCCTGGTCGCCGACGGCCTGCACGCCCGCACGGACGGCTTCGCCTCACTCGCCGTCCTCCTGGGCGCCGGCGGCATCGCGCTGGGCGCCCCCTGGGCCGACCCCGTCGTCGGCCTCCTCATCACCTTCGCCATCCTCGCGATCCTCTGGCAGACGGCCCGCGAGGTCGGGCGCCGCCTCATGGACGCCGTCGACCCCGCCCTGGTCGACCGCGCCGAGGCCGCCCTCTCCGCCACGCCCGGCGTCCTCGCCGTGGGCGATGTCCGCCTCCGCTGGATCGGCCACCGGCTCCGCGCCGAATGCGACGTCGTCGTGGATCCCGCCTCGACCGTCGTCCGCGCCCACCGGGTCGCCGTGGACGCCGAGCACAGCCTCATGCACGCCCTCCCCCGCCTGTCGGGCGCCGTCGTCCACGCCGACCCCGAGCCCCGTCCCGGCGAAGACCACCACGCCTCTCTCGCCGGTCATCGACCTGTGAGACGTTAGTCCCGCGCAGAACGGGAAAATACGGCCGAGGGCGGCCGATCTGGGACGGGAATGACCTCGGTGAATCAGCCAGCAGAGACCAACGGAGACGAAGAGTGCGCTGAGACGGCGTCCCCGCACGTCCCGGACTCCGAGGCCCCCACGGTCAACGTCCCCCTCCCGGAA
>NZ_SMLC01000002.1 GCF_004349245.1 Actinomadura sp. 6K520 | reverse complement strand
GTGCACGGTAAGTCGGGGCGGCGGGGGGTGCGGTCGGACTGGATGGAGATGGAGCGTGCGCGCGGGATTTCCATCACCTCTTCGGTGCTGCGGTTCGAGTACGGCGGGGTGCTGCTGAACCTGCTGGACACCCCGGGTCACGCGGACTTCTCCGAGGACACCTACCGGGTGCTGGCGGCGGTGGATGGGGCGATCATGCTGCTGGACTCGGCCAAGGGTCTGGAGGCGCAGACGCTGAAGTTGTTCGATGTGTGCCGGCATCGTGGCATCCCGGTGATCACGTTCGTGAACAAGTGGGACCGGCCGGGTCGTGAGCCGCTGGAGTTGCTGGACGAGGTGGAGCAGCGCATCGGGTTGCGTCCGGCGCCGTTGAACTGGCCGGTCGGTGTGGCGGGGGATTTCCGCGGGTTGATCGAGCGGGCCGGTGGGGGGTTCACCCGGTTCCGGCGTACTCCGGGCGGCGCGACCCGGGCGATCGCCGAGCAGGTGCCCGCCGGGCAGGCCGCCGAGCAGGAGGGTCAGGCGTGGGAGAGCGCGGTGGAGGAGCTGGCGCTGCTGGAGGAGATCGGCGCCACCTTGGACATGGCCGCCTACAGCGCCGGGACTTGTACCCCGGTGCTGTTTGGGGCGGCGCTGCCCAACTTCGGGGTGGGTGCGCTGCTGGAGACGGTGTGCCGGCTGGCGCCGGCGCCGTCGGCGCGCGCTGATGAGGCCGGGCGGGAGCGGGCGGTGTCGGCGCCGTTCGCCGGGCAGGTGTTCAAGGTGCAGGCCGGGATGGACCGGGCGCACCGCGACCGGCTGGCCTTCATCCGGGTCTGCTCGGGGCGGTTCGAGCGCGGGATGTCGCTGACGCATGCTCCGACGGGGCGGCCGTTGGCGACCAAGTACGCCCAGACGGTGTTCGGCCGTGACCGCTCGACGCTGGAGGCGGCCTATCCGGGGGATGTGATCGGGCTGCCGAACGCCTCCGGCCTATCGGTGGGCGACACCCTGTACGTCAAGACCCCGGTGGTGTTCCCGCCGATCCCGGCGTTCGCTCCGGAGCATTTCATGGTGGCCAGGACGACCGACAACAGCCGGGCCAAGCAGTTCCGCCGCGGTATCGAGCAACTCGACGGGGAGGGCGTGGTCCAGGTGCTGCGCAGCGATCTGCGCGGTGACCAGGCGCCGGTGCTGGCCGCCGTCGGGCCGCTGCAGTTCGACGTGGTCACCGCCCGGATGGCCGACGAGTTCGGTGCACCGGTCGACCTCACCAGGCTCGACTACACCACCGCCCGCGTCACCGACAAGGAATCCGCCGAGACCTTGACCGGCCGCCGCGGCGTGGAGGTCCTCTCCCGCTCCTTGGACGGCTCGCTCATCGCGGTGTTCGTCGACAAGTGGCGGCTGCGGGCCATCGAGCGCGAACACCCCGGCCTCACCCTCACCCCCATGCTCGCCGCAGGCGTCCCCGACTGAACACAGACCTCCTCGCGGAGCTTGTCCGCCGCGCGGCAGTGCCCCGCCCCGGTCAGCCGGCGTGGTCGAGGACGTCGCGCAGCTTGCGGGCGAACGCCTCGGGCTCCCCCGCGTAGCCGTGCTCACCGTCGAGGAAGCCACCGTGGTGGCTCGGGAACACCGTCGCCGGACGGCCGAGAAGCTCGGCCGCCGCCACCGAGGTGCGGCCGGTGAGGACGTCCGTGGACTCCTCGCCCACCGCGATCACGATCCGGGTCGGTGCCGCCGCGAGGGCGCCGGCGTCGGGCCGGTAGTCGCTGACCGCCCATGACCGGTCGGACAGGAGCGGGTCGTCCCGGGAGCCGTCGTCCTCCGCCGGCATCCCGAACATGGCGGGATCCGGCGCCTCCTGGGCGAAGTAGTCGTCGGTGAACTCGCCCTGCCACGACGTCATCGCGATGAAGGCCGCCATGCCGGCTCCCCAGCCCCTGGCTTCGTAGACGTCCCGGACGCCGGCGCGGGCGCGTCCGGCGGCCTCGGCGTCGGGGAGCACAGGGAGGAGCGGCGGCTCGTGGGCGACCAGGGTGCCGACGTCGCCGGGGTGGGCCGCCACCAGGGCGAGCGCGGTCACCGCGCCGCCGCTGCTGGCGAACATGTCGACCGGGCCGGTGCCGAGCGCCGTGATGAGGGCGTGCACGTCGGCGGCCTGGGTCTCGGGCGTGTGGTCGAGCCGTCCGTCCTTGCGGGTGCTGCGGCCGAGGCCGCGCGGATCGTAGGTGATCACCGTGCGGTCGGGGAAGTGTGACGCCAGGGCGCGGAAGCCGCCGGCGTCCATCGGCTGGCCGATCATGACCAGCGGTGGCCGTCCGCCGGCGGGCGGCAGCGGGCCGTGCACGTCGTAGACGAGGTCGGCGCCGGGCGTTTCGAGTGTCAAGGTAGTCATGGCGATATCGACCTCTTTCGCGTTGCGAACTCATCGGTGCGGGACGGCGACCTCGGCGAGCCCGCCGTCGCCGGGGGTGCGCGCTGAAAAGGGCGGAAGGGCCGGGTGGCGTCAGGCCGGGTGGTGCCAGGAGCCGCCCGTCTCGCGTTCGAACGCCGCGCGGGTGGTCGCGGTGTCGTAGAAGATGCGCAGCGTCGTGATCAGCCCTGCGTCGTCCAGTTCCAGCATGTCGACGCACTCGAAGCCGGTCTCGGTGCCCGAGGGCAGCGTCCAGTCGAAGCGGAACCACACGCCGACGAGACGTTCGCCCTGGGTCACGCCGCGGAGGCGGAGTTCGGCGCGGCCGGTGTCGGCGAGCAGCCTCGGGTAGAACTCCGCGGCGGGCAGCGGCCCGTAGAGCGGGGAGTGGACGACCGCGTCGGGGTGGAAGAGCGCCAGGACGCCGGCCAGGTCGCCGCGCTCCAGGGCGGTGAGGTAGCCGCCGGCCAATGTGCGCCCGGTCATCGCCGCTGCTCGATCCGGGCGGCGAGGCCGTCGAGGAGGCACTCCAGGCCGAAGGCGCGGGCGTTGTCGTCCAGGGTCGGGGTGGGGCCGCTCAACGCCGCGCTGAGCTCGGGGAACAGGTCGGCCCGGCCGCGGATGAGCTCGGCCGTCTCGCCCCCGCCCGACCATGCCTGGGTGCCGGCCGTGGTCATCGACTGGGTGTTGCGGACGTGCCCGAACAGCAGGAACGCGGCGGCCATGCGCTCGTCGCCGGTGAGCCCGGTGCCGGCCAGCGCGGCGACGGCGCTCTCGGTCCACCCGGCCTCGCGGGGGCCCATCACGCGGGCGCCCACGGTGGCGGCGGGCAGCCAGGGATGCCGCCGCCACACCTCCGTGAGCCGCCGGACGAACTCCTCCAGCCGGGCCCGCCAGCCACCGGGCACCTCGCCCAGGTCGGGCGGCTCGCCCACCGCCGTGTCGATCATGATGCCGAGCAGCTCGGACTTGTTCGAGACGTGGCGGTAGAGCGACATCTTGGTGAAGCCGAGATCGGCGGCGACGCGCTGCATGGACACCGCCTCGATGCCGTCCGCGTCGGCGATCGCGATGGCCGCCTCGACGATCGCGGACACCGAGAGCGGCATGCGGGGCTTCTTCTCCGGCTGGTCGCGGAGATCCCAGAGCGCCTTCATCTCACCAACCTCTTGTCACCGGGCCTTGGAGTGTCTACGTTACATCAAGTATCCGGTGGACACATAGAGTCCATCGGAGACCCCCACCGGAAAGGTCAGACCATGACGAGCACCGCCACCGGCAGCATCGCCGCCCCCGCGGCCCCGACGACCGCCACCGGCACCGCCCCCATGTGGCGAACCGGCCTGTTCGCCTGCGTCGCCGCCGCCGCGGCGACCACCGCCGTCGCCGCGCTCGCCAGCAGCGCGGGCGTCTCGCTCGACATCGACGGCGAGCCGATCCCGCTGCTCGGCTTCACCCAGCTCACCCTGCTGTTCAGCGCGGTCGGCGTGCTGCTGGCCGTGGCGCTGCGCCGCTGGGCCGCGGCGCCCAGACGCACGTTCCTCGTGGTCACCGGCGCCCTCATCGCGCTGTCGGTCGTGCCCGACCTGCTCATCGCGATGGCGGCCGAGACGCGGCTCACCCTGATCGCCACCCACCTCGTGGCCGCGGCGATCGTCGTCCCGCTGGTCGCCCGCCGGCTACCCGACCGCACCCGGTAGCCCCCGGCCGAGTGCGCCCTCCTCCCCGGCCACCCGCAGGGGAGGAGGACATGCCCTCGCCGGTCCGCTCAGGCGCGGTCCGGCCGATAGGGGGCGAGCTCCGGCGGCGGGTCTCCGTGCACCTCCCGCTCGATCAGCAAGGCAAGATGCGGACCGAGCGTGATGCCGCTATGGGTGACGGCGGTGTACAGACCGGGGCGCTGGAACCCGCCGAGCGGATACCCGTCGACGGGCAGCGGACGGACGCACCGCCGGATCTCCGCGACGTCCGCCCTGAGCCGGGGGACGAGGGCGTGCGCACGAGCGAGAAGCTCGGCGCCGACCGTGCGCATCAGCGCGGGGGAGGCCGACTCATCGACACCGGCGTCCAGGTCGTCGGCCTCCAGGACGAGACCCCCGTCCGGCGCGGGGCGGACGGAAAGGCCGGGGGCGTGGACGAGCCCGTTGACGACGCCCCGCGCCGCGGTGGTGGTGGCGACGAGACAGGGCGCCGCAGAGCCGGGTTCGGCCGGGTCGACCAGCGGGAGGACGGCACCGGCCGTGGCGAGGAGCGCGGGGGCGTGCCGGCCGGCCGCGCAGATCGTGAGGTCGGCGTCCAGGTCCCGGCCGTCGTCCAGCCGCACACCGGTCACGCGGTCACCTCCGGTGGTGAGGCCGACCGCGCGGTGACCCGTGACGATCTCGGCCCCCGCTTCCCCCGCGCGCCGGGCCAGCGCCCGCGCCACCGCACCGCCGTGCACGTAGCCCTCATCGGGATAGTGCGCGATGAGGGCGTTCCGCGGAGCCCGGACGCACGGCTCCAGCCCGCCCAGCCGGCCGGTGTCGATCAGCTCGGCGGCGTAGCCCAGCTTGACGAGGCGCCCGACCCGCTCGGCCAGCCCGGCCTTCGCGTCATCGGTGACCGCCCACGTCGTGTTGCCCGCCGGCCGGTACCAGGCCGGGTCACCGAACTCGGCGGCCAGGTCCCGCCAGGTCGACATCGCCGCGGTCCGCAACCGGTGGTAGGCGGGGTCGGCGGGATCGTTGGCATTGATCCAGGCGTAGCTGGTGCCCGAGGTCCCGGCGCCGGGCGCGTCCGCCTCGACCACGGTGACCTCGTCCCGCGCACGCGAGGCGAGCCGGTCCGCCAGCGCGGCGCCGACGATCCCGGCACCCACGACCAGAATCCGCATGTCCTCAGGATGACAGCGGCCCCCGAACGTGGCGAGACACGCAAGTCGGACACCTGGGCGTGATCTACGAAGGCTAAGGTGACGCGGGTGTCCATCGTCATGTCGGTCATCGTCGCGGCCCTGACGGGGTTCGCCGGGGGCCTGCTGCTCCGGCCCGCCGCGGATCGGCTGCTGCGGCGCCGCCCCTCGCTGCGGTCCTTCCGCCGCGAGCTCACCGGCCCGCGCCCCGGCCTGGCCTTCTACGTCATCCCACCCGGTCTGGGCGACACCGACGAGATCGTGGCCGAGCTGACCGCGGGGCGCCGCCCCCGCCTCTGCCTGATCGGCAGGCTGTGCGGACCGCTGCAGTACGACGAGGGCGTCGTCCACGAGAACGTGCTGCAACGCGGAGCCCTGTGGGTCGCGCCCGGACTCCTGATGTTCGACCCGCGCGGTGACGCGGAGATGAGCGTCCTGGAGGCCCCGTACGGCGTGGAAGCACGCGAACCGATGCTCACCGAGGCGGGCCGGCCGGTCCTCACCATCGACCTGGGCGACGGTGTCCTGGTCTTCGAACCCGCCCCCGACACCGACCTGGAACATGCCTGGAGCCGAATCCAGACCGTCCTGGACGAAACCACACCCTAAGACGCCCGCCCTCCGCACCGCCGACCGGGCCTCAACGGAATGAGACCCAGCCGATGATCCGCGATTCCTTGACCTTGCAGGTGATGCGCTCGTACTCGCACGCCTCCACGGCTGCGACGGCGCTGCGCACGAGGGTGTCGTAAAGGTAGGCCGACACGATGAGCCCGAGGCAGGCCGCTCGCTGGACCACGGCGCGTTTGAACACCGGTGCCTCGACGAGGCGCGCGGCGTGGATGATCGCGTCCCCCGACACGCCGGACTGGTCGCGGACGACCGGGCCGACGTGAACGGCGAGCCGCAACTGGATCCGCCCGGCGGCCTGACTACGCCGGTTGTGCCGGCGGAGCTTGATCGCCAGCCTGTGCGGCACGCCCTCCAGGACCTGCGAAGTCGTCGCGGCATTCGGGGGGACGACGATGAGGAATCCGTCACCGCGGTCCTCCCAGTGGCATAGCCGAACGGGGATGTGGGACTCGGCGAACGACTGCCGCACGCTGTCAGTGAGCGTCTGCCGGATGAATCTCCTGTCGTCGTCAGTGCGTTCGGTTCCGCTGAAGCTCACAATGTCGCCTAGGAGGATCGAACAGATGTCTCCGTCCAGGCGGGGTTGCAGACTCTGGTGTTCTTCCGGCCAGAGGCCGGCCTGTTCCGAACCGGGAATGATCGGGCCCGCAGAGGATGGCTCAGTGAGCCTCCAGTAGACCTGGTGTTCGACAATGTCCAGGACCCGAGGATTCGCTCCGATGAAGGTGGCGAAGTCATGGGTCCGGACCACCCATGCACGCACCGGTCCTTCCGCGACGACGGTCGCCGAACGGACCTTGACCTCCAGAGCGCCGCGTTCGCCCACGAGCTGGCCTGGCCCACGCCGTGCGAGGACTCGTTCGTTGCCGTCGGCACGGCGTAGGCAGACCCTCGTCCTTCCCTCGCGGATGACGAGTACGTGGTCCGCCTGGTCGCCTTCCCGGAAGATCTCGGTGCCGTGCGCGAAGCGCCGCTCGACCGCGAGCCGCCGCAGCGCTCGCCGTTCGGTGTCGCCGAGGGCGTCCCAGAAGCTCCCGCCGGACGGTCCGTGGCGTCCAGTACCGACGGAGGCCGCGGCTTCCAGGTAATTCCCGGGGGACGGGTGCCCCGGCATCAGGCCGGGGACGGGCGTGCTGGTCCCGGTCGGCGACCTCAGCAGATCACCAGGGTTCTGCGCCAGTTCGCACAGGCGCACGGCCAGCGTGAGCCGGATCATCGTGAAGCCGACGACGGGGACCATAAGCAGGAGCAGGCCGCCGATGGCGAGCAGGTCCGCCGGCCCGGCCAGCAGGCACACGCCGACGACCAGCGCGGCGACGAACGCCAGGTACTTCGTTGGGATGGTCGCGAAGACCGGTCCGTTGCTCGCCGGGCGGTCAGTTGGGCGGTCCATGACGCCCCCAGGTCCCCGCGTTCACGCACCGCTCCTGGCATATCGGACGCCAGCGGGAAGGAAGGGAGGAGCGGCCTGCGCAGGGCCGGTTGTCTTCGAGGCCAGAGCCGTTACGATGAAGCAAGGCAACATCCTCACGTGGTCTGAGCTGGATCAGGGGACGTGCTGTTGGCTGGGTCGGTGTGTGGGCACCGGCCTGGCCTGTTTATTGGGCGAGATTCTGTCGCTGCTGAGTGCTGCCACCACCTCTTCTGAGCGGGAGTCGACACCGCGTGCACCTCCGCCGGTTCGCCGCTTGTCTCTTCAGGGCCTAGCTGTATAGTGACTGCAGCACCTGCCCTTGGCAAGTGCCAATGGAAAGGGACAGAGGCTTCTGCCCGGGGTGATACCTCTCGATTCCTCTCGATTGGGACACGAAGCGACAGCTGATGCCTATGTGCCGTATCGGGTTCAACGGAGAACGGAGGCGGCGGCGTGGCCTCTGACAGTCCTACGCTGCGTCGGCGCGAGCTCGCGGCCCGCTTGCGCAAGCTCCGGCTTGAGTCGGGAAAGAGCATCGAGGAGATCGCCGAACGGCTGCTGTGCCATCCCACGAAGATCAGCCGTATGGAGACCGCGAAACGGGCGGCCAGCCTGCGCGATGTGCGGGATCTGTGCGGGATCTACGAGGTCGACGCCCGGGAGCGCGACGAGTTGATGCGGCTGGCGCGCGATGCTCGCCAGCAGGGCTGGTGGCAGCACTATGGTGATCTCGGAATCGCCCCGCTGATCGGCCTTCAGGATGCGGCCTCCTCCATCACCGATTACGAGTCCTGCATCGTGCCGTCGCTGCTCCAGACGGAGGAGTACGCGCGGGCGATCATCCGAGGACTCGCCCCCCGGATGCGCCAGGAGGTCCTTGAGGAGCGCCTCGAGGCCAGGATGCGGCGCCAGGAGATCCTCTACAAGGAAGAACCTCCGCATTTCTGGGCTCTGCTTGACGAGGCGGTCCTGCGACGTCATGTCGGCGGCCGGGACCTCATGAAGCGGCAACTCGACAAAATCGTTGCCGTTGGCCACCAGTCGAACGTGACAATTCAGGCTATTCCCTTCCAGGTCGGCGCTCATCCGGGGCTGGACAGCACCTTTGTTTTTATGAGTTTCGACGATCCCGGGCTCTCCCCTGTGGTTTTCGTGGAAGGTCTGGTGGGGAACATTTACCTCGAACGTGAAGTCGATATCAATCGATATCGGGAGGCGGTCGAGCATCTGCGTGCCGCAGCTCTCGGTCCCGCTGAGTCGCTCGACTTCATCTCGCGTCTGTCAATACAACTGTAAGCAGACTACTTTCATCCGAAAAGAGATCGAATGCCTACGGATGCGTCCGACGACCCTAAGTGCGCCGAGTTGGAATGGCGTACCGCGACCGCCAGTGGTGCTGGCGACTGCGTCCAGGTCGCACGATCGGACCACGGAATCGCTGTGCGGGACTCCAAGGACCCGTACGGACCGCGTCACTCCTATCGGCCGGACGAGTGGGCGCGATTCATCGCCCGGATCAAGATGGACGCGCCGGACCTCACAGGGTGAACTGCGCCGGCCATGGGGCTACATGTCGTCGAGGCTACGAGCGACCTCGACGATCAGACTTTCTGACTGCCTGTCGCTCAGTGCGGTCTGCCTAAGCGACAGGAACGCCGCACGATGTGCGGCAGTCTCCGCGCATGACCGGACATAGGTGACGCTTCCCGGTGTCCTTTCCAGGTAGAGCACATGGCCGAGCCCCTCGGCGAAGCTGAGGAGGCCGAACGGTCCTCGGATCCCGAAGCTCTCACCCTCGGAAAGGGGCAGAACCTGAACGGTGATGTGCGGCATGCGGGCGAAAGTCAGGATTTTGCCGATCTGCTCGCGCATGACGTCGGCGCCGCCCACCCTGCGCTGAATCACGGATTCGTCGATGACGAAGACCTGCAGCCGTCCCTCCAGTTCCGCCTGCCGCCGCATGCGCATCTCAACGAGCGCGTTTAGGCGGCTCTCGCCGATCCCAGGGAAGAACTGCCGCAGCACGGAAACGGCATACCTCTCGGTCTGCAGCAGCCCCGGAACGAGGGCGGACTGGAACTGCTCGACTTTGGACGTTCCGGCCTCATGTTGCAGGTACGTGTAGAAGGCCGGGTCGTCGATGTGCGCTTTGTAGGGCTCCCACCATCCGGCCGTGGCTCCCCCTTCGGCCAGTCCGTGGAGACGCTGCGAAAGCTTCTCGTCATCGATGCCGTAGAAACCGATCAGCTCGGCCAGCTCCGCCGGTGCGGGGAGGTCGAGACCGCTTTCGATGCGGATCAGGCGACCTGTCGGCCATCCCAGTCCCGCGGCCGCCTCGTCCTCGGAGCGTCCGCTTCGGTGACGGATCTCGGTCAGTTGCTTGCTGAGAAGTGCTCGTTGGACAACCGGCCCCGGACTCGAGGTCATGCCAACTCCTAGATCGTCACCAGAGCCCGCCGGCCTGCTGGCCTGGCGGGCCCATGGTCCCTGACCGATGGATCGCCGCGTCTTCGCTTTCGGAGTTGCCCCCGGGGAGAACCTTTCACCCGGGGTTTACCCGCTGATCGTATGGTACTAGCCTGCGAAGCCGATCCCATTGATCACTGGACGGCACCCTCATCACAACTGCCCCATCATCAACATGCGACCTCCGGAGCTTGGCGTCAGTGCCTTTCTGTCCGGAATCGGCCGCTGACCGGGAATCAGGTGACTACGTAAGAAGTGCGTCACCTGACGCAGAAGCATCTTGAATACTGTGTATGTGGCCGGAGGCCGTAGAGCGTCCGCCGGGGTGGCGAATGCACGATGAATGATCAGGCTAAATACGGGTCGAACATGCCCAAGGGGGCGTGGCTGAGCTTGTCCCGCAGAGATTAAGCCACGTGAAGTCTTCCTTTCGCCATATCGGACCACACTTTTTCGTCCAGTGGCGAAATTAAGGCGTGAAGCTGATGTGAAGCCGGGCTGAAGCAGGTGGACGGTTCACTCGCCTTGAGTCCACCTGCTCGCAGAGCTGAGCAGGACGGGAACCGAACGGAGACAGCATCATGCTTTGGAAAACTCGCTGGTCCGGTCTCAGGAGGGCGGCGATGGCGGTCGTTGCCTCGGGTGCGCTCGGTGCCTCGGTCATCGCCGCCGCGCCGGCGCAGGCCGCGCCGGCGCGGCAGCCGGTGGGGAAGCGGGCGGCGGACCGGATCGTCTGGGTCTATGTGTGGGCGACCAACGTGAACGTCCGTACCGGCGGGACCAGGGCGTGTACCGAGTACCCGTCCACGGGCAACTGCCCGACGATCATCCGGAAGGTCTCCAAGCAGGAGATCGGTGTGTACTGCCAGAAGCGGGGGCAGCCGGTCTCCGACTCGGGGTACTACAGCGAGTGGTGGTCGTACACCTACAACGGTGGCTACCAGCCCAGCGGCTGGGTGAGCAACGTCTACATCCGCGGGAAGGCCCACCTCGACGGGGTGCCCGACTGCGCGTTCTGAGCGGTCAGGAGCCGGCTTCCAGGGTGAAGGCCAGGAGCGCTGCGGCGAAGTCGCCGGGGGCCCGCAGGTGCGGCTGGCCGGGGAGGCCGGGGAGGACGACCAGGCGGGCGTCGCGTGCCAGGTCCAGTGCGAGGGCGTCCTTGGGGGCGAGCCTGTCGAACTCGGCGTTGAGGAGGAGGACGGGGACGTCCGCCGCCGCGAGGGCCTCCGAGGGGTCGAAGCGGAACGCGGCCTGGTAGCCCCACTCGTAGCGGTCCGCCACCCGCATCAGCTCCACTACGGCGAGGTGGAGGAGTTCGCGGGGGAGGTCCGGCCCCCAGCTCCGCAGGTAGCGTTCGACGGCCCAGGTGAACTGGGAGCCCCGGTCGTCGAGCGGGGCCTCGGGCGTCCATCCCGCGATGAAGCCGGCCCGCTCCTCCGGGGTGAACAGCGGGACGCCGCTCAGGGCCAGGCCCGCGGCCGGCAGGTGCGCGGCGGCCGCGAGGGCGAGGGACGCTCCGCTGTGCACGCCGGCGAGAACCGGCCTCTCCATCCCGATCCCGGCCGCCGCCTCCGCCAGGACGCGGCCGTAGTCGGGGATCTCGAAGCCCGGTCCGGGGGGCGGGTCGGACGCGCCGTAGCCGGGGGTGTCGAAGGCGACGGCGCGGGCGCGGCGGCCGAGTACGGGCAGGACGTCCTCGAAGACGCGGGAGGACAGCGGGGATTCGTGGAACAGCCCGATCCAGGGGCCGGAGTCACCGCAGGCGCGGTAGTGGACCTGGCCCCACCCGGTGTCGACGTAGCCCCTGGTCATCAGTGCTCGCGCAGGAGGGTTCCCGCGCCGTACACGCGGTCGTCGATGCCGTTGTCGCGGAGGGCCATCCACCAGGTGGCGGCGTTGATCGCGATGACGGGGAGGTCGAGCCAGCGTTCGGCCTCGTCGGCCGTGCGGACCATCGACAGGTTGGTGCCGCACTGGACCAGGGCGTCGACCTCGCCCGCGGCCAGCTCGCGCAGCGCCGCGCGCAGCTCGGCGTCGGTGACGTGCGCGATCGACACGGCGGTCGGGCACTTGAGGCCGATGATGCGGTCGACCTCGAAGCCGAGTTCGGTGAAGAACCGCCGGACGTTGACGTCGCCGACCGGCTGGTACGGGGTGACGACGCCGATGCGCCGCGCCCCGTAGAGCTTCAGCGCGCGCTCGCACGCCTCGGCACCGGTCGCCACCCGCAGGCCCGTGATGGCGTTGATCTGCTCGACGAACTGCCTGTTGCCCTCGATCCCGCCCCAGAACGTCTCGGCGGACATGCCCATCACCATGTAGTCGGGCTCGCAGGTCAGGACCCGCTCGCAGGCCGCGCCGATCTCGTCGCGGATCTGCGCCAGGAGCCGCTCCATGCCCTCGTCCCCGGCCATGTCCTGGTCGCGGATGTGGATGCGGGAGAAGTGGGACGTCACACCGGGGACGCTCATCCGGTGGAAGTCGGGTTCGACGATGGTGTTGGTGGACGGCGCGATCACGCCGAACTTGCGCCGCCAGCCGAGTGCGTCCGTCACGCCGCCGCCCTTTCCCCGGTCCGTTCCGTTCGGGTCCGTGTCGTTCTGGTGAGGTGCCAGGCGGCGAACGCGAAGGCGGCCTGGGCGAGGGTGTTGCAGGACTGCTCCACCCACTGGAGGGGGACGGACTGCTCGGCGCGCGCCGCCATCGGGCCGAGCAGGTACTGTCCGGCGAGCCAGAGGCCGAAGAGCGTCGCCGCGAGCGGGTCGCCCGCCCGCGCGGCGGACCGCGCCAGCAGGACGGCGGCGGCCGTCACAGCGACGATCGTCCACAGCAGCGCGGGCCAGGTGTCGCGCAGGACGGCCGACATGGCAAGCGCCGTCATCGCCGGGACCGCGAGCACCGCCGGATGCGGCGGCCGGCGCGACTCCCGGGACAGCGCGTACGCGAACGCCGTGAAGCCGATCGCCAGCAGCGGGAACAGGGCGCCGCGCAGCCAGGGGAGGTCCGGGCCGCCGAGCGCGACGACCAGCTTCCAGGTGGCCTTGCCGAATCCGCCCGCCACGACCAGGGCGGCGGCCGCGGGCACCAGCGGATGCCGGTGCCGCAGCATCGCCATGCCCAGCGCGGTCAGCGCCACCGGCACGAAGTCCTCGGCGGCGAGCGCGACCGGGTAGTCGGTCATGCTTCCGCCCCGAACAGGTCGCGCCTTCGGAACGGGGCCAGCGTGAACCGGGCCATGACCTTGGGGGTGGTGAGCCAGGCGACCGTGCCGCCGTTCCTGGTCCCGGCGAGAATCCGCTCGGCCAGCCAGGGCGTCACCGTCTCCACTCGGTCGGCGAGAATGTTGAAGATCTTCTTCGCCTTGGCCAGCTCGTCGGGGGAGTAGTCGCGGAGCAGCAGGTCGGTCACGACCATGCCGGGGGACAGGTGCGCCACCCTGACCGGGCCGCCCCTGACCTCCCTGGCGAGGCCGGTGGTGAGGTAGTCGGTGCCGCGCTTGGTCGCGCCGTAGGCGATGAGGCCGGGGACGGTCCGGCCGTCGCTGCCGAGCCCCGCCATGTTCCACACGGTGCCGCCGCCCTGGGCGGTCATGCCCCGCACCGCGACGGCGCTGCCGTGCATCACGCCGAGCAGGTTGGCCGCCACCACGGTTTCGAGCTGCTCGGGCGGCAGGTCGGTGAGGGGACGGCGGGAGGTGGACACCCCCGCGTTGTTGATCCAGTGGTCGATGTGCCCGAACGCCTCGGCCGCCGCGTCCCAGAGGGCCTGCACCTGGTCCCGGTCGGCCATGTCGCAGACCACGCCGACCGCGCCGTCGCCAAGTTCGGCGAGTGCCTTGCCGACCGACTCGCCCGACCGGCCGCAGATCGCGACGCGGACGCCGCGGGCCAGGAACTCCGCGGCGAGGCCGAGCCCGATGCCGCGGGTCCCGCCGGTGATGACCACCGCCCGGCCCGTCATACCCCGGCCTCCCAGCTCAGGACGCCGTGCAGGACGGCGTGCAGGACGTTGCCCCTGAACAGCTCGTACACGACGGTGAGGGTCTCGCCGGCGGTCATCCCGGGGGTGGCGTCGACCATGAACTCGCGTCCCTTGGCCTTCCACACGTCGTCGGAGAAGTGCAGGACGGGGTAGTTGGCCCGGCCGAACGCCTGCGCGTTGCCCCAGGCGTCCGGGCCCTCGTAGAAGGAGCGAGTCCCGTCGCGGCGCGCCTCGACCGTGTAGGCCCGGTCGAGGGCGCCGGTCCAGGTGACGTGCTGGCGGGTGCGCAGCAGGTCGACGGGCTCCAGCCCGATCGACACCGTGACCTCGCCGGCCGGTTTCTGGTCGGCGCCCCACAGCTCGCACGTCCCGCTGTACGCGCCGCGTTGCTTGGTCGGCAGGATGTACGGGACCGGGCCGTGCCGGGTCTCCTCCGCGAGGAACCGTTCGATCGTGTCCCTGGTCGCGGGGTTGGTGTCGTAGTCGGTGGTGCGTTTGTAGACGCCGTTGAAGCAGCCCACGACCGCCCAGCCCTGGTACAGGGTGGACGAGTACACCTGGGTCTGGCCGTCGGGCAGCACGTGGTTCCAGGTGTTGAGGTCCACCTGCCAGCCCGGCCCGTAGTAGTGCGCGTCGACGAACCCGCCGTAGGGCTGCCCGGTGCCGTGGAAGTCGGGCCCGGTGTAGACGCGGTCCCCGTCGGAGTCGACCACCCCGAACGCGAACGGCGCGCCGAGCCGGAACCGTCCCGCGAGGGGGCCGCCGCCTTCGAGTCCGCCGTCCATGTAGTACGTGGTGACGCCGTCCGCGAAGACCGAGGAGCGGCGGATGTCCTCGTACCCCTGCCAGGTGCCGGCCGCGTCGAACAGGGACGGCCGGCCGTGCCACTCGCCCTCGATGCGGCGCTGCCACTCGCTCGGCTCAGCCATCGGCGGCGCCTCCGCCCGGCCGGTGGTCGCTGAGCAGGTCGTTGCTGAGCAGGTCGTTGCTGAGCAGTTCGGCGCGCAGCTCCTCGGCCTGCGCGTCGCCGAGCAGCCGGGCCACGTTCGCCCACACCGGGTCCACCTCCGGGCTGAACAGCGCGGCGCGGTTGCGGGCGTCGCGCGCGGCGAGGTCGGTGCCGGCGAGCGTGCCTAGGACGTCGCCGGGGACGCCCTTCACCAGCAGGTCGCGCCAATGCTCGAAGTAGCGGTCGAGGTAGGTGCCGATCTGCGCGAAGTGCTCGTCGTCGGCCCGGTTGACGAGCATCCAGGGCGACATCATGGCGTGCTGCCGGGGGCCGATCGCCGCCGTGGACGGCCCGAACCGCTCCTTGACCTCCTCGTACACCGGCGTCAGCGGCTGGAACACCGCGTTGACGTACGCCAGGTGCGCGCCGAGGTCGACCCGCGGCACGAGGTCGATGTGGTAGGCGAGCTGCCCGCCCGCGAGCACCGAGTCGAGCGTGAAGTGCGGGACGGCCGAGTCCGCGCCGGTGAACGCGAAGATCATGTGGCTGTCCATGCCGATCCGGTCGACGGTCAGGCCGATGCAGACGACCTTGGCGATCCGCTCACCGGTCAGGACCGTCAGCGTGCCGGCCGGTTCCGGGGACAGGACGCTGGTGAGCACCTTCTCGCGGACCGTCTCCAGCGGCTCGACATCGGCCAGGGCCGCCAGCGTCCGGTCGTTCAGCGCCTTGGGCGCGGACACGCTCACTCGCCCTCTCCTTCGCCGCCGGCCCCGTCGAGGGGCACCGGGACGCCGCCGCGGGGGCGGTGCTGCCAGGCGCGGGCCAGTTCCGGATTCTCCCGGCGGGCGGGGGACGGGATCACGGTGGCGCTGCCGCGCCTGCCGTTGACCGGCAACTCCTCGTCCTCGCCGAGCCACCAGCCGTCGGCCATCAGCTTCTGGCGGCGCCGCCGGTAGGCGACCTGGAGGGCGTCGGAGCGCAGGTGCAGCTCGCCGGGCAGGTCGTAGGGCAGCAGCTCCGGACGCTGGGTCTCCACCACCACCTTGTCCTGCAGCAGGATGCTGCGGATCCGCTTGCGGGCGTCGTTGTCGGCCCACTTGCCGGTGAAGAAGTTCCGGTATCCGACGATCTTGACGAGGGTGCGGTGCCGGTCGAGCGGGACGTTGTGGTCGTAGAGGATCATGTCCCCGAACGGCAGCCGGACGTGCAGCTTCACGATGTTGGGCAGGTACCAGCCGTTGGTGACGACGACCTCCTCCGGCCGCCCCTTGTACAGCCGTTTCCACAGGCCGCCCGCCGGTGGCGGGCTGAGCCGGATGTCGGCGGTCGCCGACCACTCGTCCTCGGTGACCTCGTAGTCGGGGATCTCCGGCTTGTCCGGATTGCCGAACCGGGTGCCGTGCACGAACGGCGTGTGCGCGGCGTCCACGACGTTCTCGAACGTCCGCTCGTAGTTCGCCTCGATGACCATCTCGACGTACACGGTGCGGAACGCGGGGTCGTCGTGCTCGGGGAAGTGCGGGAGCGGCGGGCGCTCGTCCTCCGGCAGGTCGCCGAGGAACGCCCAGACCATCCCGTACCGCTCCTGGACGGGATAGGAGTCGACGCGGGCCCGCTTCGGGATGCCGCGCCCCTCCGGATTGGCGGGGATCTTGCTGCACGCGCCGTCCGGCTCGTACTGCCACCCGTGGTACGGGCACGCGAGCCTGTCGTCGACGAGGGTGCCGCCCGACAGCGCGGCGCCGCGGTGCGCGCACAGGTCGGACAGGCACACCGCGCCGCCGTCGCGTTTGCGGTAGAGGACGAAGTCCTGGCCGAGGCAGGTCACCCGCTTCGGGGCCCGGGTGACCGCGTGCGCGAACTCGACCGCGTACCAGAAGTTCTTGAGCATGACGGGCTCTCCCTATCGTCGCCGCAGGTCGATGAGCGCCGGGTCGGCGGACGGTTTTACGTCCTCCCCGCGCACGTGGGCGCGCAGGAAGCCGGCGACCAGGTCCGTGAAGGCGCGGCGTGCCTCGGCGGGGTCGGTCTCGGGCGGCAGGTCGAGGAACGCGCGGGCGGCGGTCGGGTCGACCGGGTCCGCCACGGCGAAGTGGTTGGCGCCCCGCACGACGGCCAGCAGGTCGCGCGGATCGTGCAGCGCCTCGGTGAAGGTGCGGGTGACGGGGTCGGACGGCGCGTCCTGCCCGTACCGGTCGGAGCTGCCCATGATGACGCCGTCGCGCGTGCCGACGCCGAGCAGCACCGGGCAGCCGGCCTGCGCGGGCAGGACGGTTCCGGCGGGCCAGCCGAGCATGGTGGCGACCATGGTGTGCGTCCCGTAGCCGAAGCAGGCCCGGACGCCGGGGACGAACCGGGCGGACTGCAGCACCACGGTGCCGCCCGCGGAATGCCCGCCGAGGGCGATCCGGGTCAGGTCGAGCGAACCCTTGAGCAGGTCGATCCTGTCCAGCGCGTCCAGGACGGCGGGCAGGGCCGGGCAGGTCGGCCGCGTGCCGTAGGTGCCGGGCCTGGCCGCGTCCAGGTCGACGCCGGGGGTGAGGCCGTACCGGCCGCCGAACAGCTCGGCCACCCGGTCGAACGTCACGACGACGAATCCGGCGGCGGCGATGCCGGCCGCCAGCGGGCGGTAGACGGCCTGCTCGACGTTCACCCCGGAGCAGAACACGACCACCGGGTAGGGGGCGCCCCGCGGATCGGCCGGGATCTCTCCCGACAGCCGCTCGGCGTCGGTGCCCTCCGCGCGGGCCGGGTAGTACACCTTGAGGTGCGCGGTGCCGAAGGGCGCGGGGCCGCCGGTGTCCGCCGACCACCACAGCGACCGGACGTTCGTCATGGCCGGGGCAGCTTCCGGTCGCCGCCCCACAGGGCGCGGACGAGCCGGTCGGTCAGCTCCCGGCCGAAGTACCGGACGCCCATCACGTTCGCCGGGTCGCGTTCGGCGATGTTGCGGCGCGTCGCCAGGTCGGCGGCGGCGAGCGCGGCGCGGTCGGCCGCCGGGACGGGCTCGGCCTCGTCCACCCAGCCGAGCCAGCGGTCCACGTGCCCGGTGAGCAGCCGCTCCACCAGGTCGATGTTCTTCTCCTCGCGGGGGAAGGAGTGGCAGTGGGCGGTGGGGGACAGGCTCGCCCGGATGAACCCGGCGCGGCTGGTGAACCATTCCAGCTGCGGGTTCTGCTCCCGGACCGCCAGCCACTCCGCGTTGAGGGGCTCGTAGTAGGCGTCGTAGTACTCGCCGTCCGCGAGCAGGTTGGCGCGGGGCACCGAGTCGACGTAGAACCAGCCCTCCGGCCAGACGAGCAGCGCGACGCCGAGGTGCGGCACCCGGATGTGCGGGCCGAGCCACACCGTCAGGTGCAGGTTGGCGAAGCCGGCCGTGGGGTTGCCGAGCCAGGAGTGGACCATCCAGTCGACCTCGGGCCCGCTGTAGGCGGCCAGGCGCCCGCCGGGGCTCTCGGGCGGGTTCCCGTACGACTCCAGGTCGTCGGTGGACGGGTCGCGCGCCAGCTCGAACCGTTCGTCGATCCTGGCCTTGAGGCCGTCCAGGATCGTGCCGAACCGGTGGAAGGTGTCGGTCACGTCGACGGCGGGGGACTCGTCCACCATCTGCTCGACGTGCTGCAGGGTCTCCTTCAACGGCGCACTCCGCTCGGGTCGTCGTCGGCCAGCGCGGCGACCGCGTGCGCGGGACGCCCGCCGACCAGGTCGGTGTTCTTGGACACGAGCCGGTTCACGGCCTGCGCGGGATGGACGGCGGCCACGGTGACCGGCCCGGACGCGCGGGTGACCAGGGGGTGGCTGATGCGGCCCTCGAACGGCCCCGCCCAGGACGTCCACAGGGTGAAGTCGGCGGGCAGCGCGAGGACCACGCCGTCGTCCGGCCCGGAGGCGACGACGTTCAGCCGGTTCTCGGCGGCGCGTTCCGGCAGGCCGAGGGCGATCTCCCAGTCCTCGGCGGGGGTGCACGGGACCGCGACGGCGTCGGCGTCGGCGATGGCGGCGAGCCGGAAGACCTCGGGGTAGAGGGCGTCGTCGCCGGGGACGAGCGCGAGCCGCCCCCAGGGGAGGGCGAAGACGGCGAGCCGCTTGCCGTACTCGGTGGCCCAGCCGGAGTGCCGGGCGCAGGCGTGCAGCTGGGGCTGGCTTCCGGCGAGGCCGCGGGCGTTCACCAGGTAGGCGGCGTGCGCGGCGCCCGCCCGGACGGTCGTCACCGCGTGCGCGGTGGTGCCGTCGAGCGCGGTGGCCAGCGCGGCGACGACGGCGCCGGGGTCGGCGTCCACGCCGAACGCCAGTTCCGGGAGGACGATCAGCTCGGCGCCCGCCAGCGCGGCGTCCCGCACCAGGCCGGGCGAGCGGACGGCGGCGACGTCCACCTTCGCCTCGCCGGGCGGTGCGGATCGGGGACGCGGTGCCGCCACGATCGGCGTGTACAGCCGCGGCCTGCGGGCGGCGAACAGGTCGGTGCCGTCCGGGCGGGTCTTGCGGTCGGCGAGCGACGGGTCGATGTCGGCGACGACGACGGCCTCGCCGGTGCGCGGGCCCTTCGCGACGACCGTCCCGTCGGGGGCGACGATCTGGCTCTCGCCCGCCCCGTCCAGCAGGCCGGCCGGGACGCCGAGCCGCTCGGCGATCGCGGGCAGCAGGTCGGCGGGCAGCAGCGGGCCGACCTTGTTGGCCGCCACCACCCACACCCTGTTCTCCGCCGCGCGGACCGGGACGTGCAGCCCGGCCTCGTCGGTGGCGAACGAGTTGAGGCTGTTCAGCAGCACCTGCGCCCCGCGCACGGCCAGGTCGCGGGGGACGTCGCTGGTGACGCCCTCCATGCACGCGTACATGCCGAGCCGGCCGTGCGGGGTGGCGACGACGGGACCGGCGGCGGTGCCGGGGTCGAGGTTGTCGCCCTCGGCGCCCATCAGCGTGAGCTTGTCGGAGCGGCCGAGGAGCGCGCCGTCCGGCCCGTAGAGCAGGCTGCCGACGGTGACCCGGCCGCCGGTGGTGAGGGTGACGTTGACCTTGACGTACGCGCGGTGCGCGGCGGCCCGCTCCTTGATCGCCGTGAGGAACGGACCGTCCGGGGTGCAGGCGTGCCGGAGGGCCTCCGCCCTGTCCGCGTACCAGGACAGGCGGTTGCAGAACTCCGGCAGGACGATGATGCTCGCACCCTCGGCGGCGGCGCGGTCGATCATGCGCAGGCAGGTGGCGAGGTTGCCGGGCACGTCCCGGCCGGCCGCGAACTGCACGGCGGCCACGCGGACCGGACCCATCGGGCCTCCCGGTTCCTCTAGCGAAACGCTGTTTCCAAGACACTACAATCGCGGTTCCCGGTCCGCCAGATCCCGCGGGCGGAAACTTCCCGCTCACGGGACCGGCGGCCGCCGGGAAGGAGCCGTTCCGGGGGGTGGGGGGCGGCCCCCACCGGTGACCGGGCGTCAGGAGGCGCCGGTCAGGGTCTGGATCCTGCCCGCGCCCAGTTGCGTCTGGTAGTAGGAGCCGCCGGGCAGGTAGGCGGGGGTCTGCGTGCCGTTGAAGGCGTCCTTGGCCCAGGCGACCGCGAACGTCTGCAGGACCGCGACGTTCTCCGCCTTCGGCGTCCCGCAGGCGATCGTCCCGACGGAGTCGGTGCTCGCGCCCTCGGCGTCGGTGTGCGCGCCGCCGGGCAGCCGGACGCCGACGAACGGGGAGCGCACGCCCGCCTGGACGGCGTCGGTGCCGCTGCCGCCGTTGTTGCAGGTGCCGTCCGGCGCGGAGATCGTGCGGACCATGCGGCCGGTGCCGTCCACCGCCCGCAGCCCGGTGCCGAGGTTGTCGCCGATGAACGACTTCACCGGGTCCAGCAGGACCAGGCCGCGCACCCGGGCCCACGCGGCGGCGTTGTCGGTGCGGAGCCGCCCGGCCACGTAGCCGACGGCCTCGCCGCCCGCCGAGTGCCCGGAGAGGACGAGGGAGCCGGGCAGCGCGAGCCCGGGGCGTCCCGCTTCGGCCTTGGCCCTGGCGAAGCTGCGGCCGAGCTTGTCGGACGGGTCGCCCATCTTGGCGAAGAGGTCGGCGACGTTGCCGAGGAAGGCGGTGTTGTTCCCGATGTTCTGCAGCGTGCAGCCGAACAGGTTGGCGCTGGGCAGGGTCGGGGCGAAGACCAGGTAGCCGGCCGCGGCGTACCGGGAGGCCAGGTCGGCGACGTGGTCGTTGGCGCGGGCGAAGCCGTGCTGCAGCCACACGAGGCCCTGCGGGGAGCCGGAGGGGAAGTACCAGTCGGCGCTCTGGTTCAGGGTCGTGAACGCGCAGCGGATCTCGACGGTGGTCTGGACGCGGGAGACCGCGGCGTGCGCGGGGGCGAGGGGGCCGAGGGCGGTCAGGGCGAGGGTGGCGGCGCTGGCCGCGGCCAGGGTCCGGACGGCACGTACGGGGCGCATGCTGCCTCCGAAGGCAAACCTCTGTTTCCATGAGAGAAACAGAGTTTCCAATATGGCCACCTCAATTAAGCACTCCGGGGCGCGGGAAGGCAATGGCCCTGGGGCGCGGGCTCAGGAGGGGTAGGCGCCCGCGCTCATGCCGGTGCCGTCCGCGCGGAACGCGGCGGGGGCGTGGATCGCGCACGTCTGCGCGTACTCAAGCAGGCCCTCGGTGCCGTACTCGCGGCCGTGCCCGCTGCGCTTCACGCCGCCGAACGGCGCGCGCAGCGCCATCCCGGTGCGGTTGTGGGTGTTGACGAAGGTGAAGCCCGCGTCGAAGCGGCGGGCGAACGCGAACGCCCGCTCCTCGTCGGCGGACCAGACCGACGCGCCGAGGCCGAGGTCGCCCGCGTTGGCGCGCGCCACCACCTCGTCCTCGTCGTCGTAGGCCAGCAGCGGCACGACCGGGCCGAACTGCTCTTCGGCCACCACCGGCGCGTCGTCGGCCACGTCCGTGACCAGGGCGGGCCGGACGAAGTGCCCGCGTCCCATGTCGGCCGTGACGGTGCCCAGCCCGGTGACGGTGCCGCCCCGCCGCCGCGAGCCGGAGACCAGCGCCCGGACGCGGTCCGCCGCCGCGGCCGAGATGACCGGGCCGACCGTGGTCGCGGCGTCGAGGGGGTCGCCGAGCACCAGCGTCCGCGCGGCCGCCGCCAGGTAGGCGTCGCGGACCTCGGCCAGCCGCGCCCTCGGGACGTACAGGCGCTTGGCGGCCATGCACACCTGGCCCGCGGTGGCGAAGGACGCCAGCACCAGCCGGTCCATCGCCGCGTCCGCGAGGTCCGCGTCGTCGAGCAGCACCACCGGGTCGTTGCCGCCCAGCTCCAGCAGCGCGGGGGTGATCGCCTTGGCGGCGGCCGCCCCGATGGCGCGGCCCGCCTCCGCGCCGCCGGTGAACGCGACGCGGTGCACGCGGGAGTGGCCGGCGAGCGCCCGCGCGGTCCCGGCATGGCCGTGCACGACCCGCACGAGCCCCGGCGGGAACGCCGCCATGACGCGGGTGACCGCCAGCGGCGCGAGCGGCGACGGCTTGACCACCACCGTGTTCCCGGCCGCCAGCGCGGGACCGGCCTTCAGCAGCGTGAGGATGACGGGCGCGTTCCAGGGGGTGATGGCCGCGACGACCCCGTAGGGGCGCCGGCGCAGGACGAGCCGCCCGGCCGCGTCGTCGGTCTCGTGGTCCGCGAACACCGCGGGCGTGCGCTCCGCCGCCCAGCGCAGGTAGGCGGCGGCGAACCGCAGCTCGCCGGCGCAGTCGGCGCGCGGCTTGCCGGACTCGCGGGCCAGCAGCTCCGCCACGCCTGGCATCGCGTCGACCGCGTCGGCGGCCCGGAGCAGCGCGGCGGCCCGGTCTTCGACCGGCACGCGGCACCAGTCGCGCTGCCGGGCCTCGGCCTCCCGGACTGCCCGGTCGACCTCGGCGTCGTCCGCGACCGGCACCCGGCCGACGACCTCGTCCAGCCGGGCCGGGTTCTCCCGGACGATCTCACCGGGCATCAGGCGACCGCACCGGGCGTCACGCGACGTCCCGCAGCGAGGCGATCATCGACGTGCGCAGCAGGTGCCGGCGGGCCGCGGCGGGGTCTCCGGCCAGCCTCCGGAGCTCGTCCCGGTACCCGGCCGGGTCGCGCATCCGCTCCCAGTTGGCGTGGGTCAGCCGGCCGACGAACGACCGCGCGACGTCGCGGCGGGCGGCGGCGACGGCGTCGAGCAGGGCCTCCGGGCCGCCCGCCAGGACGTCCGCGAGCGCGCCCGCCAGCAGCACCGCGTCGTGGATGCCGCTGTTCATGCCCATGCCGCCGAGCGGATTGTTGACGTGCGCCGCGTCCCCGGCCAGCAGCACCCGGCCCGTCCGGAACGTCTCCGCCACGCGCTGGTGCACGCGGTACAGGCTGGCGTGCGCGACGTCCCAGGTGACGTCGGCGACCCCGCGCAGGCGCTCGGGCAGCCGCGCCAGCTCGCCGGCGTCGGGGGTGTCCTCGGGGGTCGGGAACAGGACCCGCCAGTGGTCCGG
The DNA here is from genome assembly GCF_004349245.1 of Actinomadura sp. 6K520. GTDB lineage: Bacteria > Actinomycetota > Actinomycetes > Streptosporangiales > Streptosporangiaceae > Spirillospora. The sequence continues at coordinate 123,185 of NZ_SMLC01000002.1, read as the reverse complement.
GGTGCGCAGCAGCACCAGCCATTCGCCGGGGTCGAAGACGTAGTTCACCGCGGCGATGCCGGGCAGCAGGTCCTCGACGGCGGTCCGGGTGGAGGCGACCAGGAACCGCTCGGGGTAGGTCATGCCGTCGAAGCCGATGCCCAGGTCCTGCCGCACCGCCGAGCCGGCGCCGTCCGCGCCGATCAGCCAGGCGCCGCTGACCCGGTCGCCGGCGGACGTCGTCACCTCCACCCCGTCCGGGCCCGGCCGGACCGCGCGCACGGCCGCGCCGAACCGGACCGCACCGCCCGCGGCCACGAGGTGGTCGCGCAGGATCGGGGTGAGCTTGCCCTGCTCGCACTGGACGCGGAACGGGTACGGCGTGTCGCCCGCCAGCACCGCCAGGTCCAGTTCGGCGACGACGCCGCCGCGCCGTTCCCGGTACTGGAAGGTCCGGGAGACCAGGCCGCGCTCCAGCAGCGGCTCCAGCACGCCGAGCCCGTCCAGCATCTCCAGCGACGGCGGATGGAAGGTGGACGCACGCGACTCCGCGGCCAGCCCCGGTTCCGCCTCCAGCACGGTGACCCGGACACCGCGGCGCGCCAGGGCCAGCGCCGCGGTGAGCCCCACCGGGCCCGCCCCTGCCACCAGCACCGGCACCGGCGCCATCACGGCTCCCGGGAGTGCAGGGCGAACCCGTTCTCCACGCCGACGACCCGCGGGTTGGTGAAGAACCGCAGGGTCTCGGCCGTGCCCTCCTCGCCCAGCCCGGACGCCCCCCACGCGGGACGGGGCGCGAACAGGTGCAGGCTCAGCACGCTGGAGCCGTTGACCTTCACCTCCCCGGCGCGGACGCGCCGCGCCACGGCGAGGGCCGCGTCCTCGTCGGTGCCGGTCACGTACCCTTCGAGCCCGTACGCGGTGCCGTTGGCCAGGGCCACCGCCTCGTCCAGCGTCCGGTAGGGGTGGACGGTGGCGACCGGCCCGAAGATCTCCTCGGTGGCGTCGCCGGGGTCGACGTCCGTGACCAGCGCGGGGGCCAGGTAGCTGCCCTCGTCCGGGACCTTGGTGGTGGCGAGGACCCGGCCGCCGAGCGCGTCCCGCCGGGCGGCGACCAGGTCGCGGTGGCGCGAGTGCACCAGCGGCCCGAGGTCGGTGTCCTCGTCCAGCGGCGGGCCCGCGCGCAGCGCCGCGAGCCGTTCGCCGATCGCCTCCAGCAGCGCGTCCTGGAGGGGCTCGGGCACGATGAGCCGGCCGAGCGCCCGGCACCACTGGCCGTTGAGCGTGGTGAGCAGGTCCACGGCGGTCCGCGCGGCCCGGCCGGGGTCGGCGTCCGGCATCACGACCAGGGGGTTGTTGCCGCCGAGCTCCAGCTGGACGGGCTTGATCCCGGCCGCGCAGGCGGCGGCGACCGACCGGCCGCCCGCGGCGCCGCCGGTGAACGAGACCGCGCGGATCCGCGGGTCGGCGGTCAGCCGCGCGCCGGTGGCCCCGGTACCGTGCACGAGCTGGAAGACCCCGCCGGGGACGCCCCGGTCCGCGAGCGCGGCACCGACGGCCTCGGCGAACCGCTGGGCCCCGTACGGCGCGTACTCGCTGGGCTTGAGGATCGCCGGGCAGCCCGCGGCCAGCGCGTTGGCCACCTTGTGCGCGGCCATCGGGGCGGGCGCGTTCCACGGGACCAGGCACAGGGCGGGCCCCCACGGCAGCCGCCGCACCTCGGCCACCCCGCCGTCCTCGCGGGTGAAGGACGTCTCCAGCCCGCCGCCGCGCAACTGCTCGGCGGCCAGCCGGAACGACCCCGGCACGATGACGCCGAGCGGGACCGCCTGCCGGATCGGGACGCCGGTGGCCGCCGCCTCCAGGGCGGCGATCTCCCGGGTCACCGGTTCCAGGGTGCCCGCGACCGCGTCCAGCAGCTCGGCGCGCTCGGCGGCGGGGCGCGCGGCCCAGCCCTCCGCCGCGTCGCCGGCCGCGGCCAGCGCCCGTTCCAGCCGCGCGGGGCCGGTGACGGGGGCGGGCCCGGCCTCCTCACCGGTGGCCGGGTCCTCCAGGACGGGCCCGCCGCCGGGAGCCGCGGCCCACTCCCCGGCCACCAGGTCACGGTGCGGGGAGTTCACCGCTGGACGCTCGCGAACAACTCGTTCTCCTTGTTCTCCGTGATGACCTGGGCGGCCTCAAGGCGGCCCCGCTCCGCCGGGAAGGTCATCACCAGTCCCATCGCGAGGTCGCGCAGCGCCCGCCCGATCACCCCGTCCATCGTGGCCGCGGAGGTGCCGCACGCCTTGAACGCGCCCAGCACGACCTGGAAGCACGCCTCGGTGATGTCGCCCTTGGCGATCCGCCACTGGCGGTACACCTCGCCCTTCGGCAGCAGCGGCGGCTCGGAGGTCTCCAGTTCGAGCTGGCGGCGGATCCACAGGTAGGCCGTCTCCAGCCGCTCGGTCATGTCCCCGATGATCACCTGGTGCATCGGCGAGGACGCGATCGGCCGGCCGGAGTCGGCGAAGGTCCGCCGGGTGAGCCGCTCGACGGCGAAGTCGTAGACGTGCTGCGTCGCGCCCAGGTAGCAGGCCGCGATGGCGAGCTGGTTGCCGACGAAGCTGCCGCGGCTCATCCGCAGCATCCGCACGAACGCGCCGGGGACGGTCAGCGCCTCCTCCGCCGGGACGAACACGTCGGTGAGCGTCACGCCGTGGTTGTTGGAGGCCCGCATCCCGAGCCCGTTCCACGGCTCGCGGGAGACGACGCCCGGCGCGTCGCGCGGCACCAGGAACAGCGCCAGCCCGTCGGCGCCGGTGGTGCCGTCGAGCCGGGCGGTCACCAGGTAGGTGTCGGCGACGCCCGTCGCGCAGCCGAACGACTTCACGCCGTTGAGCAGCCAGCCGCCCTCGGCGGGGGACGCGGTCGTGGCGATGGCGATGTTGGCGCTGGAGGACTTGACCTCCTCGCTGGCGAAGTTGGCCATCCACGTCCCGGCGGCCATCCGGTTCAGCACCTTCTCGGCGAACGCCCGCACGGGCTTCACCTCGTCGTCGCCCTCGAACAGCCCGGCCTCGATCGCCTCCAGCGGCAGCAGGCCGCGCGAGGCGCTGGTGTTGTGGAAGAAGTACGACAGCGCGGTGGACGGGCAGGCCGTGCCCATCGCGTAGGTGGCGGCGGCCAGGTCGCGCAGGCCGCCGCCGAGCCCGCCGTACTCCGCGGGCACCACGAGGCCGAGCAGCCCGGCGTCGCGCAGCAGCGCCACGTGCCCGGACGGGAACTCGGCGGCGGCGTCCGCGGCGGCGGCGGCCGCGCGCAGCCGCGGCAGGACGGCATCCACGCGCTCCGCCCGCGCCCGCTCGGCGTCGGTCATCTGCTCCACGAGCCGTGCGCCGGTCGGCGTGCTCGGCTGGGTCATCGGCTGCATTCCCTTCGAACTGGTCAGGAGGCGGCCCGGTGGGTGCGGCCGGGTAGGGCCGACCCCCAGAGCGCCTCCAGGTCCGCGGCGGCGGCCACCAGGGCGGCCCTGTCGATCGGGGTGGCGACGTCGAGCCGGTCGGCCAGGAACAGCAGGTCCTCCGCGCACAGGCCGCCGTCGATGCCGCCGAGCGTCACGTCGAAGCTCCGTACACCGCTCTTCATCGCGGTCAGCGCGTTGGCCAGGCCGAGCCCGTACGCCTCGCGCAGCCGCACCCGCAGCGGCACCGGCCGGGCCCGCGCCACCGCCTCCTGGAGCACGTTGCGGACGAGCAGCGGCGAGGCGGCCTCGGCGCCCTCGTCGAGCGCGATCTCGGCGCACCCGGCGGCGGCCAGCCGGTCGACGGCGGCGAGCACGGCGGCCTCGCGGCCGGGCGCGAAGACGTCGCTCACCCGGCCCACCACGGCCAGGCCCCGTGTGCGGGCCGCCGCGATCAGGCGGGGCGCGTGCGGCCCGTCCGCGATCTCGGCCGTCACCGGCGAGTCGCGGGGGACCCGTGTCAGGGACGCCGCGTCCTCGACCAGGACCGACCACGACGGGCACCGGGCGCCGTGCGCCGCGCCGTCCGGTTGCGCGCCGTCCGGTTGCGCGCTGTCCGGTTGCGCGCTGTCCGGCAGCGGGCCGGGCGGGACCGGCGTCCGGACCCGGACACCGGCCGCGCGGACCGACTCCAGCAGCCGGGCGGCACCGGCCCGGGTGACGCGGGCGGGCGCGCCGCCGGAGGCGGCGAGCCCGCGGTGCAGCGCGGCGGCCAGCCCGGTGTCGGCGATCGTCACCTCGTCCGGCAGCGGGTCGGCCAGCTGCCCCCAGGCGCGGGAGTGGAACAGCAGCGGCGCGGTGCGCCGCGGCGTCTCGGCGGTCAGCACCTCGCCCACGAAGATGGTGTGGTCGCCGCCCGGATACGCGTACACCACCCGGCAGTCGAGTCGGCCGAGCGCCTCCGCCAGCACGGGCGCCCCGGTGGGGGCCGGGGTCCAGGTGCCGTGCGCGAACCGGTCGCCGGTCCCGCGCCCGGCGAACCGGTGGCCGATGACCGCCTGGTCCTTGCCGAGGAAGCTGACCGCGAAGACGCCGCTGCGTTCGACGAGCGCGTGCGTGTGGATGTCCCGGGACAGGCAGACCAGCACCAGGGGCGGGTCGAGGCTGACGCTGCAGAACGAGCCCGCGGTCATGCCGTGCCATCCGTCCCCGGAGGTGGTGGTGACCACGGCGACACCGGTCGGCCACTGGCCGAGCACCGAACGGAAGGTCTGTGCGTCGACCGCCACGGCACCGCGCCCTTCGTTTCGCTAACGGAAACACCGTCCCACTCACGGTAACGAGGCCGCGGAGCGGGTGTCAACGCCCCGGGCGGTGACAAGTGTTCCGTCAAGGGAAACGCGATGCCCTAGACTGCGGCTGACCCCACCCCGTCGGAAGGAACCGCCGTGTCGCGTAGCGCGACCTCCCGGAGCGTCTCCGCGTCCCCCGCCGAGGAGGGCGAGGGGCAGAGCCGGTCGATCGCCGCCGTCGAGCGCGCGATGGACGTCCTGCTGCTGTTCGGCCGCAGCGGCCGGCCGGACCTCGGGGTGACCGAGATCGCCACCGAGCTGGGGCTCACCAAGGCCGCCGTGCACCGCATCCTGACCGCGCTGCGCAGCCGCGACCTGATCGCCGTCGACCCGGTGACCCGCCGGTACGCGCTCGGGCACGCCGCGATCGCGCTCGGCCGCGCCTACCTCGCCAGGATGGACCTGCGCGCGCTGGCGGCGCCCGAGCTGCGCCGCCTCGCCCAGCAGCTCGGGGAGACCGCCACCCTGTCGATCCGCCGCGGCGACACCCGGCTCTACGTCGACCAGGTCGTGCCGCCGCACGAGCTCCGCGTCGAGGTCAGCCTCGGCATCCCGTACCCGCTGCACGCCGGCAGCTCGTCCAAGGCGATCCTGGCCTTCCTCGACGAGGCCGAGGTCGGCGCGCTGCTCGGCCGGCACGGGCTGGAGGCGCTGACCGACCGGACGATCGTGGACGAGGAGCGCCTGCGCAGGGAGCTCGCCACGATCCGCAAGCGCGGCTACGCATCCTCCCAGGGCGAGCGCCAAGAGGGGACCGCCTCGATCGCCGCGCCGGTCTTCGACCACGACGGCCGGGTGATCGCGGCGCTGAGCGTGGCCGGCCCGCAGACCCGGTTCCGGCCCCGGCTGGCCGAGTGCGCGCCGCCGCTGCTGGAGGCCGCGGCGCGGGTGTCCGGCAAGCTCGGCCACGGCGGCGGCTGAGGCGGGGCCCACGTCACAGGTTGGCGCCGGGCTTGAGCACGCCCAGGACGGCGGCGCCCAGGACGGACGCCCAGATGCCGAACACGTACGGCAGGCACCCGTCCACGGCGCGCTTGAGCGTGCGCTCGACCTCCGGGGTGGAGCCCCCGCCCATCAGCGCGCCGAACGCGGGGCCGAAGGGGCGCAGGGTGAGCCGGATGCCGAGCCCGCAGGCGATGGCGGCGGTGTAGAGCGCGACCTTGCCGCCGAGCCAGCGCGGGTCGGTGGTGACGCCGAACGGCCGGTCGGCGAGCAGCGTGTACGCGGACAGGGCGGCGAGCGCGGCGATCAGCCCGATCCGGACCGCCCAGTCGGCGCGGCGCACCCACGGGAAGCGCCCGTGCGTGCGGTGGTCGGCGATCGTGGCGGCCAGCCAGCCGAGGGCCAGCAGCCACACGAGCACGACCTGCCACCGGCCGAAGACGGGCACGCCGAACAGCTCCGCGCCGTGCGGCTCCAGCGCCATGAGCGTCACGCCGCTCGGCAGGAACAGCACCAGGCAGATCTTCGGGCCGAGGTCGAGCCCGCTCATCACGCTGAGCGCGGTGGCGCGTGCGGCGGGGGTCAGGTCCGGCCTGAGGACGAACCGGCTGGAGTAGAACACCCCGAGGTCGCCGCCCAGCCAGAAGACGAAGAGCACCAGGTGCAGCAGGATCCACCAGCCGTGCGCGTGCGCTCCCACGGCACCCTCCCCATATGGAAACACTGTTTCAATCTGGGGAACGGTAACACGACGGGTCAGGCCGCCGGGGTGCGTGCCCGGCGTCCCGCCAGCTCGGCGAAGACGACGAGGCGGTAGGCGGCGGAGAACTTCGGATGGCAGGTGGTGAGCGTGAGCATCGCCTTCCGGGGACTGCGCCCCGGCCTGCCCGGCACCGGCGCGGTCACGTCGGTGCGGCCAGGCCGCACCACGACGCGTCCCGTCACCCGGTAGACGAAGGTCGTCGCGGCGGTGTCGACGAGGATCTCGTCCCCGCGGGCCAGCTCGCCGTTGCGCTCGAACGGCCCGCCGTAGGTGGTGCGGTGGCCGGCGATCGCCATGTTGCCGACCTGGCCCGGCCCGGCCGTACCCGGATAGTGCCCGGGGCCCCTGCGCAGGTCGGCCGTGCCCACGCCCTCCACCACCGCGTACCGGTAGGACGATCCGAACTTCGGGACGCGGATCAGCGCGTACGCCTGCCCGGCCGCGGGCACGGGGACGGCGGCCCCGCCCCCGCGCCGCGGCCCCGCCGCCGCGAGCCTGCGCGTCTGGGCCGCGTTCCACCGCCGTTCCAGCTCGCTGTGCAGGTCGCCCTGCTGCCGGTGCGTGTACTCGCCGGTTCCCCAGGACAGGTAGCCGACGAACATCGCGAGGACGAGGCCGGCCGTCATCGACAGCTCCGCCAGGCTCCGCAGCACCGTGCGCATGGTCGGAAACCGTAACCCTTCGGTAGGGAAACGGCGATCCCCTGAGTGAAACGATTCGGTTGCCGCCCGCGCCCGCCCCTTGACAGCTCCGCTCCGGAGCGGTTTCGCTATGTCCGTCTTGCGAAACTTTGTTTCCCGATGAGAAACGAAGCTCCGCAAACGGCCGGCAGTTGAGGAGCAGCGGCAGATGAGACGCACACGCACGGCCCTGCGCGGAGCCGCCGCGGTGATCACCGCGGCGGGCGCCGTCGCGGCTCCCGCGATGCAGGCGGGCACCGCGCACGCCGCCACGGGCCAGGTCCCCTACCGGTGCCAGATCTTCGGCTCCGGGTTCGACTACGACGCGACCGTGACGGTCACCGCACCCGCCTCGGCCACCACCGGGGACGCGGTCACCGTCGAGGCCGACTTCTCCGACCTGCCCGGCGTCGCGCCGCTGCCGGTCGACTCCTGGACCACGTCCGGGACGCTCACCGTCTCCGGCGCGCAGTCCGGGTCCGTGCCGATCAGCGCGCCGAAACGGACCGGGGCGATCCCGGCGTACGGCGAACTCCCGATCGGCAAGGTCTCCGGCGAGCTCACCCTCACCGGTGCCGGCGAGGTGCGCATCGCCCCCGCCGGGCTGACGGTCGTCGCCGAGGCCGGGGCGCAGGCCACCATCACCTGCACGCCCAAGAGCACCCCCGGGCACCTCGCCACGATCAACGTCACCGAGGGCGGGCCGGGCGCGTCGGTCAGCCCCCCGAGCGTCGTCCAGGGCGGCACCGTCACCCTCACCGGGGCGGGCTGGCGGCCGGGCGCCGTGGACGTGACACTGTGCGACGCCGCCGGGGCCGCGTGCGAGCCGGACGACCTGACCGGCGTCACCGCCTCCGCCGACGCCGCCGGGAAGCTGACCGGATCGGCGACCGTCGCGGAGTCCGCCGCGCCGGGCGCCCGCACGATCGTGGTCGCCCAGGGTGAGGCGAGCACGCGCGTGGCGCTGACCGTCACCGGGAAGACGCCGCCGCCCACCGGCGAGTGCGAGGGCGAGGACGCGGACCGGTGCGGCGAGCAGAAGATCAACGTCACCGTCAACGGCGGGCCGCTCACCATGTCCCGCGAGGCGGGCGAGGTCGACCTCAGCCCCGTCACGCTGGACGGCACCGAGCAGTCCGCCACCGGCTCGCTCAAGCGGGTCGAGGTCATCGACGCGCGCGGCGGCACCACCGGCTGGTCGCTCACCGGCACGCTCACCGACTTCACGTCGCCCGCCGGCACGAAGATCCCGGCCGGGAACCTCTCCTGGACGCCGGCGTGCACCGCCGCGCCCGGGGCCAGCGCCGTCACGCCCGGCAGCGCGGGACCGCTCGACACCACCACCGCGGCGACGCTGTGCACCGCGCCCGGCGGCACCGGGCAGGTCGTCGGCGGGACGTTCGCCGCCGGCGCCGGCCTCGACCTCACCGTCCCCCCGCTGACCGGCGCCGGGCGCTACACCGCCGTCCTCACCCTCACGCTGTCCTGACCGCCCCGAGCCCCGCGGCCGGACGGCGCGCACCATCGCCCGGCCGCACGAGGTGATCGATGAGTCCCCTGCTCCGGATCGCCGCCGCGGCGGTGGCGGCGGGCCTGGCCGCCGCGGCGGCCGCGCCCGGCGCCGCGGCGGCGGTTGCCCGGGCCCCGGCGGCGCCCGGCCCCGCCACCGGGAACGGCGCCTGGTCGGTGGGGCCCGCGAACCGCAGCGCGGCCCCGGCCGCGCGTCCCTTCTTCGCGTTCGAGGCGCCCGCCGGCGCCACCGTCCGGGACGTCGTCCGGATCACCAACCTGACCGAGGCGCCCATCGCCTTCGAGGTGTACGGGACGGACGCCTACAACACCCCCCGCGACGCCGGGTTCGCCCTGCGCGCGGCCGAGGAGACGTCCCGGGGCGTCGGCGCCTGGATCTCCCTCAGGGCCGCGTCGCCGAAGATCCCCGGCGGGAAGGCCAGGGAGATCCCCTTCACGCTGAAGATCCCCGCCGACGCGACGCCCGGCGAGCACATCGGCGGCATCGTCGCGCTGCACACGGCCGTCGAGAGCGTCCAGCGGAGCGGCGGCGCCCGCGTCGGGATCCGGCGGGCCGTCGGCGCCCGCGTGTACCTGCGGGTGACCGGCCCGCTGACGCCCGGCATGCGCGCCGACGGCCTCGGCGTCGCCCGCACCGAACCCCTCGTGCCGTTCGTGCGGAGCGGGCGCGGGACCGTCCGCTACACCATCGTCAACACCGGCAACCAGCGGATCTCCCCGACCGCCCGCGTCCGGGCCACCGGCGTGTTCGGCCGCGAGGTGAAGCGGTGGCCCGACCGGCGCATCCCGGAGATCCTGCCCGGGGAGCGCACCGAGATCACGCTGCCCTGGAACGGCCCTCCCGCCCTGGACAGGGTCACCGTCCGGGTGGAGCTGACCGCCGCCGGCGGCATCGACGTCCGGGCCCAGACCCGGTTCACGGCGGTGCCCTGGCCCGCGCTGCTCGTCCTCGCGGGCACCGTGTTCGTGCTGTGGTCCGTCCTGCCGCGGCTGATCCGCCGCTGGCGGGAGCGGGCGGGCCTGACCTCCGGTGAGACGGGGGTGTTCATGTGAGGGCCCGGTCGATCACCGTCCTGCTGGCCGCCGCCCTGGTCGTCCAGCCGCCCCTGTCCGCCCGGCCGGCGGCGGCCGCCGCCCCGGCCCGCGCGGCGGAGCCCGGGGTGAGCGCCGAGCCCGGCGCCGCCGCCGCGGGCACGACCGCCCGGGTCCGCGGCGGCTCCTGGACGCCGGGCGCGACCGTGCAGGTCCAGATCTGCGGGGCGAACGCGGTGCACGGCTCGGCCGACTGCGACACCGAGCGGGGCGTCACCGCGATGGTCGCCCCCGCCGGGACGTTCGAGGCGGGCCTCACCGTCGGCGCGCCCCCCGCGGCGTGCCCCTGCGTCGTCCGTGTCACCACCCTGCCGGGCGGGACGGGCCCGGCCGCCACCGCGACGGCGCCGTTCACCGTCGAGGGGCATCCCGTCGAGCGGATCGTCCGGGACGTCGTGCCCGTCCGCGCGGACGTGGTCGGCCTGGAGGTCGTCGGCGGCGGGGACCGCGCCGAGCTGTTCGGCGGCAGGCCGCGGCGGACCCTGGTGCTCCGCATCCGCAACTCGGGCGCCGAACCCATCGAGAACACCCCGCTGGTGGTCGGCTGGGGCGCCGAGGACACCCCCGACAGCCCGCTGGACGCGCCGCGCACCGGCACCCTGCAGCCGGGCCGGACCGCGACGTACCGGATTCCGGTGGTGCTGCCGCCGGCGGCCTTCGGCCAGTTCGTGGTCGGCGGGCGGTACGCCGGGTCCGTCCCGTTCGAGACGACGTTCAGCGCCTACCCCTGGGGGCTGATCGGGGCCAACGCGCTCGCCGCGCTGCTGCTGCTGTTCGGCATCCGGCTGGCGCTCGGCCGCTGGGCGGCGGCGCGGCGGCGGAAGCGCCGCGGCGCGTCGGCGTCCCCCGCCCACCACCCGGTGGCCCCGCGCGCCGCCCCGGGCGTGGAGCTCACCGACGTGCTCGGCTACCTGGACTCGGTGGCGCCGTCGCCGAGCGGGGCGTACGTGGTCGACCGCGCCGAGCTGATCGGCTACCTGGAACGGCGCACCGGCGAGGTCCTCGAACCCGTCGACGCCGAGGCGCTGGACCGGTTCCTCGCCCCGCCGAGGGGAGAGGCGGTATGACCGTTCCGCTCCCGCCGGTCCCCCGGCACGCCGCCGCCCGCACCGCGGGGCCGGTGCTCCTTGCCGCGGCCGGGCCGCCGGCGGGCGGGACCGTGCTGCTGCTCACCGACGCGCTCGGCGGCGTGGTGAAGGTCCCCGGCGACGTGGTGACCTACATGGCGCTCACGGGCCTCGTGCTCGCCTGCGCGGGACTCTTCCCGCTGCTCTGGACGGCCGGGCGGCGGCGCCCGCACCGCGCGGCGGCGGCCTGCGGCGCGACGGCCGGGCTCGCCGTCGCGCTGGCGGGGCTCGTCCCGGCCGTCCCGGTCTTCGCCACCGCGCTGCTGGCCGCCGGGGTCCTCGCGGGGCCGCTGCTCGCCGTGCCGAGGGCGTGCGCCGCCCGGTCGTCCGGCGGGCCCGCGCGCGGGCAGGCCGCCGCGCTCGCCGGCCTGGCCGCGGCCGCCTGGCTCACGGTGCTCCGGTCCGCCGATCCCGGGTCGGCGCTGCTGATCGCGGGCGGCTGCGCCGCCGCGCTCGCCGCGGCGGCCGCCCTCCTCGCCCGCGAGGCGCCCGGGGAGTCCGGCCGGTCCGTCGGGCGGGTGCGGGACATGATCGGCGTCCGCGAGGTCAAGGCGTCCCTTCCGGTGTACCTGCTCGTCGGCTGGGTGGCGGGGTCCTCGCTCATGGGCGGGCTGCACCTGCTCACCTTCCGCTGGGATCTGATCGGGGAGGAACCCGTCCGGCACCTGGCGTGGGCGCTGCTCCCGGCGGTCGCGCTCGCCGTGCTCGGGCGCCGGGCGGCCGGTACGGCGCAGACCGTCCCCTGGCTGCTGCTCGCGGGCGCCGCCGCGCCGATCCTGATGGCGAGCGCGCCCGGCCCGGGCACGCTCGCGGCCGGGTTCGCCGTCGCCCTGCCCGCCGCGGGCCTGGCCGTCGCCGCCCTCGACACCACCGTGCTCCGGCCGCTGCCAGAACCGCGCCGTCTGGCGGCGGCCGGCCTCACCGGGATCGCGGCGGCGGGCGGCGGGCTCGCCGGTTTCGGCTGCGCGGCGGCCCTGCGCGCGGTGCTCGCCGAGGGGTCCGCGCTGACGCTGACGGCGCTGCCGCCGATCGTCGGTGCGCTGCTGGCGCTGCGCGTGCGCGGCCCCGGGAGCGCGCAGCCGCCGCCGTTCCTCGACGTCCGGGACCTGGCGGTCCCGCGCGGCCCGGCCCGGCTGCGCCGGATCGGGCTGCGGATGGCGGCGGGCGAGATCGTCGCGCTGTCCGGCCCCGGCGCGGGCACGCTCGCCGCCGCCCTGGCCGGGCGGACGCCGTGCAAGGGCGGGATCGTGCTGGGCGGCGCCGACCTGACCGCGCTCGACGCCTACCAGCGCATGGCGCTGGGGCTGTGCCACCACGCGGGCCCCGAGCCGCGCGCCCCCGGAGAGTCGCCGGTCGCGGTGGGGCTGGCCGCGCACGCCCGCGCGATGGGCCACGCCGACCCCGGCGCCGCCGCGCACTCCGTCCTGGACGTCTTCCCCTCGCTCCGCAAGCTCGCGGGCGAACCCGCGGGAGCGCTCACCGCCGCGCCGAAGGGACTGCTCTCGCTCGCCGAGGCGCTGCTCACCCGGCCCCGGCTCCTGCTGGTGGACGGCATCGCGGGCGGCCCGTGCGCCACCGCCGTGCACGCCGTGCTGCGCCGGCTCGCCGCCACCGGCACCGCCGTGGTCATCGCCGGACCCGCCACGCCGGAGATCCTCGCGCTCGTCCACCGCGCCTACGCCGTCGAGCCCGGCCGCATCGCCGAGATCCCCGTCCCGGCGGCCGGCGAGCCGCGCCCGCCGGCCGTGGCCCGCAGCACCGGAGGTTCCGTCACGTGATCCCCATCGCGCTCGCCGCGCTGGCGCTGTCCCCGCTCGCCTCCGCCGGGACGGTGGCGGCCCCGCCCGAGCTGCACGTCAGCCGCTCCGCCGACCTCACCGCCGGCGAGACGATCATCGTCTCCGGGGCCGGGTTCCGGCCCGGGCTGAAGGCGGTCGCCGTCGGGCTGTGCCGGGAGGGCTACACCAACGGGCTCAAGGACTGCGACCTCGGCGGCGGCGCCACCTTCGTCAACGTCGACGCGCACGGCAAGCTGCCGGAGGTCCGGTTGAAGGCCCGTCCGGAGTTCGGCGGCATCGACTGCATGACCCGGCAGTGCGTCATCGGCGCCGGGCCCCTGCCGGGCACCGTGCCGGACGCCGTCTACGACACCAACACCGCGATCGTCCGCGTGGGCTTCAAGGGGTCGTCGTTCAAGGGCGGTTCCGCCGTGCACACCTCCCCGGTGCCCGCCGCCGGGGCCGGGCCGGGCACCGGAGGCCCCTCGACGCCGCTCTGGGCCGCGACCGTCGCGCTGCTCGTCCTCGCCGGGGGAGTCGTCACCGTCGTCCAACGCCGCAGCAGATAGGCGGCAGCCAACCAGAAGGAGCAAACGCCGTGACCGGAATCAGTATTTTTCGAGGGGGGGCGACCCCCCACGCCCCCCGGACCGGCTTCGCCGGACTTGTGAGACGTGCCGGCGCCGTGGTCGCACTAGCCGGGGCATGCGTCCTGGCGGTCGCGCTGCCCGCGCTGGCCGCACCGAAGATCAATGCCAGCAAGACCACGGGTGTGAAGGCCGGAGACACGATCACCGTCCAGGTGACCGGCATGAGCCCCAACGAGACCTTCGTGACGCTCGGCCAGTGCAAGCCCGGCCCCAAGCTCCCCAACGACTGCGCCGCGCAGGGCACCGGGGGAGCGATCCTCGGCGCCACCGACGCCGATGGCAACTTCGTGACCAAGGACGGCTCCACGGACGCCAAGATCAAGCTCGTCGCCGAGGCGGGCGGCGCCGACTGCGCCGCCAAGGCCGGCGCCTGCGTCATCGCCGTCACCGCGCCGGGCAACCAGGGGCCGAACACCGCCGAGATCCCGCTCACCTTCGGCGGCGGTGGCGGTGGCGGCTGCGGTGGGCGCCAAGGCGGTCGACCCCGATACCGCCTGGTACCGGTCGTTGGCCAAGCCGTCGTGGCAGCCGCCGGCGTGGGCGTTCGGGGTCGTGTGGACGCCGCTCTACGCGTCGATCGCGTGGGCGAGCGGGCGTGCGCTGGTGAGGTCGCAGGGGCGTGAGCACTGTGCCTTGGCCGCCAGCCTGGGGGTCAACCTGGCACTGAACGCCGCGTGGAATGTCTTGTTCTTCCGTCGGCGCAGCACGGCCGCGGGAGTCGTGGGCACGGTTCTGCTGGACGTGAGCAACGCCGAGCTGATCAGGCGCACGGCCCGTGCCGACGCCGTCGCGGGCGCCGTGCTGGTGCCGTACGCGGCGTGGTGCGCGTTCGCCACCGCGCTGAACAGCGATATCGCCTACCGCAACCGCCGCGCCCGCCGGTGATGAGCACGTCGATCATGCTGTTCACCCGTGATCTCCGGGTCCGGGACAATCCCGCTCTGGCCGCCGCCTGCGAGGCCGGCCGTGTCGTTCCGGCGTTCGTCCTCGACAGGGCGATCCTGGACGGTCCGTTCGGCGTGCCCAACCGCGTCCGGTTCCTCCTGGACAGCCTGGCGGACCTGCGGAAATCGCTGCGCGAGCTGGGCGGCGACCTGGTGGTGGTGCGCGGCGACCCGGTCGCGGAGGTCGCGCGGCTGGCCGAGAGGACGCACGCCGCGTCGCTGTTCGTCGCCGACGAGCGGTCGGCGTTCGCCACCCGGCGCCTCGCCGGCCTCCGGCAGATCGGCCTGGACATCTCGCTGCATCCCGGCATCACGGTCGTCCCGCCGGGTGAGCTCACGCCCGCCAGCGGCGACCACTACCGGGTGTTCACCCCGTACTGGCGGGCCTGGGAGGCGGCCCGGTGGCGTCCGGTCGCGGACGTGCCCGAGGCGGTCCGCCTGCCGTCCGGCGTCAACGCGGGCCCGCTGCCGCGGCTCGCCGAACTGACGCCGGGCTCGCCGTCGCCGGACCTCGCGCCCGGCGGCGAGCGGAAGGGGCGGGAACGCCTCGCGGCGTGGCTCCGGCGGGACGCGGCGGCGTACGAGGACGTCCACGACGATCTCGCCGCCGACCGGACGTCCCGGCTCAGCCCGTACCTGAAGTTCGGCTGCGTCTCGCCGCGGGAACTGGCGCAGACCGGGCCGGACGCGTTCCGCCGCCAGCTCGCGTGGCGCGACTTCCACCACCAGGTCGCCGCGGCGTTCCCGGCGCTGCCCAGGGACGACTACCGGCCGCGCGACCGGCGCTGGAACGACGACGAGGACGCCCTCGCCGCGTGGTGCGACGGCATGACCGGCGTCCCGATCGTGGACGCGGGCATGCGCCAGTTGCACCGCGAGGGCTTCATGCACAACCGCGCACGGCTCATCACCGCATCGTTCCTGACCCGCGACCTCGGGATCGACTGGCGGGACGGCCTGCGCCACTTCGGCGACTGGCTCACCGACGGCGACATCGCCGACAACGCGGGGAACTGGCAGTGGGTGGCGGGCACCGGGAACAGCACCCGGCCGGACCAGGTCATGAACCCGCTCCGGCAGGCGTCCCGGTTCGACCCGCGCGGCGATTACGTCCGCAGATACGTGCCCGAACTCGCCGGCATCGAGGGTTCGCGCGTCCACCGCCCGTGGGCCCTGCCCGCGTCCCAGCGACGCACCCTCGACTACCCACAGCCCATCCTCCTCCCCGAATGACCGCCGGGCCTGACGTGGCATCGGTGGCACATGGTTCAGCGCAGGGTGCGGAAGAATTCCCGGATCACGGACGTGACCAGGCCGGGAACCTCCAATGCGGCGAAGTGCCCGCCCTCGTCGTGCTCCGTCCATGCCGTGATCTCGTTGTCGCGTTCGGCGAAGCGCCGCACGGTCGCGTCCCCTGGGAACACCGCCACTCCCGTCGGCACCGCCGACTTCGAGACCGGCTTGCCCCAGATGTCGGCCGACTCCCGGTAGAGGCGTATCGCCGACCCCGCGGTTCCGGTCAGCCAGAAGATGCTCACGTTGGTCAGGACGGCGTCGCGGTCGATCGCGTCCACCTTGCCGCCGTGGTCGTCGTAATGGTCGGCGTACCAGGCCAGCTGCCCCGCAGGAGAGTCGGCCAGGGCATACGCGAGGGTTTGCGGACGGGTGCTCTGCACCACCCCATAGCCCGAGTACTCCTCCCAGCCGGCCATCAGCGCCAGCCGGGCCTGGTCGGCCTGGGACAGCCCTTCCAGCTCCGCCGGATCCCCTGACGGCAATGTCATATGTGCGTTGACGTGCACGCCCACAACGTTGTCCGGCGCCGTGCGTCCGAGTTCGGGTGCCAGCACCGAGCCGATGTCGTTGCCCTGCGCGCCATAACGCTCGTACCCCAGGCGCCGCATCAGCTCTGCCCAGGCGCGGGCGATGCGCGCCAGCCCCCAGCCGGGTTCGCGCGTGGGGCCGGAGAACCCGAAACCCGGAACGGACGGTGCGACCACGTGGAACGCGTCCGCCGGGTCGCCGCCGTGTGCGCGCGGGTCCGTCAGCGGGCCCACCATCGCGCTGAAGTCGGCGAACGTGCTCGGCCAGCCGTGCGTGAGGATCAGCGGCAACGCGTCCGGCTCCGGCGAGCGGACGTGCAGGAAATGCACCCGCTGCCCGTCGATCTCGGTGGTGAACTGCGGAAATCCGTTCAGCCTGGTCTCGTGGCGCCGCCAGTCGTACTCGGTGCGCCAGTGTTCGGCCAGCTCCTGCACCCGATCCAGCGGCACCCCGAACGACCAGCCCACGCCCGGCAGCTGGTCGGGCCAGCGGGTACGGGCCAGCCGGTCACGCAGATCGTCCAGGTCGCGCTGCGGGATCTCGATGCGGAACGGGCGGATCTCGGTGATGTCCATGCCCGGCACGCTAGAGACGGAAGCGGCCAGAAGATGTCCGCAATACGGCCGAGCCACAGGTGATGCCGAGGTCGCGTGGACGGGCGGGTGGTCTCAGTGGCCGGGGGTCGTGCTCGTGGCGGCCGGGGTCGCCAGCTGGTCTCCGGTGAACGAGTAGGGCGGCCACGGGCCGAGGAAGCGCACCTGGACGGCGGGATGGCCTTCCTGCAGTTCGGAGAGGATGAACCCCAGGTTCTCGACATCGTCGTCGTGCACCAGCAGGGCCAGGGAGAGCACCTCGATCTCCTCGGGACGGCGCGTCGCGCGGCGGCGGTCGGCCAGGTCCTCGGCGACGGCGCCCAGCCGGCGGCGGGCGTCGGCGTGCAGCTGGTCGGCGAAGGAGTCGGCCGCGGCCCGGCGCTTGGCGTCCAGCTGCTTGGCCAGCAGGCGCCGCAGGCCGAGCGAGCTGTTCCGCATGCGCTCTTCGATCTCCTGGACGGAGCCGTCGTCGGTCGGCACGGCCGTGGAGTCCAGCGTGATCTCGACGCGGTACTCGGCGCGGCCGCGCAACCTGGCGAGGCGGTCGTGGAGGTCGTCGCGGCTCTCCCGCAGCCAGGCGCGCAGGCGGCTCTCGGCGTCGCCGTCCTCGCCGGGGGCGACCAGCACGTTGAAGGTCATGGGCAGCACGCCGCCCGCCGCGCGGCGCATGCCCTCGACCGCCTCGTCGTGGGTGCGGATCCAGCGGCGGACGTCGTCGTCCGGCCCCTGGTAGGGCCGCGCCGGGGCCGCGTGGACCAGGGCGGCCAGCCCGCAGTCGGCGGCCCGGACCAGCCGCAGCGGCGCGCCGTCGAGTCCCTCGCCCGGGGGTTCGGCGCCGGCCCCGGGGTCGGCGAGGAGCGCGTACACGTACAGGGCTTCGCCGCTCAACGCCGCTCACCCCCGCCCTCGATCTCCTCGGCCCAGCGTTCGGGGTTGGCCAGGCGGTCCACGACCTCGTCGACGACCTCGTCCAGGCCGCGGTGCAGGTCCGCCACGGAGGCGGTGATGCCGTGCTCGGCCTTGATCTCCTCCATGGCCTCGTCCAGCTCCAGCAGGGCGTCGCCCAGGCGGTTCAGCTCCTCGGTGCTGAGGTCGCCGCCCTCCATCCGGCGCACGGCCTGCCGTTCCAGCGCTTCCTGGATCACTTCGACCAGGGTGACCACGAGGGTGAGAACACCGTTCTTGAGGCTGCTCTCGTCAACGGTGATGGCCATGAGGCTCCTTCCCAGCGGCGGTGCGGGCGGACGGCGCCAGAAGCCGCGCCCAGCGCGGCCCCTCCGCGGTGGCCAGCACGAGGTGCTCGCCCGCCGCGTCCACGACCAGGCGGTCCAGGCCGGTCGTGGGCGTGGTCCCGGGTTCGAGCCGCACGTCGCGGATCCGGGCGGTGTCCAGGGTCACGGCCGGGCGAGCGTCGGTCGGCGACTTCCAGGTCAGGCGGCCGTTCTCCAGCCGGGCCCGGCCGCCGCGCCACATGGCGCCGTCCCGGCGCGGTTCGTGGTACCACATGTGGGCCTCGCATTCGGGGCCGCCGTCGTCCGCGATCAGGGGGCGCGGCTCGTGGGACCGGACGTGTGGTGCCAGGCGGCGCAGGGTCTCGTCGAACTTCTCTGGGTTCGCGGCGGAGAGGAGGGCGCCGTCCCCGCCGGTCAGCTCCACGCGCACCCGCAGGCGCTCCTCGCCGCCGACCGTCCGCTCACTCTGCAGGCGGGTGGCGTCGACGTCCTCCAGCCGGGCCTCCCAGAGCACCTCGCGCGGCTCGCGCCGGTGGACCAGGATGCGCCGGTCGGTGAGGAAGAGGGTGCCGGGCCGCCAGACGTGGGACATGCCGCGTTCGTCGTAATGGCCGCCGAACGACCGGATGACCACCCGCTCGTCCTCTTCGAGTTCGGGTGCGGCGGCGGTGGCGCGCTCCGCCCAGGCGCGCGTGTCGGCGTCCCACTGCTCCAGCAGCCCGTACTCCAGCATGGTCTCCATACCGGCGATCGCCGCGCGCAGGTTGACCCCGATGAGCGGGATGTCGGCGACCGCGATGATGAGGTCCAGGTGGAGCACCGCGCCCTTGTTCAGCACGACCTCCAGCAGGTCGTCCAGGGTGACCTGCGGGTCGCGCGTCGGGCGCAGCGGCGCGGACATCGGGGATTCAGCCGGCATCGCCGTCCCGCGGCTTCTTCTTGGCCGAAGAGCCGTTCCGCGCGGCCTCGGTCAGCGCCTTGGCGCTGCGCCAGCCGCACCACGGGCAGTACTCCTCCAGCAACTGCCGTATGGGAGCCCGCTTCCCGCAGTCGGGGCAGGTCTCCTTCGGGTCCTCGGTCTCCTTCCAGGCGGCCGTCTCCACGTTCGTCCCGGAGGGGAACTCCAGGCCGTAGCGCGCGGCGGTCTCGAACGACGCCAGTGCCGCCCGCAACCGGATCCCGAGCAGCTCCACACCCGCCACCGACACCATGATGTCGGCGTTGATCACCAGGCCCTTGTCCAGCAGGACCTCGACCACGTGGGCCAGGCCGCCGTCACCGGAGCGCTGCGGCTCCATCGGGCGCCGAGTGCCGACCGGGCGCCCGGTCATGTCCCGTGCGGTCACGGTCGATCCGGTACTGCGGCGCTCGATCGAAGCGGGACGGACGACATCGCCGCCCTGCCCGGAGGAGCGCGTTTCGGTCGGCTGCCTGTCCTGGGCCATCATGTCCTCGTCCGGTGTACTGGCTCGTCGCACGCAGAGGTTCCACGCCAACGCGAACGTAGGGACACATATCCACTGATCTACCGATCAATCATCCGCTCTTGATAGGGACGTGCCGTAAGCCGGTACCGCCATGTCCCACGCGGGGCCACTCGAACCGAGTATCAACGCCGTCAGCCGCGCGTCCCACTCGTGCATCGAGCCGAACTCGGAACGCCACGCGAGGGCGGGCTTGGTGAACTCGTGCAGCCGATGCTCGAACGTCGTGCCGATCGCGCCGTGCACCTGGTGGGCGTTGCGCACCACGACCGATGCCGCGTGGCCGGTCACGGAACGGGCCGCGGCGACCGCGAACTCCAGCGAGTCGAGATCCGGGCCAGGGGAGGCCGCTTCGAGCACCGCGGCGTCGGTCGCGGCCATGGCGAGGGCGCACTCGCTCGCCGCTTCGGCGATGAGGTGCTGGACGGCTTGGAACCGTGTGATGGGCCGGCCGAACTGCCGCCTCTCGGAGGCGTGCCGGAGGCACAGTTCGACGATGCGGTCCATGGCGCCCGTGATCTGGACGGTCCGGGCCAGCGCACCGCGCAGCGAGTACTCGCGCACCACGTCGTCACCGATCTCCACGCCCGCCAGCGACTCCACGGCGACCCGCACGGTGTCGCGCGGCTGACCGGCCAGGTCATGGGACGGTTCGATCGCCGCCGCCGACGCCGGGACGTCGGCGGCCTTCCAGGCTCCCTGTTCGCCCCAGATCACCACGATCGCGTCCGCCGAGGCCGCCCAGGGGACCCGTTCGGCGCTTCCGTCCTGATCGAGCAGGCAGCCCGTGCGCAGCGCGCCCGAGCCCGGCAGGCCGGCGCGGTCGAGCAGCCATCCGGCGAGCAGGTCGTGCTCGGCCAGCGGTACCGGCGCCGCGGCCCCGGCCGCCGCGCGGAGCAGCGCCGCGGCCTCGACCCACCCGGCCGCGGCTTCCTCGCCGGAGGTGAGCCGGGTGAGCCCCAGCTCCTCAAGGGTCCTCCACAGGTCGCGGTCAACGCTGACCTGAAGCGTTGCCGCGGGCCGCGTGTCGCGCCAGTCGGTGAACACGTCGCGGAACAGCCGCTCCAGGTCGCCGTCGACCCGCATGATCTCGCTCATCACCGCAACCCCAATCCCCTGGCGATGACACCGTGCAGGATCTCGTTGGTCCCCCCGCGGATCGTGAACCCCGGGCGGGCGAGGAGCGCGGCGCCGGCCGCGTCCCGTACGGACGCCGGAACGTCCGCCCCGCCGAGGAACATGGCCGCGTACTCGGCCACGTCCCCCTCGGTCCTGGTTCCGAGCGCCTTGACGACCGCGGCGGCGACATCGGCGCGTTCGCCTCGTTCGAGCGCGCCCGCGACCGCGAGCGACATCCGGTGCAGTCCCGCGATCCTGGCGACGAACCGGCCCAGCCGCGGATCGGCCGGGAGCTGCCCGCGGCGCATCGCCTCCGTCAGGTCCTCAAGGAGCAGGTACGTGGACAGGAAGCGCTCCGGTCCGCTGCGCTCGAATCCGAGCTCGGAGGTCACCTGGTGCCACCCGTCCCCGATGGCGCCGAGGACCCTCCCGTCGGGGACGAAGACATCGCCCAGGAACACCTCGTTGAAATGGTGCCCGCCGTCCATCGAGACGATGGGCCGGATCTCCACGCCGGGCGACCGGAGGTCGACGATGAACTGGCTGAGCCCGGCGTGGCGGTCACCGGCGTCGACCGGTGCGGTGCGGGCCAGGGCGATCATGTGGTCGGCGCGGTGGGCGTTGGTCGTCCAGACCTTGGTGCCGGTGACCGTCCAGCCGCCCTCGGTGCGCACCGCCCTCGTGCCGACACTGGCGAGGTCGGACCCCGACTCCGGCTCACTCATGCCGATCGCGAACAGCACCTCGCCGCGGGCGATGCCGGGCAGGAACTCCCTCTTCTGCTCCTCGGTGCCGAACCTCAGGAGTGAGGGCGCCACCTGCCGGTCGGCGAACCAGTGCGCGGTGACGGGTGCTCCGGCGGCGAGCAGTTCCTCGGTGACGACGAAACGTTCGAGGAACGTACGGCCGTGCCCGCCGTACTCGACGGGAATCGTCATGCCGAGCCAGCCCTGGCCGGCGAGTCTGCGGGTGAACCCGATGTCCCACGCGCTCATCCACGAGTCGACGGCCGGCGTGAACCCGCCGGTCTCCAGCTCGTGCCGGACGAACGAGCGTACGCGGGCGCGCAGTGCCCGCAGCCGCTCGTCCTCCACGGTCGGCGGCAGGACGGGCCGACCGACATCTGTCCTGCCGACATCCGGCCTGCCGGCATCCGTCCCGCCGTCATCGCCGAGGCGATCCTCGCTCTGCATCGGTGCCGACTCCTTGTCCGCGCCTGCGATCCGGACCAGCGGGGGGCGCGCTCCCGTCGTCCGCAGATTCTGCACGAGGGCGGCGTCCGCCATGCCACCGCCCTCGGGGCACGTTCACCTCGAATCCGCGAGCGCGAGGGCGACACGCGGTTCGGGGCCCGGGTGGCGCCGGGGCGTGTGGTGCTGGTGGACGGGCTCGCGCCCATCAGCGGGTGACGCGAGACAGTGGCACGCGGTGCGGCGGCGGTAGTAGTACGCCATCGCCGCGCCGGCCAGGAGGGGGCCCCAGAGGCTGAGGGGCACGAAGGCCACGATGACCAGGAGGTCTATCTCGCCGCCGGCGATGGTGCCCGCGAAGTAGACGGTCAGCAGGGCGAGCATGACCGAGACCGTGAGTGCCGCGAAGGTCGGTACGGCTACCGGGATGGGACGGCCGTGCAGGGCGGGCACCCACCTTGGCCATACCTCGCCCCAGGGGCGGATGAGGCCGCGGGTCAGGATCGCGCCGCCCTCCGACGCGAAGCCGAGCAGGATGCCGGTGAGCCAGATTCCCCAGCCGGCGCCTTCGGGGAACGCGATCGGCCACGGGGTGAACCAGGTGAGGCGGGCCAGGCCGTAGGGCAGCGGCATGAGCGCGGCGATGATCGTGAGCTTGCGTCCCCAGCGGGCGGCGGACTCCGGGTGGGTCCACGCCGCGCCGGGACGGCCGCAGGCGGCGCAGCGGCCGTGGTTCACCCGGTAGGACGTCACCGTCAGGGCGAGCCAGACCAGGCAGCCGGCCACGGACAGCAGCGTCCAGTGGGCTCCCTTCATCACCATGATGGTGCCGGCCAGCAGGAGGCCGGCCGTCAGCGGAGTGCCCACCATCGCCGAGGTGCCCTTGATGCCGAGCCGGAAGGCCCGTGCCAGCAGGGCCGCGATCAGGGCCGGCGGGCCGGCGAACGCGAGGGCGTAGGCCAGGGCGAGCAGCGGCATGTGTCCCGAAACCGCCAGGCAGAGCCCGGCGAAGCCTGCGGCGATGGCCACGAGTGCCCAGCGCAGGGACCTGGAACGTCGCCGGGTGCGCAGGCCGAGCGTGACGGCGATGCCGCCGGTGCCGATCAGCAGCAGCCACTCCGGGGGGAACTCGAAGGCCAGCGGGGGGCTGCCGGCGTCGCCTCCGCCGAGGAGGTACGCCGATGGCCGCAGGGTCCACCACAGGCCGAGCGCGGTGGTCGTCGCCGACCAGCACGTCGCGAGCAGGGTCGTCCATCGGTGCGCGTTCAAGGTGCCTCCCAAACCGTGGATCCCCATCGTCCGGCGAGGGTCGGCGCCCGCACATCACCCATGGGAACCAGGAGCACCGGTCGCGGGAGGGAGGCACGGGGCAGCCGGCGGCGCCGGTCGCGGGGCGGTCTCGTGCTCGACACCGCGTCTTGCCGATTTGGATTTCTGTACGCCCACTCCTGGACGACGGGAAGTCGCTACGATTCCCCAGGGAGTGATCAATCAGTGCGCATTCTGCTCGTTTCAGACAATTACCCGCCAAACCGGGACGGCGTCGCGACTTCCGTGGCATCCCTGGCCGCGGGGCTGCGCGAGTCGGGCCACGACGTGGCGGTAATCGCTCCCCGCACCCGGACGCCGATACCTACCCGCGGGTATCCCACCTACCTGGCCCCGTCCTTTGCTACGGGGCAGGGGGGATTCAGGTTCGGCTGGATTTCCCCGAAGACCCTCGAACGGCTGGTCGAGCTTCACAAACCGGACGTGGTCCACATCCACACGCTGGGTTCGCTGGGCCTGCTCGCGGCGCGGCTGTGCCGGCGGACGGGTTTGAAATCCGTGCTCACCTGGCACACGGATCTGCTGGCCTATCGGGACGCCTATCCGATTCTCAAGCTGGGCATTCCCATCATGTACGCGGGCGGCCTGCTGCCGGACAACGCGGGTGGAGTCGCGAAGGTACTGGGACGGGCGGGCTTGGCGGCGCTGGCCGGAGTCGATGTCGCGCCCCACCACCGGCAGATGCTGTCGAGTGTTGCGACCCTTTTCGACCGGATAATCGTGCCGTCACCGAAAACCGCGTCCGCCCTGCGGGAGATGTCGCCTTCCTGTGTACCTTGCGTCATTCCCAGTGCGCCCGTCCGGCATGGACCGCTGGCCCCCGCGTCGGCACGGCGACTGCGGGAGATGCGGCAGTCCATCCATTCTGGGGATGCAGTTCTCGCGTACGTGGGCCGCCTTTCTTCGGAGAAGAACCTGGATACGCTTCTCCAGGCGATGGCACATCAGGTCCTGCCGGCCGTCCCGGCCGCCAGGCTGAACATCATCGGAGACGGCCAACGGAAGAAGTACGAGCGTATGGCCGAGGCGCTCGGCATCTCGCACGCCGTGGCGTTCGCGGGGCCCGCGCCGCCGGAGCTCGTCAACCACCTGCTCGGCCCGAGCAAGGTACTCGCCCACCCGTCGCTGACCGAAACGCAGGGGATGGTCATCGCCGAAGCGGCGCTGGAGGGCATTCCGGCGGTCGTCCTGGACGGCGCACTCGACGGTTTCGTGGTCAAGAACGACCAGACCGGATATGCCGCCGACTCGGAAAAGTGCTTCGGTGCCGCTCTGGTCCGGCTCCTGGAATGCCCGGACACCCGGCACCGGCTGGGTTCCAACGCGAAACGCCAGGCCACCGAATACACTCCGGCGCAATACGCCGCACGGGTGGCCGGCGTCTACGACGAACTCACATTCCCGCAGTGACGTCCGGCCCGGTCTTGCGCTCCGCAGAGTGGGCCGAGTAATGTTCGACCTCCCCTCGGAGGCACAGGAAGAATGGTATGCGCATCACGCTGAGGCAGCCCGCCGACAACGGGCCGCCCAATCCCGTCAAACCCTTCGCGGTGGACGCCACGGTCGGTGAGTCGGAAGACGGCCAGATACTGCGCATCCTGCTCACCGAGGTGGCGGACCTCACCAAGGCGATGCGCGAAATGCTCATGACGGCCGACCGGTTCATCAACTTCGCGGGCCTCATCGCGGTCGGGGCGCTGACCATCGGGCTCATCAAGCATGACGAGGGAAAGAACTGGCTGGCGCTCGTCTTCGCCCCCTATGGAATCGCCCTCGCCTTCGGATACCTGATTCAGATTTACACCGAGGTGGAGAAGCGCGCCGGTTACAAGCGCTTTCTCGAAGCCCGCGTCAACTCGCTGGTGGGCCGGCCGGTCCTGCTGGAGTCGCAGATCAATTCGCGGGTGGAGCGTAACCGCAAGAGTGTGATCGGCATGCAGGTACTGAACGCGATGGGATTCTTCGGCCTGATCGCGCTGAGCGCCAAGGAGACCGTTCAGCGGTATGGCGACGAGGGGCCGGAGATCCGCGGGCTGCATCTGCTCAATCTCAATACGCTCAATATCGCGCTCCTGGCGTTCTCCGTGTTCGTCCTGGGCCTTGCGCTCCGGGAGAACATGCAGGCGAGCGGCAAGGCGTACCGGCAAGCGGCCGCCCTCCAGGGGAACCACGCACCTCCGCCGCCGTGACGGTCCTGCCCAGGGCGGCCGGATGCTCGCGGTGAACGTCGTCTCGGAGTCCGCCCTCACCGTGGCCGGTCACGGCGTGCATTCCGCGTACCTGGAGCAGGTCACCATGCTCCGCCGGGTGGCCGAGGTGACCGTCAACCTGCCGCGCCGCGCCGACGTCCAGCACGCGCACACCGTCGGCCCCTACGCCGCCGGTCTGCTGATGGCGGGCCGGCGCCGCATCGTCACCGCCCACCTGACCGCCGATTCGGTGGTCGGCAGCCTCCGCGCTCACCGGCACTGGAAATGCGCGTTCACGCGATACCTGCGCGCGTTCTACAACGGGGCGGACACCGTTCTGGCCGTGAGTTCGGCGGTACGCGCCGAACTCAGGGACATGGGGGTCGAGCGGCCGATCCGGGTCGTCCCGAACACGGTCGACGTCGCGGCCATCAGGGCGAACGCGGATTCGTCCGAGGAGTCTCGCAAGAGGCTGGGCGTGCCGCAGGGCCGATTCATGGTCGTCGGGGTCGGCCAAGTTCAGCCCCGAAAAGGCATCGCCGCGTTCGTCGAATGCGCTCGGGCCCTTCCAGACGTCCTGTTCCGCTGGGTGGGGGGCGTCATCTTCGGTCCGCTGGCGGACCACCGAGCCGAGATGCATCGGCTCATGCGCGACGCACCCCCCAATCTCCTCTTCACGGGCCCGCTTCCACGATCGGCCGTCCTGTCCCACGTGGCCGCCGCGGACCTCTTCTTCCTTCCCGCTCTGCAGGAGAACTGCCCGATGGCCGTCCTGGAGGCGGCGGCGCTGCGGAAACCGATACTGCTGCGCGCCCTCCCCCAGTATGAGGACCAGTTCGGAGACGCATGTCTCTATGGCGACGACCTGGACTTCCCCGCCCTGATCGATCGGCTGAGCAGCGACCGCGGCCTGCTCACCCGGCTTTCCCTACGCGCGGGGGAACTCGCGGCGAAGTTCGATTCCAAGGCCAACGTCGAGCGGCTCCTGGACATCTACAACGCCGTATAAGGAGCCTCCCTGGTATGTCCTAACGGCGCAGGGCCTTCGTGCGGGCCGTCTCCAGGAAGACCCGTACCTCTTCGATGCGCAGGGCGTAGGCGGTCAGGCCGAAGATGACGCCGCCGACCGCGCAGCCTGCGAAGAGGGCGAGGAGCGCGGCGGCGGTTCCGCCGGTGAAGCCGCCCAGCAGCCAGGCCACCGCGCCGCCCGCCGCGGCGCCCGGGAGTGCCGCCAGGTGGAGCAGGAGGAGGGAGCGGAAGACGCGGCGGCCGTCCAGTCCGTGGAGGCGCTTCCGCAGGATCTGGCCCGCGATCAGGAAGCCGACCACGTAGTAGAGGCCGTGGCCGATCGGCAGGTAGATGACGATGTGCTCCGGCGGTGCCAGGTACAGGACCAGGAAGCCCGAGATCCCGTGGATGGCGACGGGGGCGAGGGCGATGAGCCCGGGGGTGCGGGTGTCGCCCAGGGAGTAGAAGACCCGCAGCATCATCTGGAACAGCGTGAAGGGGATGAGCGACACCGCGAACATCATGAGCACATAGCCGATGACGTGCGCGTCGTCCACCGAGGCGCTGCCGCGGGCGTACAGGACGACCGACATCGGCACCGCGAAGACCACCATCGCGACGGACGCGGGGACCAGCAGGACGGCCGCCAGCCGGACTCCGCGGGAGAAGTCCAGCCGGACCAGGTCCTTGCGCCCGTCCGCGACGTGCCGGCTCATCTTCGGCAGCAGCGCCGTGATCACCGAGACCGCGATGATGGCGTACGGCAGCTGGAAGATGACGAAGGCGTTCTTGTAGGCGGTGATGCCCGCCCCGGTCTCCAGCCCCGCCTCCGCCACCCGGGCGCCGGCGCGGGTCGCGACGTTCGTGCTGACCAGCAGGCTGATCTGCGCGACGACGGCGTACACCATCATCCAGCCCGCGTTCCGCATCGCCTCACCGAAGCCCGATCCGCGCAGGCCGAGACGGGGACGCCAGCGGAACCCGGCGCGCCACAGCGACCACGCCAGGATGAGGGCCTGGAGCAACTGGCCGGCGGTCGCGCCGAGCCCGAGGAGCGCGACCTGGCCGTCGGTGATGTCGCCGGGGGTGCGGCCGGGTCCGGCGATCCACAGGAACAGCACGGCCGTCGCGATGATCGTGAGGTTGTTGACGACCGGCGCCCACATCGGCGCGCCGAACCGCTCGCGGCTGTTCAGCATCGAGCTGACGACGCCGCTCGCCCCGATGAAGAAGATCTGCAGCAGCAGGAAGCGCGCCAGGGTGACGGCGACGTCGCGCTGGTTGCCCGTCCACCCGCCCGCGTAGACGGTGATGAGGAACTGCGCGCCGAGGACCGCGACGAACGTGATGGCGGCCAGGGCGAGCAGCGTCACCGTCATGAACCGCTGCTCGGTCGCCACCCCGCCGTCCGGGTCCTGCTCCCGCCGCTTCACGAGGAACGGCACGAAGACGCTCGCCAGCAGGCCGCCGATGAGCAGGTCGTACACCACGAACGGCACCATGTTGGCCGTCTGGTAGGCGTCACCGAGGAGCCCGGTGCCGAGCGCGGCGACGATCGCCGCCGTCCGGATGAAGCCCGTCGCGCGGGACGCGACCGTCCCGATCGCCATGATGACGCTGGAGCGGGCCAGGGACGGCGGCGCCGCGTGGGCGGCACCGCCGATCTCCTCGCCCTCCTCGCCGGGGCGGTCGGCGGTCCCGAGGTCGCCGAAGTCGCTCGGGTCGTGCCGCACCTCCAGGCCGCGCTCCGGGCGGGACGGCGGTTCCCGCCGCTCGATGGCGTCCAGGACGTCGCCGGGCATGACGACGCGGCCGGTGTAGCCGCCCGCCATCTCCTCGTCCCGGAGATGTCCGGCCTCGGTGGGATCGGGCTCCGCGGCAGAGTCGCGCCTCACCATGGGCTCCTCGGGGATCGCGGTCACGGCTGCGACGGTGACGATCCCACAAGAAGCGGACAGGTCGGAAATCGAGCCCGACAGTGGTCCAGGTCAGGCGGCCACGGACACGCCGCTACCCCTCCGGCGACGCCGCAGACCATCCGGCGCCCGGGGCTGCCCGCGCGGCACGCGGACCATGGTCATGCCGCGAAGGCGGGCATCTGCAGTTCGCGGCGCCGCCGCGCCCCGCGCAGCTCGACGGCACGACCCCCGGCGCCTACCGCCGGGCGTTCCGCGCCGGACGTCCGTGAGCGGCGCGGTCACCCGGGCGCCCGTCAGGACGCGGCGTCCCTGTCAGGAGGCCGGTGTCCGGGCGAGCGGGCGGCGGTGGCCGCGGCGGGTGCCTTGCTCGCCCTGCTCGGCGGAGAGCTCCGGCGGGGCTAGGCGGACCTCGATGCGCCCGCCCTGGATCCGCGTCTCGTAGTGCGGCTGCGGGCTGCTGGCCGGGCCGCGTTCGATGCCGCCGTCGGCGAAGCGGAAGATGCTGCCGTGCCAGGGGCAGGTGACGCAGTCGTCCTCGACCGAGCCCTCGCCCAGCGGGCCGCCCATGTGGCTGCAGGTGGCGGCCATGGCGTAGATCGTCGCGCCCTTCCGGTACAGCAGGACGTCCACGCCGTCCGCCTCCGCCGTGCGGTGCTCGCCGTCGGCCAGCTCGCCCTCCGCGAGGACGGGCGTCCACTCCTCCGGTTCGTGCTCCCAGGCGGTGCGGTTGACGTTGACGCCGTTGGCGAACGACAGGTGGCCGCCGAGGTAGCCGCCGACCGCCATCAGCCCCAGTCCCGCGAACCCGAGGGCCTTGCCCTTTCCGCGCCTGCCGCGGGCACGCGCGACGGCCGACGCCGCGTACAGGGACAGGGCCGCGCTGTTGGCCGCGGCGTGCACGAGCCCGACCCGCCGGTCCGCGCCGAGGGTGTCGGACCAGTCGTTGAAGCCGCTGAGGGCGGTGGGCAGGGCGGTGACCAGGCCGACCTTCACCAGCAGGTCGGCGGCCGGTTCGGACTCGCGGCCGCCCATGAGGTCCAGCAGCGCGGACATGCTCCAGGCGCCGATCGGCACGTCCGTGAGCGGGGGATGCAGCGGATGACCGACCTTGGCCCCGCTCAGCAGGTTGCGGACGATGCGCGGCCGGACGGCGCGCTGGGCCACCTTGGCCAGCGGCTTGGCGTATCCGTCGAGCGCCTCCGCCTCCTCCACCCGGCGCATCGTCCTGTGCGGCATGTTCATGTGCGGGCCTCCCTGTAGCCACGACTCCACTCGTCCGCTCCCTATCCCCGGAACGCGACGAGAAACCCGGAGACCGGCTCTCACCAGGGCATTCGCACTTGACGAGATGCCATCTCGCATTGTATAAATCGTGGACCCTGGTGCGAGGAGAGCGCAAATGAAACCTGACTCGACGCCCCCGTCACCGACGGCCACCGCGGAACGCGACGGCTCAGGGGCCGCGATGCTCGCGGTGGACGGTCTCGCGAAGTCCTATCCGAACAAGAAGGGCGCCGTCCGGGCGATCGAGCAGGTCTCGTTCACGCTCCATGAGGGGGAGTTCGTCTCGATCGTCGGTCCCTCCGGATGCGGCAAGACGACCCTGCTGAGCTGCATCGCCGGCCTCCTCCCGCCCACCGGCGGCACCGTGACGCTCGGCGGCGATGCCGTCACCGGGCCGCCGCCCGGCCTGTCGGTCGTCTTCCAGGACTACAGCAGGTCGCTGTTCCCCTGGCTGAGCGTGGAGAGCAACGTCGGCCTGCCCATGAAGTCGGAGCGGGCCTCGCGCGCGGAGATCAAGCGCGACGTGGCGCGGCTGCTGACCCAGGTCGGCCTCGACCCGTCCGTCGGAGGCCGCTACCCCTGGCAGCTTTCGGGCGGCATGCAGCAGCGCGTGGCGATCGCCCGCGCGCTGATCTCGCATCCGAAAGTACTGCTCATGGACGAGCCTTTCGCGTCGGTGGACGCGCAGACCCGTACCGGGCTCGAAGACCTTCTCCTGCGGGTCTGGGAGGAGTACAACAAGACGATTCTCTTCGTCACCCACGACATCGACGAAGCGGTCTACCTTTCCGACCGGATCGTCGTGCTGTCCAAGAGCCCGTCCAGTGTCGTCGCCGAACTCGAAGTGCCGCTGCCCCGGCCGCGCGACCAGTTCGCCACCAAGGAGAACCCGATCTACGCCCAGCTTCGGGCGGAGGTCTTCCGCCTGGTCATGAAGGACATGCCGGCCGCCTAGCACCGGCGGAGCATACATTTCCGACCGCGGAGACAACTCCGGCGGATATGTCACCCGTGCATTCATTTCACGGGTTGAGAAAGCAACCCGAAATCGACGCGTGACGCCCGGCCGGGTGTCACAGGAACACCCGGCCCGGCGTCCGCAAGTGTGCCTTCCTCCGGCCGGCGGCCATGCCGTCGGCCGTTGTCGTCGTGCACTTTGCATTCGACCGCCGAAAAAAGTCTTCCGCATTTTCCGGCGCCGGCGACCTTGACTTCAGTGAGACGTGCGCCATACCGTCACCCGCAACGCCATTACGTCCTCCGAGATGGACGTGGCCCTGAAGCAGAGCTGGAGTCGGCGTGCCCCCTTCCCTTCCGGCTGGACGGTAGCGATGTCCTCCACGTCCACGCAGACCCTCGACAAAGCCCCCGGCAGAGCCCGGGCCGCGGTCGGCGCACCCGCCGGGCCGCTGGCTCGGGCCCTGCGGTCACCGCTGGCGCTCGGCGCGCTCGGCGTCGGCATCCTGGTCGCGCTGTGGCAGGCCGCCTGCAGCCTCGACCTCGTGGCGCGCGAATCCCTGCCGACGCCGGGGACGGTGGCGCTGCGGATCAAGGACCTGGCGGTGAGCTCGGACTTCCGGCTCCAGGTCCTCGACACCGTCTACACCTGGTTCCTGTCGATGGCGCTCACCAGCGCCGTCGCCGTCCCGCTCGGGATCGTGCTCGGCACGGTCGCCGCCCTCTACCGCCCGACGGTCACCGTGGTGCACGCGCTGCGATCGGTGCCCGCCACGGTGTTCATCCCGGCGTCGGTGCTGCTCTTCGGGCTCGGGCTGAGCATGAAGCTCGCGCTGACGGTCTTCGCGATCTTCGGCCCGATCCTGCTCAACACGGTGTACGGCGTCCACAACACCGAGCCGCAGCTGCTCACCGTCGCGCGCAGCATGCGCTGGAGCCGGTTCCAGACGCTGCGCCGCGTGGTGCTGCCCTCGGCGCTGCCGTCCATCGTCACCGGCATCCGGGTGGCCAGCGGCATCGCCCTGATCGTGATCGTCAGTGTCGAGCTGCTCGGCGCGAGCTACGGCATCGGCACGGTGATCGTCAAGTACCAGGGCATCCCGCGGCCCGACTTCGTGTACGCCGGGATCATCCTCGCGGGCGTGCTCGGCTGGCTGCTCTACACCACGCTCGCCGCCATCGAGCGGCGCAGCCTGCCGTGGACGCGGCGGGCCACGGACGCGGGGGGACGGTCATGACCGAGACGACGAGCACCGCACGGGCCGAGCGGGGCACCGCGAGCCGCGGCCGGCCCCCGCTGCCGGGCCTGGCCGAAGCGGCGTCCGCGGCGGGGACGGCGCTGGGCCGCGCGATCGCCTACTCCTGGATGGTCGTGCTGCTGCTGATCGCGTGGGAGGTGGGGTCCCGGCTGTACCAGTCGCCGTACTTCCCCACCTTCACCGAGTCCGCCGGCGCGTTCTTCACCAACTGGTTCACCACCGACGCCTCGCGCGGCTTCGTCACCGAGCAGTTCACCACCGACCTGGGCTCCAGCATGGCGCGGGCCGGGCAGGGCTGGCTGATCTCGGTGGTCGCCGGCCTCTGCGCGGGCATCGCGCTCGGCGTCTCGGCGCGGGCCGCGGCGGTGTGCAACCCGCTGATCCGGTTCGGGATGTCGATCCCGGCGACGGCGCTGCTCCCGCTCGCCGTGGTCTTCTTCGGCGTCACCGACGAGATGAACGTCTCGCTGATCGTCATCGGCACGGTGTTCCCGATCCTGATCAACACGATGGACGGGGTCCAGGGCATCGACCGCACCGTCATCATGACGGCGCGCAGCATGCGGATGGGCAGGGTCCGCTACTTCTGCACGGTGCTGCTGCCCGGCGCCAGCCCGCAGATCATCAGCGGGCTGCGGGTGAGCCTCGGCATCGGGCTCATCCTGATGGTCGTCTCGGAGCTCTTCGCGGCGACCAACGGCATCGGCTACTACATCGTGCTCGCCTCCCGCCAGTTCCGTTACGTCGACATGTGGAGCGGTGTGCTGCTGATCGCGGTGATCGGCCTGCTCCTGAACGTCGCGTTCGCGCTCGTCGAGGCCCGCGTCCTCCGGTGGCACCGGGAGTCGCGCAAGCGAGCCGACTCGGCGTGAACCCCCCATCGCCGCGCCGGCGCCACGACGCCGGCCCGGCCCGCTTCGATCCTTGAGGAGTTGGCATGTCAACGAAGGAATCCGCGTCGTCGCCCCGCACCGGGAACCGTCCGCACCGGCGCTCCGGGAAGTCGTTCCTGATCGCCGTGGGGGCGGTCACCGCGCTGCTCACCGCCGCGTGCGGGTCGCCGGGCTCGGCGGGTGACGGCGGCGGCGCCGAGACCGGCGTCAGCAAGCTGAAGGTCACCACGCTGAGCCTGTGCAACGAGATCTCGGTCCTGTGGGCGCAGAAGAAGGGCGTCTTCGAGAAGAACGGGCTGCAGGTCGAGCTGGTGAAGGCCGGCGGCGGCGCGGCGGGACTGGCCGCCGTGCAGGGCAAGTCGGCGGACCTCGCGTTCACCAACCCGTTCTCGACGATGCTCGCGATGAACAGCGGCATCGACCTCCGGTGGGTGGCGACGGCGTACGGCACGCCGAAGAAGGGGGAGACCCCCTCGAACGCGGTGCTCGTGAAGGAGGACTCGCCGATCAAGAACGGCAAGGACCTCCACGGCAAGACCGTCGCGGTCAACGAGCTCGGCGGGATCAACCAGATCATCGTCCAGCAGTTCGTGACGGACGCGGGCGGCGACCCGGCGAAGGTCAAGTTCGTCGCGCTGCCGTTCGGCGAGCTGGCGTCGGCGGTGGCGTCCGGCAAGGTCGACGCCTCGCAGGCGCCCGAGCAGTACTCGAACACCCCGGGGGTCAAGAGCCTCGGCGACCCGTACATGGAGGTCGGCAAGGACCGGTGGCTGGTCTTCGCCGGCTACGTCGGGACCGCCGACTTCGTGGAGAAGAACGAGGAGTCGATGAAGAAGTTCCTGGCGTCCCTGAAGGAGTCCAACACCGCGGTCAACGACCCGGCCAACAAGGACGAGAAGTACCGGATCGAGGCCGAGCACTGCGGGCAGGACGCCAAGAAGCTGGCCACGGACCCGGAGAACCCGTACTTCGCGGACGTCCCGATGGACGCCATGAAGCAGATGGCGCAGATCCTCGTCGACCAGGGCCAGACCGAGAAGCTTCCGGACGTGGAGAAGCTCGTGCCGGAGTACTCCCGGAGCTGATGGGCTCATCGCGATGGGACGGGGCTCCGGCGCCGGAACGGGCGTGACCGGGACGGGCGGGGGGCCGCCGGACGGCGCGTCCCCCGTCATCCAGTCGGTGCAGCGCGCCGCGACGGTCCTTGGCGCGTTCACGGTGGGCCGCCCGCGCCTCACCCTCAACGAGCTCACCGCGCGGCTCGGTGTCAGCAAGCCGACCGCGCACCGCTACACCAAGGCGCTGCGCACCGCCAACCTGCTGCGTTTCGACGCGGCGACGGGCCTGTACTCGCTCGGGCCGCAGATCCTCACGCTGGCGGCGGCGGTGCGGTCCGGCCACCCGATCATCAGCGCCTCCGGTCCGTTCCTGAAGGCGCTGGTGCACGAGGTGAACGAGACGGTGGTGCTGAGCGTGTGGGACGGCGAGGGGCCCATCGTGGTGCGGGTCGACGACAACGCCAACCGGCTGGTGCGGATCAGCATCCGGGCGGGTTCCCGGCTGTCGCTCGAATCCGCGCAGGGCCGGCTGTTCTGCGCGTTCCTGGACCCCGCGGCCGTCCCGGGCCTGGCCGGGCGGCTGCGCAGGTCACGCGAGCTGCGCGCCGAACTGGCGGACATCCGGGCAAGGAACCTCGCGACGAACACGCCGCAGGCTACGGGCGTGCGGACGCTCGCGGCGCCGGTCTTCCAGGACTCGTGCATCACGGCGGCCATCGCGGTCGTCGGCACCACCGTCACGATCCCGCCGGACTGCGACTCGCCCATGGCGAAGGCGCTCGTGCGTGTCGCGGGCGGCCTGACCCGGGAACTCGGCAGCACGGGCGGGTGAGCCGGCCTCCCCCGTCCGCCACCTCTACGAACAGGAGCCTTCCACCATGAGCGCAGACCTCGCGCTGCACAACGCGGAACTCGTGACGCCGAAGGGCCGCGTGCACGCGGGTGTGGCGGTGCGCGACGGCAAGATCATCGCGATCGGCCGGGACGCCGACCTGCCCGCCGCGGACGAGACGATCGACTGCGGCGGCCGCCCGGTGCTGCCGGGCATCGTCGACCCGCACGTCCACCTGGGCGGCGGTGTGCCGTACGAGGAGCTGTGCGAGACCGAGTCGGTCTCGGCGGCGATCGGCGGCATCACCACCCTGCTGCAGTACAAGCGCAGCGCCACCTCGCTGCTCGACACGTTCGAGAAGGAACGGGACATCGCGGAGGCGCACAGCTCGTTCGACACCGCGTTCCACTTCATCCTCAACTCGATGGCCCAGATCGAGGAGATCCCCCAGTACGCCGAGCGGTTCGGCGTGCGGAGCTACAAGTTCTACATGGGCGGTTACCCGGAGGGTAATCCCATCGGCCTGGTGACCGTGTCCGACGCCGACCTCTACGAGGCCATGGCCCGCATCCGCGAACTCGGGCCGTACGCGCGGTGCATGGTGCACTGCGAGGACGACTCCCTCGTGGAGCACCTCACCGAACGGGTCAAGGCGAGCGGCCGCGCCGACCTGGCCGCCTACACCGACTCGCGGCCGGGCTTCGTCGAGGAGCAGGACATCCTGCGCGCGATCTGGCTGGCCGAGCTGCAGAAGTCCCCGCTGTACATCCCGCACACCACGATCGGCGCCGGGATCGACGCCGCCCGCGAGGCCCGCGAGCGCGGCGCGGACGTCGTGCTGGAGACCTGCCCGCACTACCTGGCCCTCACCATCGACGACCGGCGGCTCGCCGAGCAGGGCGCGGGCGTCGGGAAGGTCGCGCCGGCGCTGCGGGGCGAGGAGGACCGGCTGCGGCTGTGGGACGGCCTCCGCGACGGAAGCATCCGGACGATCGGTTCCGACCACGTCCCGCTGGTGAAGACCGGCGCCGCGCTGTGGGAGGAGAAGCCGGGCTTCGCCGGGCTCGCGACGATGCTGCCCGTCGTGCTGACCGAGGGCGTGCTGAAGGGCCGCATCGAGTTGGAGCACGTCGCCGCCGCGATGGCGGAGAACCCGGCCCGCATCTTCGGCCTCTACCCGCGCAAGGGCGCGATCGCCGTCGGCGGCGACGCCGACTTCGTCGTGGTCGACCTCGACACCGAGCGCGTCGTGGGCCCGGACGTCACCCGCAGCAAGTACACCAGCGCGTTCGAGGGGATGGCGCTGAAGGGCTGGCCGGCGCTGACGATCAGGCGCGGCGAGGTCCAGTTGCGCGACGGCGAGGTGTCGGTGCGCCCGGGATCGGGCCGGGTGCTGCGCCCGTGACGAGGAGCCGCGACGAACAGCCCAGACGAGCCGTACGGAGGAAGCCATGCCGCTTGACGTGACACTCGACCCGGCCGACGTCGGCCTGCTGGTCATCGACCTGCAGAACGGGTTCTGCCACCCGGAGGGGTCCCGCGGGCGCGCGTTCGGGGCGGACAGCGTGGCCAAGCCGCGCGAGATGGTCCCGCACGCGCTGAGCCTGGCCGAACGCTGCCGCGCCGCCGGGATCCCGGTCTGGTTCACGCGGCAGGTGCACTTCCCCGGCGACCGCGGCCGGGCGCGGCGCCGCATCCCGTCGCACCTGGACCGGCGCGGCGTGCGGCTCGACCTCTGCCACCAGGGCACCTGGGACGCGGAACTGCTGGACGAGGTGAAGGAGCACGTCCGCAGCGAGGACGAGGTCATCGTCAAGCACCGCGCCAGCGGCTTCTACAACACGAGGCTGGAGAGCGTGCTGCGGATGAGCGGCGTGCAGGTCCTGGTCGTGGCGGGCACGACGACGAGCTTCTGCGTCGACTCCACCATCCGTGACGCGTACGCACGCGACTTCGACGTCGTGGTCCCGGCGGAGTGCGTCGCCGACACCGACGACGCCGCCCACGCGGCGGTCCTCGCGAGCACCGACCGCTTCCACGGCGTGGTCACCACGGCGGACGAACTGATGGCCGCGCTGCGACCGGGCGCCGGACGATGAGTCGATCGCGGCGGACGGAACTCGACGTCAACGGCGCCGTGGTCGAGGTCGACGCGCGGCCCGGCGAGCCGCTGCTCTCGGTGCTGCGCGGCGGGCTGGGGCTGCGCGGCGCCAAGGAGGCGTGCGGGCGCGGCGAGTGCGGGGCGTGCACGGTCCTGCTCGACGGCGTCCCGGTGATGTCGTGCGTGCTCATGGTCGAGGAGGCCGAGCACGCCCGGATCACGACCGTGGAGGGACTCGCGGACGAGCACCGCGAGCTGCGGCGCGCGTTCGCCGAGACGGGCGGGTTCCAGTGCGGGTTCTGCACGCCCGGGCAGATCGTCCGGGCGGGTGCCCTGCTCGACGAGGCCGCGCGGCTCAGCGACGAGGAACTCCGGGTCGCGATGTCGGGGAACATCTGCCGCTGCACCGGCTACACGCAGATCATCGGCGCGATCCGCCGGGCGGCCGCGCATCGGGAGACGGCGCACCGGGAGACAGCGCACCGGGAGACAGCGTGACCTCCCCGCCGGTCCCGCGGGTCGTGGGCACCAGCGTGCCGCCCAAGAACTGGGACGAGCGGACCTCCGGCACCGACGCCTACGCCGGTGACCTCGCCCCGCCCGGCACGCTGACCGCACATGTCCTGCGCTCGCCGCACCCGTACGCGCGGATCGTCTCCCTGGACACCGCGCGGGCGCGCCGGATGCCCGGGGTGCACGCCGTGATCACCGCCGCGGACTTCCCGGTGGACACCCCCTACATCCACGCGGAAGGGGCGCACTCGGACCGCCATCCGCTCGCCCGCGACGTCGTCCGCTTCGTCGGTGAGGAGGTCGCCGCGGTCGCCGCGGAGACCGCGGAGCAGGCCAGGGCCGCCGCCGAAGCGATCGTGGCGCGGTACCGCCGTCCCCTCCGGCGGCCACCGCTGACGTTGGACGCCGCCCTGAAGCGGCGTTCCCTCCGGCTGCACCGCCGCCCGTCCGGCGAGCACAACGTGTCGGTGCACGACACGGGGCAGTGGGGCGACCCCGGGACCGGCCGCGACGCCGCGACGGTGTCGGTGGAGGGAACGTTCCACTACCCGCGGGTCTCGCACGCCTGCATGGAGCCGAACACCACGCTCGCCCACTGGCACGCCGACACCGGAACCCTCGAACTGTGGACCTCGACGCAGGCCCCGTGGTTCGTGACGACCGAGGTCGCCCACGTGCTCGGGCTCGACCCCGCGCGGGTGATCTGCCGGGACGTCGCCGTGGGCGGCGGGTTCGGGTCCAAGTCGAAGGTGTGCGAGCACGAGGCGCTCGCCGCGGCGCTGTCCATCGCCGCGGGCAGGCCCGTCCGGCTGGCGTACACGCGCGAGGAGGAGTTCGCCGCCACCAAGCCGCGGCACGCCTTCCGGGTGCGGCTCCGCTCGGCCGCCGACGACGGCGGCAGGCTCCGCGCCCTCGACGCCCGGCTCGACGTCGACAACGGCGCCTACAACCACTACGGACCGTCGATCATGAAGGTCGGGATCAAGACGCTCGGCTCGATCTACCGGCCGGAGGGTGTCGCCTGGGACGCCCGGCTGATCGACACTGCGCTGCCGCCCGGCGGGCAGTTCCGCGGCTACGGCAGCCCGCAGGTCGCGTTCGCGATGGAGTCGCAGGCCGACGAGCTGGCCGAGCGGCTCGGCATCGACCCGATCGACTTCCGGCTCCGCAACGCCAACGAGCCGGGCACCACGACGCTGTCCGGCGCCCGGCTGGGCTCCGCGCGGCTGGCCGAGTGCCTGGCCGCGGTCCGCGACGCGATCGGCTGGGACGAGAAGCGCCGCGACCGCCGTCCGCTGCGCGGGGTGGGCGTCGCGTGCGGGATGCACGGCAGCGGCTCGTACGCGCACGGCGGCTCCAACCGGTCCGACGCCGCCGTCGACCTGTTCGAGGACGGCCGGGCGCGGGTGCGGTTCGGCGGCGCCGACGCGGGCACCGGCCAGCGCACGATCCTCGCGCAGATCGCCGCGGAGGAACTCGGCGTGGACGTCGACGACGTGGACGTCCTGATGGCCGACGGGGAGCTGACCCCGTTCGACATGGGCGCCTGGTCGTCGCGCGGCACGCACATGGGCGGCCACGCCGTGCGGAAGGCCGCCGCGGAACTCGCCGAGACCGTGCGCGGGCTGGCGGCGGAGAAGCTCGGCTCGGCCGACGTCAGGCTGGCCGGCGGGCGAGCGCACGCCGCGGACGCGGACATCGCGCTCGGCGACCTGGTCGCGCTCAGCCCGGACGCACGCGACGGGATGCTCAGCCACGAGACGTCCTATGTCGACCCGCGGATGGAGACCTTCGGTGGCGGCAACCCCCGCCCGAACGTCTCGGCCAGCTACACCTTCGCGGCCCACGCGGTCGAGGTCGAGGTGGACGAAGTGACCGGCCGGGTCCGCGTCCTGGACTACGTCGCGGCCCACGACATCGGCCGGGCGATCAACCCGGCGATGGCCGAGGGCCAGGTGATCGGCGGGGTCGCGCAGGGGCTCGGCGCCGCGCTCGGCGAGGAGCTCGGCTACGAGTCCGGCCGCACCGTCAACCCGGCCTACATCAACTACGCCCTGCCCAGGGCTGCCGACCTGCCGCCGGTCCGGGTCGTGCTGATCGAGGGGGACGAGGAGGCAGGGCCGTACGACGCCAAGAGCGTCGGCGAGATGCCGATCGTGCCGCCCGCCCCCGCGGTCGCGAACGCGGTATACGACGCGATCGGCGTGCGCATCCGCGACCTGCCGATCACCCCGGACAAGGTGCTGCGCGCCCTGGCCGAGCGCGACGGCCGTCCCGCCCGCAGGTACCGGATCGCCGCGCGGCCGTCGCGGTGGTGGATCGAGCTGCTGCGGCGGGCGTACCCGTTCGGCGTGCACTGGACGCTCCACCGGTTCGGCACCCGGCTTGCCCGCCGCGTCCCGGTACGGGAGATCGAGTCGGTGGAACGGCCCGCCGACACCGCCGAGGCCGTGGCGCTGACCGGCGAGGGCGGCACCGCCGTGGGCGGCAACACCGACCTCGCCCCGCAGCGGCAGCAGCGCCTGATCGCACCGACGACCCTGGTGCGGCTCAGCGCCGTCCCTGCCCTGCGGACGATCACCGACCGCGACGACGGCGCCCTCGACATCGGCGCCGCGGTCACCCTGGACGCCCTCGCGGCCACGACCCGCGGCCGGTTCGACGCGGTCGCCGACGCCGTCGCGTCGATCGCGTCCACCCAGATCCGGGCGGTCGCCACCGTCGGCGGCAACCTCGTGCAGGCCAAGCGCTGCTGGTTCTTCCGCAACGGCTTCGACTGCTACAAGCGCGGCGGCGCCGCGTGCCCGTGCTACGCCGTCCAGGGCGACCACCGCTTCTACCACGCGGCGATCGGCGGGCACCGCTGCCAGGCGGTGACGCCGTCCGACCTCGGCACCGTGTTCACCGCACTGGACGCCCGGGTGCTGCTCTCCGGCCCCGCCGGGGACCGGACGGTCACGATCGGCGACTTCTACACCGGGCCGGGGGAAACGTGCCTGCGGCCCGGCGAAATCGTCACGGCGGTACGCGTCCCGGCCTCCGCGCGGGAACGCCGCTGCGTGTTCGACAAGCTCCAGCTGTGGTCGGGGGACTTCGCCGTCGTGTCGGTCGCGCTGTCGGCCACCGTCACCGCCGGCCGCTGGGACGACACCCGCGTCGTCCTCGGCGCGGTGGCCCCCACACCGTGGCGGGCCCGCGCCACGGAGGCGGGATGCGACGGCGCCCGCTTCGACCCCGCCCGGTTCCGCGCGCTCCTCGACGGCGAGCTGGCAAGGCACGGCCACCCGCTCGCGGGCAACGACTGGAAGCTCGACGCGGCGCTCGGCATGGCGGTACGGGCGGCCGGACGGTTGGAAGGAGACCAGTGAGCAACGAGCGTCCACCGGGCCGGGACCCGGCCGCGACCCTGCGCACCGCGCTCGGCGCGGCGGGCATCCAGGTCGTGGCGAGCCTCCCCGACTCGTGGCTGTCCCCTCTCCTCACGGCCCTCGACGCCGATCCGCGGATCCGGCACGTCAAGGTCACCAGGGAGGACGACGCGCTGGGCATCGCCGCCGGGGCGGCGCTCGCGGGCGGGCTCGGCGCCGTCGTCTGCCAGAACGCGGGCCTGCTCGTCGGCGCGAACGCCCTCGCCGGGTACGTCCACCTGCACGAACTGCCGCTGCTGGTGCTGGCCGCGCAGCGCGGGGACGTCGACGACGGCTTCTACTACCAGGCGTACAAGGGACGCGTCGTGCCGCCCGTGCTGGACGCGATCGGCGTGCCGTACCACCGCGTGCGCGGCGGCGCCGACCCGCGCCTGGTCACCGCCGCGGCCGGCCAGGCCCGGCTGCACCGGCGGCCCGTCGTCCTGCTGCTGGACCGCGAGTCCCTGCTCGGGGAGGACGCCCGATGAGACGGTCGACGCTCGCCCGGATCGTGGCCGGGGTCCTCGCCGAGGACGACATCGTCATCTGCTCGCTGGGGTCGGCCGGGCGGGCCTGGCGGGAGGTGTCCGCGCCCAACCTCACCTACTTCGCGTCCGACCCGATGGGCATGGCGCCGTCGCTCGCGCTCGGCTTCGCCCTGTCCCGCCCCGAGGACCGGGTGGTCCTCATCGAGGGGGACGGCGACCTGGCGATGAACCTCGGCGTCCTCGCCGCGATCGCGGGCGCGGCCCCGCCGAACCTGCGCATGGTCGTCTTCGCGAACGGCCGGTACGAGACCGGCGGCGGGCAGGCGCTCGCCGGCCGCCTCGACCTGGGCGCCGCCGCCCGCGCCTGCGGCTGGGAGCGCGTCGAGTCGCCCCCGCCCCGCGCGGACGAGCCGGACGTCGCCGCCGCCGTCCGGCGGATGTACGACGCCGGAGGACCGGCCATGGTCGTCCAGCCGGTGGAGTCCGAGGCGTCCCCCTACCCCCAGGCGGGCCGCTGGTCGCAGGTGGACGACAAGGCGGTCTTCCAGCGAAGGCTGGCCGCACGCGACGAACCCGGAGGTCGAACTTGAGCACGGCGAACGGCACGAAGAACACGCCAAGCACGGGCAGGACGCTCATCCGCGGCGGTCACGTCTTCGACGTGGCATCCGAGTTCGGGGTGCGCGACATCCTGGTGGAGGACGGCGTCATCGTCCGCGTCGGGCCCGGCATCGACGCGCCCGGCGCGGAGGTCGTGGACGCCTCGGGACGCATCGTGATTCCGGGGCTGGTCAACGCCCACACGCACTCCAACCAGACCATCGAGCGGGGCCTGTGCGACGACCTGCCGCTCGACACCTGGATGGTGCTCGCCAGCTACGGCGGGGCGGGCGCCCGGCTCAGCCCCCGCGAGCTGTACGTGTCGGCCATGCTCGGCGCGATCCAGATGCTGCGCAACGGGACGACGAGCGTCCTCGACTGCGCCCGCGCCGACCACGAGTGGATGGGCGAGGGGCTCGACGCCATCACCCGGGCCTACGCCGATGCCGGCATGCGCGCCAACGTCGCCGCCCAGTACAGCGACCTGGACTTCTTCTCGTCGCTGCCCCTGGACCTCGTGGACGGGACCGAGCACCTCGTCCGGCCGCCCCGCGCCAAGCCCGACGAGGTGCTCGGCGAGGTCCTCGGCTACATCGACCGCTGGCACGGCGAGAACCCGCGCATCACCCCGATGCTCGGGCCGTCCTCGCTGCCGCGCTGCTCGACCGGCCTGTTCACCGCCAGCGCGGACACCGCGCGGGAGCGCGGGCTGCGGCTGCAGACGCACCTGCTGTCCGCCAAGTCGCAGGTCTACGTGGCCGCGGCCCGCTACGGCACCTCGACGGTCGAGTTCCTCGAACGCATCGGCTGCCTGGGCCCGTGGGCGTCGTTCGCCCACGCCATCTGGCTCGACGACGACGAGATCGCCAGGTTCGCCGCGTCCGAGGCGGTCGCCGTCCACAACCCGGTCAGCAACCTCAAGCTGGGCGCCGGGGTGGCCCCGGTCCCGGCGCTGCTGCGCGCCGGCGCGGCGGTGGCGCTGGGCTCGGACGGCGCCAGCAGCAACGACGGCCAGAACATGTGGGAAACGATCAAGATGGCGGCGCTGCTGCCCCGGGCGCACGAGGAGCGGGCGTCCTGGCCGGGCGCGCTGTCCGTCCTCGGCATGTGCTGGGACGGCGGCGCCCGCGCCATGGGGGTCCCGCTGGGACGCGTCGCCCCGGGGCACCGCGCGGACCTCGTCCTGCTGCGCACGAGCGAGGTGTTCGTGGCGCCCAAGGAGCAGGTCGCCTACCAGCTCGCGTACGCCGACATGAACCATGCCGTCGACACCGTCCTGGTCGACGGGGCGCCGGTGGTACGGGACGGCGAGCTCCTCCACATCAACGTCGACGCCATCCTCGCCGAGGCGGCGGAGCTGGCCGCCCGCGTCTGGGAGGGGCTGCCGGACCGCCTCACGAACTACGAGCGGACGGCGCCCCTGCTCCAGCGGCTGGAGGACGAGGTGCGCCGCCGCCCGTGGTCGCGGGCCACCGGCCGGTAGGACGGCCTGACCAACGGCTCGGCCGGGCGGGTCAGCCGGTCAGGAGGTGCTCGCGGCCGAACATGGCCGCGGTCTCCCGGGCGGTGGGGGTGCCCGCGTCGAGGTCGGCGCCGGCGTCGCGGAGAACCGTCACGACGTCGTCGGCGCCCTTGAACAGCGCGCCGGCGATGGCGGACTGGTTCCGCCCGTTGCGCACGTCCGGGTCCGCGCCGCGGGCGAGGAGGGCGCGCACCGTTCCGGCGTGGCCGTGGTAGGACGCGAGCATGAGCAGCGTGTTCCCGTTCGCGTCGGCCGCGTCGACGGGGAGCCCGTGGTCGACGAACTCGGCGAGCTGCCGGGTGTCGCCCTCGCGGGCGAGGTCCATGGCCAGGGCTACGATGCGCTCGGTCTGCTCAGGCGTCAATGCGGTGTCGTTCATGGTGAAACCTCCTGATCGCCTCGTCCCCGGCGTGGAGCACGCCGGGGACGAGGTGTGCGAGGGTGCGCGGCTCAGCGGTCGCCGGCCGCCAGGGCCTCGATCGCCTTGCGGACGCCCTCGCCGTAGGCGGGGTCGGCCTGAGTGCAGTTGGCGATGTGCCGCTCGACGGTCGCCTGCGAGGCGCCGTCGATCGCGCGGGCGGTGTTCTCGAACAGGACCTGCTGCTGCTCGGGGCTCATGTTCCGGAACAGGATGCCGGGCTGCTCGAAGTAGTTGTCGTCGTCCGCGCGGAAGTCGAACCGGTCGGCGACGGCGCCCACGGCCTGGCTCGGCTCGCGGTAGCCGGGCTGCTCCTGCCAGCGTCCGTAGGAGTTCGGCTCGATGCCCGGGGTGGCGCCCTGGTTGCCGTCGACGCGCATGGCGCCGTCGCGGTGGTAGGAGTTCACCGGGCTCCGCGGCTGGTTGACCGGGATCTGGTGGTGGTTCACGCCGAGGCGGTACCGCTGGGCGTCACCGTAGGAGAACAGCCGGCCCTGCAGCATCTTGTCGGGCGAGAAGCCGATACCGGGAACCACGTTGGCCGGGGTGAAGGCGACCTGCTCCACGTCGGCGAAGTAGTTGTCGGGGTTGCGGTTCAGCTCCCACTCGCCGACCTCGATCAGCGGGTAGTCCTTCTTCGACCAGACCTTGGTGAGGTCGAAGGGGTGGAAGCGGTAGCCGTCGGCCTCGGCCTCCGGCATGACCTGGACGTACAGCTTCCACTTGGGGAATTCGCCCCGCTCGATCGCCTCGAAGAGGTCGCGCTGGTGGGACTCGCGGTCCTTGCCGATGAGCGCCTCGGCCTCGGCGTCGGTGAGGTTCTTGATGCCCTGCTGGGTGCGGTGGTGGAACTTCACCCAGAACCGCTCGCCCGCGGCGTTGACGAGGCTGTAGGTGTGCGACCCGAAGCCGTGCATGTGCCGGTAGGACGCGGGGATGCCGCGGTCCGACATCACGATCGTGACCTGGTGCAGCGCCTCGGGCAGGTTGGTCCAGAAGTCCCAGTTGTTCTCCGGGTCTCGCATGTTGGTACGCGGGTCGCGCTTCACCGCGTGGTTGAGGTCCGGGAACTTCAGCGGGTCGCGGAAGAAGAACACCGGGGTGTTGTTGCCGACGAGGTCCCAGTTGCCCTCCTCGGTGTAGAACTTCAGCGCGAAGCCGCGGATGTCGCGCTCGGCGTCGGCCGCGCCGCGCTCACCGGCGACGGTGGAGAAGCGGGCGAACA
The DNA here is from genome assembly GCF_004349245.1 of Actinomadura sp. 6K520. Lineage (GTDB taxonomy): Bacteria > Actinomycetota > Actinomycetes > Streptosporangiales > Streptosporangiaceae > Spirillospora. Next base: position 78,465 of record NZ_SMLC01000002.1, on the reverse strand, counting down.
TCTCCGTCCGCTTGCCGACCTCGGAGAAGATCTTCGCGCCGGTGTAGCGCGTGATGTCGTTGGTGACGGTGAAGGTGCCGAACGCGCCCGACCCCTTCGCGTGCATCCGGCGCTCCGGGATGACCTCGCGGTCGAAGTGGGCGAGCTTCTCCAGGAACCAGACGTCCTGCAGGAGCATCGGGCCGCGCGGGCCCGCGGTGACCGAGTTCTGGTTGTCGGGGACCGGTGCACCGGCGACCGTGGTCAGTGGCTTCTGGTTGTGCTCGGGCAAAGCTCGCTCCTGGTAAGTCGTGCGTGGGGTGCTCGCGACGGTGGCCCGACCCTATCCGCTTTTCTTGAATCATTCAATTAAATGAAGTATGCGTCTCATCGGGGACGGGCCTGGAAGGCGGCCACCTCGGACTCGTAGGCGGTGGCGGCCCGCTCTCGCTCGCCCCAGCTGCGGCGGGCGAGGGAGACCAGGCCGGAGGGCTTGGCCAGGAGGGTGTAGGCCGCGTCCTCGGCTGCCCGCGCGAGGTCGTCCGGCGGGCGGAGGACGGCGGTGTCCAGATCCGCGGCGGGAATCCGCTCGGCGGTCAGCAGAACCCGGCTCGCCATCGCGGGCGGGAGCAGGCGGCTGAGGACGGCGTGGCCGACCGTCACGCCCACGTCCAGTTCGGGCAGTTCCAGCCAGGCGTCCGAGGCGATGAGCGGGACGTCGGCGGCGGCCAGCAGGAGGGCTCCGGCGCCGATCGCCGGGCCCTGCGCCGCGACGACCACCGGGGCCGGGCAGCGCAGGACGGCGGTCAGCGCGGCGGCACCGACGGTGAGGCCGCCGGCGGTCGCGTCCGCGCCGCGGTCGTGTCCCGCGCTGAAGACGTGCCCGGCCGCGTCGACCAGGAGGCACTCGTCCGGGCGCATGGCGGCGCAGGTCTCGGTGAGCCACCGGTAGGCGGCCATGTCGAGTGCGTTGACCGGCGGGCGGTCCAGCGTCGCCCGGACGAGCCGTCCCTCGCGTCGTGTCCGCATCAGGCGCGCATCAGTAGGAGCGGGGGAGGGCCAGGCGCTTGTGCGCGACGTGGTTCAGCAGCATCTCGGAGCTGACCGGGGCGATCCGGAAGAGGCGCACCAGGCCGTGCAGGGTGGCCAGGCCGTACTCGCGGGACATGCCGTTGCCGCCGAGGGTCTGCATGGCGGCGTCGAGCGCGGCCGAGGCGGCTTCGGAGGCGGTCAGCTTCGCCATGGCCGCCGCCACCCCGCCGGTCTCGCCGCGGTCGAACGCGCGGGCCGCGGAGGTCGTGAGCAGGCGGGACGCGGTGAGTGCCGTCTCGGCGCGGGCCAGCGGGTGGGAGACGGCCTGGTGCGCGCCGATGGGAACGCTCCAGACGGTCCGCTCGCGGGCGTAGCCGGCGGCGATGTCGATCGCGTACCTGGCGATGCCGTTCAGGAGGGCGGCGCTGATGATGCGCTCGGGGTTGAGGCCCGCGTAGAGGACGGCCATGCCGGCGTCGGGCCCGACGATCGCGGAGTCGCCCACGCGGACATCGTCGTAGAACACGCTGTACTGGCGCTCGGGGGACAGGATCTCGACCTCGATGGGGCTCTTGGCGAGGCCGGGCGCGTCGGTCGGGACGATGAAGACCTTCAGCTCGTCCTCGGCGCGGGCGACGGTGAGGAGCGCGTCGGCGTTGTCGACGTGGGAGACGTAGTACTTCTGGCCTGACAGCACCCAGGCGTCCCCGTCGCGGCGTGCGCGCATGCGCAGGTTGTGGGTGTTCGATCCGGCGTCGGGTTCGGTGATGGCGAAGCCGAGGACGCGGGAGCCGTCCGCCAGGCCCGGCAGCCACTCGGCCTTCTGCGCGGGCGTGCCGAAGCCGTCGAGCATGGTCGCGCATACGGCGGGGGAGAGCGCGACGAGCATGAGCGGCAGCCCCGCCTCGGCGATCGCCTCGGCGACCACGGCCAGGGCCTCGACGCCCGCGCCGGCCCCGCCGTACTCCTCCGGGATCCCGGCGCCGAGGGCGCCGACGCCGCCCAGGGCGCGCCAGAGGTCGCGGGCGTTGTCCCCCGCGTCCGACGAGCGGACGTAGTACTCGTGCCCGAAGTCGCGGCAGGTCCGCAGGACGGTCTCGCGCAGCTCGGACAGCTCCGCCGGGGTCTCGGGTGTCGGCCGCACGCCGGCCTCCTCGTTCGATGGTCTGACTTGCTCGGTTCACCCTGCACAGCGCCGGAATCCGATGTCCGGCATGTTACTTTGGTGTAAAAGACTGATGTATTACAGTCTAGTTCACGCCCGACCACCGGTCGAGCCAGCCGCCACGCACCGGCCCCCGATCCGGGGCACGGAGCCGCGGCCCCGCGGAGGAGCACCTCGGAACAGCCGCCGAGATCCCTTGCGAGCAGGGCCTTCACGACATGCGACCCATGCCGGGGGCCCTGCCGAGCAGGGTGCGGGGCGGGCGTCACCGCAACCCGCCGCACCCCCTCCGCGCCCCGGCCTGAGCAACCCTCTCCCGTCCGGACCAGCGAGAACAGCTTCATCGGGGACTTGTCCTGACACGACCCCATCCTGCAAACTCTGACGTATTCACTCCCTGGTTTGGCTGGGGGTGCCTGCATCGCCCGACCAAGGCGATCATCGAGGAGACACCAATGAGAGCAGCCATGCGTCGCCACGCGGCCATCGCGGTAATGACCGCTCTGGCCGTTTCCGTGACGGCCTGCGGGTCGTCCGGATCGGATACATCAGATGGATCTGGCGACACCTACACCATCGGCGTCGTGAACTCCACGACCGGTGCGCTCGGCGCGGTCGGTCAGCAAGAGGCCAAGGGCATGAAGCTGGCCGTGGAGGAGATCAACGCCGCCGGCGGCGTGAAAGGCCGCAAGCTCAAGCTGGAGGAGGTGGACGACCAGGGCTCGGTGAACCTGACCACCGCCGGGTTCAAGAAGCTCGCCACCGAGACCAAGGTGCCGGTCGTGCTCGGGCCGGGCATCTCCGCGAACGCCAAGGCGGTGGCCCCGCTCGCCGACCAGTACGGCGTCACGCAGATCCTCCTCGTCGCGCAGCCCGAGGTCGCCAACGGCACCAAGCACGTCTTCGAGGTGCCGCTGCCGGGCAAGGCCAACTCCGAGGCCATGGTCAACTACGCCAAGGAGCAGGGCGCCAAGAGCGCCGCGATCATCTGGGCGAACAACCCGTACGGCCAGGCGGGCAACACCGACGTCACCAACGCCGCCAAGGCCGCCGGGATCGACATCGTCAACTCCGAGGGCTTCGACCCGGGCAAGTTCGACTTCACCGCGCAGGCGGGCAAGGCGGCCGCCGCGGACCCCGACGCGATCTTCCTCTACGGCGCCGGCGGGTCCAGCGACGCCCTGGTGCTGAAGAACGTCGCCGCGACGGGCTACGAGGGCCTCGTCGTCGGCGACCTGGCGTACTCCTCCGACTTCATCCCGGAGACCGCGGGAGGCAACGCGGCCGACAAGGTCGTCTCGCTGACGGCGGTCGACTACGGCAACCCCGACGAGAAGACGAAGAAGTTCCTCGACGCCTACAAGGCCAAGTTCGGCGAGGCCCCCTCGGTGCTGAGCACCTACGCCTACGTGGCGGTGCAGCTGACCGCCGCGGCCATCGAGAAGGCCCCCGAGTACACGGGCGAGGAGCTCTCCAAGGCGATCGAGTCGCTGAACTTCGAGAGCATCGTCGGCAAGCTGGCCTACACCGCCGAGTGGCGCGGCGGCCCGAACGCCGACGCCTTCAAGCCGGTCACGTTCAAGGACGGCGAGTACGCGGTCCCGGACCAGGGCTGACCTCGACCAGCAGATGACGGTGGCCGGGCCGGGCAACGGCCCGGCCACCGCCCTCGCCCCTAAGGAATCCGCCCGTGCGCATCATCGACCTCCTCGTCTCCGGTCTCACGCTCGGCGCCATCTACGCGCTCGTCGCCCTCGGCTTCCATCTCGTCTACCGCATGACGGGGGTGCTCGACTTCGCCCAGGGCGACAAGGTGATCATCGGTGGCCTGCTCGGCCTGACCCTGGTCAGGCAGGGCCTGGACACGATCCTGCTCGTCGCCCTGCTCGTGCTGATCGCCGGGCTGCTGCTCGGCATCGCCTACGACGCGCTCGTGATCCTGCCGACGCAGAACAACGGGCATATCGCGACGATCGCCGCGACCGTCGGGATCATGCTCGTGTTCGCCAACGGCGGCCACCTCGTCTGGGGACCGGACGGCAAGCCGTTCCCGCCCGTCCACCGCGGCGTGCTGGAGATCGGCGAGATGCGGATCGGCTACCAGGACCTGCTGATCTGGGCGGTGGTCATCGCCGTCGCGGTCGCTCTCGCGCTGCTGCTCGGCCGGTCCCGGGTCGGCCGCGGCATGGTCGCCGCGGCGACCGACCCGCTCGCCGCCCAGGCCGTCGGCATCAACGTCTCGCGGATGCGCGCCATCGCGTTCGCGCTGGCCTTCGGGCTGGCCGCGCTCGCCGGGGTGCTGGTCGCGCCGATCACCCTCGCCGGCGGGACGCTCGGTACCGCGCTCACCCTGAAGGGCTTCACCGGCGCGGTGCTCGGCGGGCTCGCCAGCACGCGGGGCGTCATCGTGGGCGCCGTGCTGCTCGGCGTGATCGAGAGCGAGCTCGCCGCGGTCATCCCGAACAGCTACGTCGACCCGATCGTGCTGATCGCCCTGATCATCGTCCTGCTAGTGATGCCGAACGGCCTGTTCGGCCTGAGGAGGCAGCGCCTTGCCTGACAAAGCCTTCGCCCTCCGGGCCGGGCGGCACCTGGGCCCCACCGTGGTCGCCGCCGTCATCCTGCTCGGCTACGCGTTCACCAACCCGGGCGCCACCGACCTGGCACTCGGCGTGAACATCGGCGTCGCGGCGATCGCCGCGGTCGGGCTGACCCTGACCATCGGCGGCGCGGGGCAGCTCGCGCTCGGCCAGGCCGGCTTCATGGCCATCGGCGCGTACGGGACGTCCTACCTGATGCTCGACCGGGAGATGGCGTTCCTGCCCGCGCTGGTCCTCGGCGTCGTGCTGGCGCTGGTCATCGGCGTGCTCGTCGGGTACATCGCGCTGCGGCTGCACGGCCACTACCTCGCGATGGCGACGCTGGCCGTCGGTACCGGCATCCACGCGTTCCTGATGCTGCCGGGCCCGCTCGGCGGCGCGAACGGGTACGCGCCGATCCCGTTCCCGGAGATCTTCGGGTACAAGCTCCTGGACCCGCGCGACCAGTACCTGCTGGTCGCGGTCACGCTGATCCTCGTGCTGCTCGGGTCGCGGTGGCTGCTGGCCGCCCGGATGGGCCGGGAACTGGCGGCGCTGCGGGACGACGAGGTCGCCGCGCGGGCGGTCGGGGTGAACATCACCGCGCGCAAGGTGCAGATCTTCGCGGTCTCCGCCGCGATCGGCGCGCTGGCGGGCGGCGTCAACGCCCCGCTGCAGACCGCCATCGACCCGTCGCTGTTCTCCACGGCGATCTCGATCCAGCTGTTCGTCATGGTGATCCTCGGCGGTCTCGGCAACATCTACGGCGCGGTGTTCGGCGCGGCGCTGGTGACCTGGCTGATCGCGGAGGTGCCCGGCAGCGGCTCCTGGGCGCTGACCGTGCTCGGGGTGGTGGTGGTCGTGTTCATGGCCGTGCTGCCGGACGGGCTGTCGGGCGTGGCCCGGATCGGCCGCGCGCTGCTGGCCCGGGTCGCGCGGCGCGGGCCCGGCTCGGGGGCGACGATCACGGAGGTGTCGAAGTGAGGACTCCGGGAACCGCGGAGGCGCGCGGCGTCACCCAGCGCTTCGGCGGGCTGACGGCCGTCTCGGACGTGAGCTTCACCGCCGCCAGGGGCGAGATCCACGGGATCATCGGCCCGAACGGCGCCGGGAAGACGACGCTGCTGAACGTGCTGAGCGGGCTGCAGCGTCCGTCCGGCGGCTCGGTGCTCATCGGCGGCGAGGACGTGACGCGCTGGCCGAGCCACCGGCTGGTGAAGCGGGCGCGGCTGGTGCGGACGTTCCAGACCGTCCGGCTGTTCGGCAGCATGTCGGTCCGGGAGAACCTGATGGTCGCGGCGCGGACGACGGCCGCCCCGGCGCAGGCCAGGGAGCGGGTCGAGGAGGTGCTCGGCCGGCTGTCGCTGGACGGGCTGGCCGGCGAGCCGGGCGCGGCACTGTCGTACGGGCTGCAGCGGCGGGTGGAGCTCGCCCGGGTGATGGTGGCCGACCCGGCGGTGGTCCTGCTGGACGAGCCCGCCGCCGGGCTCAGCCCGCAGGAGCGCGGCGACCTCGCGGACATGCTGCGCGAGATGCGCGACTCGGGGGTCACGGTCATCCTCGTCGAGCACCACATGGACCTCGTGCACGCGGTCTGCCAGAACTGCACGGTGCTCGACTTCGGGAAGGTCATCGCCCGCGGCACGCCGGACGAGGTCACCCAGGACCCCGCCGTCCTGGAGGCGTACCTGGGCGGCCGGCACCACCGGGCGGCGGACGTCGGCGCCCCCGTTCCCACGGGCGAGGAGGACTGATGGCACAGGCGCAGGACGGCCCGCTGCTCGAACTGCGCGGCGTCGTCTACCGGTACGGGGCGATCAGCGCGCTGAAGGGCGTGGACCTGCACGTGCGCCGCGGCGAGGCGGTCTGCGTCATCGGGCCGAACGGCGCGGGCAAGACGACGCTCGCGCGGCTGGCGGGCGGTCTGTACCGCCCGGCCGGGGGCACGGTCCGGGTGAACGGCGAGCCGATGCCGCGCCAGCCGCACGAGGCGGTCGCGCGGGGCATCGGCAGCGTCCTGGAGGGCCGGCACCTGTTCGTGGAGCAGACCGTCCAGACGAACCTGGAGCTCGGCTGCTACCACGGCAAGGTGCCGAAGGCGGTGGTCGAGGAGCGCCTGGAGAAGGTCATGGACCTGTTCCCGGTGCTGCGCAAGCGCGCCGGCCAGGAGACGTCGACGATGTCCGGCGGGGAGCAGCAGATGGTCGCGGTGGGCCGCGCGCTGATGGCCGAGCCGGAGATCCTGATCCTGGACGAGCCGTCCATGGGCCTCTCCCCCAAGATCACCGGCGAGGTGTTCGACGCACTCGCGGCGCTGCGCAAGGGCGGGCTGTCGATCCTGCTCATCGAGCAGAACGCGCCGCTCGCCTTCGAGCTGGCCGACCGCGGGTACCTGCTGCGGCAGGGCGAGGTGGTGGTCGAGGGGAACATCGAGGAGCTGACCAGGGACGAAGTGGTCCGTTCCGCCTACCTGGGGGCGTGATGGGCGCGGGGACCGGGGCTCCCCTCTCGGGCGGCCCCCTCCACGCCGATCTTGAGCGGCTCTACGGCATCGCGCTGGCGGAGGCGAGCCTGCCGGGCGCGCTCTACCAGGGCGACCCGCCGGGCGACACCTCATCGCCCGCCCCCGCCGCGCCGGTCAGGCAGGATTCCGACCCGGCCGACCCGGTCGACCCGGTCAAGGAGGTCGAGCGGGCGCTGGAGCGCATCGCCGCCACCGACGGGGAGATCCGGGCCTGGGCGCTCGTGGACGCCGACGGCGCCCGCGCCGAGGCGGAACGGAACGGCGGCCGCGGGCCGCTGCGGGGGCTTCCGGTCGGGGTGAAGGACCTCATCGACGTGGCCGGGCTGCCGACCGCCGCCGGGTCCCGGCACCTCGGCGGCCCGGGGCGGCGCGTCCCGGCCGCCGACGCCGGCTGCGTCGCGCGGCTCCGCGCGGCCGGGGCGGTGATCGTCGGCAAGACCGCGACGCACGAGTACGCGTTCGGCGGCACCACGCCGCCGACCCGCAACCCGCGCGACACCGCGCGGATCCCGGGCGGTTCGTCCGGCGGTTCGGCGGCGGCCGTCGCCGCCGGGCACGTGCGGCTCGCCCTCGGCAGCGACACCGCCGGATCGGTGCGGATCCCGTCGGCCTACTGCGGGACGGCCGGGTTCGTCCCGTCCCCCGGGCGGCTCCCCGGCGACGGCGTGCTGCCGCTCGCCTGGTCGCTGGACCGGGTGGGGCTGATCGCCGCGACCGCCGGCGACATCGCGCTGGCGGCGGCCGCCCTGGGGATCACCTCCCCGGCGGGCGGCGCGGCCCGTCCCGCCGGGTTCCGGGGGCTGCGGGTCGGCGTGCCGGCGGGCACGCTGGACGAGCCCATCGACCCCGACATCGGCGCGGCGGTCGAGCGGGCCCTGGCCACCGTCCGCGACCTGGGCGGCGAGGTCGTCGACGTGGAGATCCCGCACGGCTGGGCCGCCGTCACCGCGGGCATGACGATCATCCTCGGGGAGTGCCTCGACCACCACCGCGAGCGGCGCGGGCCCGGCGGCGACGAACTGTTCGGCGCCGACGTGCGCGCCATGCTCGACCTCGCGGCGGAGGTCCCCGCCGGTGCCTACGTGCGGGCGCAGCGGGTGCGGCACCTCCTGCGCGGCGAAGCGCTGGCGGCGCTGTCCGGCGTCGACCTCCTCGCGATGCCCACGATGCCCTGCGTCGCGCCCCCGGCGGACGCCGTCACCGACGGGATGGTCCCGGTCGGCGGAACGGAGGTGACCATGGCCGCCGCGCATCTGCGGTACAACGTCCTGGCGAACCTGGCCGCGCTCCCCTGCGGGACGCAGCCGCTCGGCACCGACCGGAACGGCCTCCCGATCGGACTGCAGTGGGTCGCCGCTCCCGGCCGTGACGAAACGCTGGTCAGCGCGATGACGACGTTCGCCCCGAGCACGAGCGCACCGACCACGTCCCAGGCCCATGTCCGCTAGCAACCGCGTCATCGACTCCCTCCGGCTCGATGACACGTTCCTCGACGAAGAGCACCGCGCGCTGCGGGGCGTCCTGCGCCGGTTCGTGCGGGATTACGTCGTCCCGCGCGCACCCGAGTGGGAGGCGGAGCTGCGGGTCCCGGACGAGGTGTTCACCGAGTTGGGCGCGCTGGGCTTCCTCGGCCTGTCGTTCCCGGCCGAGCACGGCGGGGGCGGCGCGGGGACGCGCGGCGCGGTCGTCTTCAACGAGGAGCTGGGGCGCTCCACGTTCGGGGGCGTGGCCACCTCGATCTCGGTGCACACCGACTACTCCGCGCTCCACGTGTCCCGCGCGGGCGACGACGAGCAGCGGCGCCGGTTCCTCCCCGACATCCTGTCCGGCCGGAGGATCTGCGCGCTCGCCGTCACCGAGCCCGACGCGAGCTCCGACCTGACACGGCTCACCGTCCGCGCACGCAGGGACGGGGACGCCTACGTCCTCGACGGCCGCAAGACGTTCATCACGAACGCGAACATCGCCGGCCTGTTCTTCGTCGTCGCCCGGACCGGCGAGCCGGGACGGCACGGCCTCTCGCTGTTCGTCGTGGAACGCGGCACGCCCGGCCTCGGCAACGGCCGGACGTTCGAGAAGACCGGCTGGCGCTCGTCCGACACCGGTGAGCTGGTGTTCGACGGCTGCCGCGTCCCCGCGCGCAACCGCCTGGGCGAGGAGGGGGAGGGCTTCCGCTGGATGATGCGGGGCCTCGACCACGAGCGGATCGGCCTGGCCGCGCAGGCCGTCGGCCTGGGCGAGGCCGCCCTCGCCGAGACGGCCGCCTGGCTGCACACGCGGCCCGCCTACGGCGGGAAGCTCTGGGACCTCCAGGCCCTCCGGCACGAGATGGCCCGGCTGACGGCGCGCCTGGCATCGGCCAAGACCCTGCTCTACCACACCGCCGCGCTGGCGGACTCCGGCCAGGACCCCCGCACGCACGCGGCGGTGCTGAAGTCCTCGGTGCCGGAGATCGTCAACGAGCTGGCGTACAAGTGCGTCCAGTTCAACGGCGGGAACGGGTTCGTCCAGGGATCGGCGGTCGAGCGGATCGCCCGGGACGCCCGCTTCCTCGCCATCGGCGGCGGGTCGACCGAGGTCATGCTCGACGAGATCGCCCGGCTGCTGTGAGGCCGCCGCCCGCCACCGGCCGGTCCTCAGCGCCGCCAGAACTCGAAGGACGCGCCGTAGCGGGAGCGAAGTCCGAGCCGGGCGCCCTCGGCGGTCTCGACGATGCCGGTCGAGACGCCGTGGTCCCCGCCGGCAAGCCGCGCCGCGAGCACGTCGAGATCGTCCATCGCGCAGCCCGCGACGACCCGCGGACAGGCGTGCGGCGGCCGGGGCGTCGCGGGGACGACGTGCTGGAGGAACTCCAGCCGGGCGTTGCGGGACGCCGGTCCGCGGGCGATGACCGCGTCGAAGCCGTCACCGGGCGCCAGCCCGAGCAGCCGCTCCACCGCGGGGCCGTCGAAACGGTCGTCGAAGTAGATGCGCCCGCCGAGGACGTCTTCCACGAACGCCCGCGCTCCCGGCAGGTCGGCGGTGGCGAACACGACGGCGTTGACCTCGCTGACGTCCACCTCGGGCCGCTCCCCGAGCACGCACCGCGTCCGGCCCTCCCGGTACTGGACGAACGCGTGGCGCAGGCCCGAGCGCGTCTGGTCGAGCAGCCGCTCCCTGACCGGGTACTCGGTGCCGGGCAGGAGGTAGTCGACGGGATCGCTGACGAACGTCCAACCCTGCTCGCCGATCGCGGCCTCGGTGGCGTCCGGGTCGCGCAGGTAGAAGTCGAGTGCGTAAGGTCCGGGGCGGTCGGGGACCCCGGCGGCATCGGGACGCGGCAGGCCGGGGACGTCCACGAGCCTGATCCACCCGCCCTTGCTCCCGCGCTTGCCGAGCAGCACCGACTCCGCGGGCGGCGCCGGCAGGTCCCACAGCCGCTGCCACAGCGCGGGCTCCCGGACGGGCCCCCGCTCGATGACCTCGAAGCCCATCGCGGCCACGTAGAGGTCGAGCAGCGGACCGGTGCCGGCCACCGGCAGGACCACGATGTCGATACCGTCGAACACTTCCCCGACCCCCAGCACCGCCGCTTCGCAACCGGAACCGGCACGATAAAGTCTGATGTATCGCCGTTCACGGTATCAAAGCCACCGGATCGGAACGTGGGCGAGGACACCTCGCACCGTAACGGGCTTGCGAGCCGACCTTCGGTAAGGTGTCGGAGGTTTCCTCTGCCGCACCCGCCAGGGCGGATACCGCCGGCCGGACCCGCGCCTCCGGCCTATGCGCCCCCCGCCGACGACCACGGCACCGAATGATGTCTGATGTATGCTCAATCATGCTGTGAGTCCCGGTGGCGCGGAGTTCCCGACTCAAGAACCAGCACCTCGAAGCCAGACCAGGGGGACAGCGACGTGTCCAGCACCAAAGACAACAGCTCCGGCCGATCCGGCACGGGGACGGCGACCGCGCTGCCGGTCAGCCGGCTGCGCCCGGCCTACCAGCAGGTCGCCGACCAGCTGCGCGAGCTGATCCTGGACGGCTCCCTGGCCCCCGGCGACCGCCTCCCCCCGGAGGGCGAGATCGGCGGCAACTTCGGGGTGAGCCGCAGCACGGTCCGCGAGGCGCTGCGCGTGCTGGCCTCGCAGGGCCTGGTGAAGACGGTCCGCGGCACCACCGGCGGCACGTTCGTCTCGCACATCGACCCCGACCAGATCAGCGACTTCCTGGAGGCCGGCATCGGGCTGATGTCGGGCTCGGCGGCGCTGCCGCTGTCGGCGATCCTGGAGGCCCGCGAGCTGCTGGAGGTCCCCGCCACCGCCATCGCGGCCGAGCGGCGCGAGCAGCGCCACCTGGACGCGCTGCACGCCGCGATGGAGCGCGAGAAGCGCTCCCGGGGCCGCAGCATGAAGTTCCAGGAGCACCGGCACTTCCACGGGATCATCATGGAGGCGACCGGGAACGGGCTGCTCACGATGATGACGCAGCCGGTCTTCCACGTCCTGCGGACGCGGTTCCTGAACGCCGACTCCCCCGCCGAGTTCTGGGCCCAGGTCGACGACCAGCACGGCCGGATCACCGACCTGCTCGAAGCCGGCGACGGCCAGGCCGCCTCCGCCGCGATGCGCGACCACCTCCGCTACATCCGCGACGCCTACCACGAGGACTGATCGACGAGTCCCGGTCGGTCGGGCGCGGCCCCCGGAGCCGCACCCGACCGAGTCCCTGTGGCTGTTACGCCCAGGACGGGGGGCGGTTCTCTCGGTAGGCGCGGAAGCCTTCCTGGCCGTCGGAGTCCGGTGGGGTGGTGTAGGAGACGAACTCCTCAATCTCGGGGACCACCGCCTCCGCGAGGGGGAGTGCCTCGACCGCGGCGAACTGGCGCTTCATCGCGGCCATGCAGGCGCGCGACTGCCCGGCCAGACGGCCGGCGAGTTCGGCCACGGCGGTGTCCAGCTCGTCCGCCGGGACGGATTCGAGGGCGATGCCGAGTTCGACGGCCTCGGCGGCGGGAATCCATCGTCCGGTGAGGAAGATCTCCCTGGCCCGCTGCCGGCCGACGATGCGGGGCAGCCGCGCGGTGGAGCCGCCCGCGGGGATGACGCCGAACTCGGCGTGCGCGTCGGCGATGCGCGCGGAGTCCGCGATCAGCACCAGGTCGCACGCCAGCAGCAGCTCGAAGCCGCCGGCGCGGGCGAGGCCGTTGACGGCGGCGATCACCGGCATCGGCAGGCTCTCCAGGCGCAGGGTGAGCGCGGCGAGCCGCTTGGCGACGCGTTCCCACACGGCGGGGTCGGCGAACGCCTCGTCCAGCAGGGCGAGGTCGAGGCCGACGCTGAACGCGCGGCCCGTCCCGCCGATGACGAGGACGCGGACGTCAGGGTCGGCCTCGGCCGCGTCGATGGCGGCCTCCAGGTCGTCGAACACCCGCGCGGTCAGGCTGTTCATCGACTCGGGGCGGGTGAACGTGATGCGCGCCACGCGGTCCGCCACCTCAAGGCTCATGGTCTCCAGCGTCGGCACGGCTCCGCCCTCCAGCCGGGCGAGAACACCGCCCGGTATATATCTGATGTATCAACTGGGATGAGTATCCGCAGGACCATCTAGCCAGTCAACTCCACCGCAACCCCACCCCAGGGGTGACAGGTGGCGGATTCTGGGCTAAAAATCGGACATATACGATGCAGTATCCGATCGCGATCAGGCAGGTGAAGCCGTGACCGAGGCCGGCACGTTCCCAGCGGGCCCGACACCGACCGTCCTCGACGAGATCCAGCGGCGCGTGCTGTGGCTCGCGACGCGCATCGTGGACGCCGCGAACCGTGAGCGCGACACCGGCGACGGGCTCAAGGTCGGCGGCCACCAGGCGTCCAGCGCCTCGCTGGTCACCGCGCTGACCGCGCTGTGGTTCGCGCACCTCGACCCGGCGGACCGCGTGGCGGTCAAGCCGCACGCCTCGCCCGCCTTCCACGCCGTCCAGTACCTGCTCGGCGGGCTCGACCGCGGGTACCTGACGCGGCTGCGGGCGCGCGGCGGCCTCCAGTCGTACCCGAGCCGGACGAAGGACCCCGACGCCGTCGACTTCTCCACGGGCTCGGTCGGCCTCGGCGCCGCCGCGCCGCTGTTCGCGTCGCTCACCCGCCGGTACGTCGACGCCCATTTCGGCGCGCGGCCGGCCTCCCGGTTCATCGCGCTGATCGGGGACGCGGAACTGGACGAGGGCAACGTCTGGGAGGCCGTGGCCGAACCCGCGGCGGCCGGGCTGGGCAACGTCGTCTGGCTGGTGGACTTCAACCGCCAGTCCCTCGACCGGATCGTGCCGGGCGTCCGCATCGGGCAGTGGCGCGGGCACTTCGCCGCGGCCGGCTGGCACGTGGTGGAGATCAAGTACGGCCGCCGCCTCCAGGCCGCCTTCGCGCGCCCCGGCGGCGAGCACCTGCGGTCGTGGATCGACGCGATGCCCAACGAGCAGTACCAGTCGCTGTTCGGGCTGGAGGGGCCCGAACTGCGCGAACGCTTCCTGGACGGCGCGCCGCCGGAGGTCGGCGAGTTCGCCGCGGACGTGCCCGACGCGGAGCTGGGGCCGCTGGTCACCGACCTGGGCGGCCATGACGTGGAGGCCGTGCTGGACGCGCTCGCCCAATGCGACGCCGTCCGCGACAAGCCGAGCGTGATCTTCGCCTACACGGTGAAGGGCTGGGGGCTCCCGCTCGCGGGCGGTGCCCGCAACCACGCGGCGCTGCTCACCGGCGACCAGATCGACGAGCTGCGGACCCGGACGGGCCTCACCCCCGAGACCGAATGGGACCGGCTCGACCCGGACTCCCCGGCGGGCATCTGGGCGGAGAAGCGGCGTGAGCACCTGAAGCGGCCGCCGCGTCCCGAACGCCCGCGGATCGCGGTGCCCGACGCCACGGGAGTGCGGACGGCGAAGCCCACCTCGACGCAGGAGGTCTTCGGCCGGGTGCTCACCGACCTGGCCAGGGACCGTGAGCTCGCCCCGTACCTGGTCACGACGGCCCCGGACGTCGCCACCTCCACCAACCTCGCCGGGTTCATCAACAAGACCGGCGTGTTCTCCCCGGACCGCCGCCGGACCTGGTCGCAGGACGGCCCGCTGCGCTGGACGGAGGACCCGGCCGGCCAGTACATCCCGCTCGGCATCTCGGAGATGAACCTGTTCCTGCTGCTCGGGCAGCTCGGCCTGGCGTGGGACCTGTCGGACCAGCCGCTGCTGCCCGTCGGCACGGTGTACGACCCGTTCGTCCTGCGCGGGCTGGACGCCTTCCTGTACGGGGCGTACTCGGGGTCGCGGTTCGTCGTGGCGGGCACTCCGTCGGGCATCTCCCTCGCCCCGGAGGGCGGCGCGCACCAGTCGTCCATCACGGTGTCGGTCGGGATCGAACTGCCGGACGTCACGTTCGTCGAGCCCGCCTACGGCGCGGCGCTGGACTGGCTGCTGTGCGACGCGCTCGGCCGGATCGCCGCCGACCCCGGCGGGGCGGACGACGACGAGGGCGCGTACTACTTCCGGCTGACGACCCGGCCGATCGACCAGGCGCCGTTCGCGGCGGCGCGGGCACGGCTCGGCGACGCGGAGCTCCGGGCGCAGGCGCTCGCGGGCGCCTACCGCCTCCGGGACGCCCACCACGCCCGGTCGGCGCTGCGGGACGAGGGCGCGCCGGTCGTGCACCTCGCGGCGTCGGGCGCGGTCATGCCGGAGGTCCTGGAGGCGGCCGAGGAGCTCGGCGACGAGGGCGTCGCCGCCCATGTCGTGGACGTCACGTCCGCCGGCCGGCTCTACCGCGCGTGGCAGGGCGGCCTGCGGCAGGGCGTGCGCACGGCGACGGCGCGGCCGGGGCCGGGCGCGCTGCGCGCCGCGTTCGCCGAGCGGGCGCCGGTCGTGACCGTCCAGGACGCGGCCTCGCACGCGCTGTCGTGGCTCGGTTCCGCGCTGGGCGTGCCCGCGGTCCCGCTGGGCGTGGACGAGTTCGGGCAGTCGGGGAGCGTCCGGGACCTGTACGAGCTGCACGACCTGCGCCCCGGCGCGATCGTCAACGCCGCGTTGGCCGCACTTCACCTCGCGGACGCCTGACCGCAAACCTCTGATGTTTCGCGGAACCGCACCCTGACCGCCGATGGCCGCGGCCGGCGCGGCCGGCGCCGCAAAAGTGCAGGTGCAGCCCATAATGGGACTCGATCGCGCGGCCGCCCCGGCTTGGACATCGACCGTGACCTTGCTCTAGAATCAATATGTCTGACTTTAACGACTCCCAGTATGATGCGAGAGGACGGCCATGACGCTCAAGGACGGGTGGAACGGGCGGTTCTACGAGGACTTCGAGGTGGGCGACGTCTACCGGCATCCCCTCGGGCGCACGGTCACCGAGAGCGACAACACCTGGTTCACGCTGCTGACGATGAACACGAACCAGATGCACTTCAACGGCGAGTACGCCGCGAAGTCCGAGTTCGGCAAGCCGCTGGTCGTGTCCACCCTCACCGTCGCGATCGCCGTCGGGCAGAGCGTCATCGACACCACGCAGAACGCGTTCGCCAACCTCGGCTGGGAGGACATCAACCTCCCGCACCCCGTCTTCGCCGGGGACACGCTGTTCAGCGAGTCGATCGTGCTGGACAAGCGCGAGTCGTCGAGCCGCCCGCACGCCGGCATCGTCACCATCCGCACCCGCACCCTGAACCAGCACGGCGACGAGGTCTGCACGTTCCGCCGCACCTTCTACGTCTACAGGCGGGGCGCCGAGCCGCTGAACGACCTGTTCCCGGAGGCGAAGAAGCCGCTCACCCTCGACACCGAGGACGAGCGCGGATGAGAATCACCTTCGCGCCCTGGGGGGAGACGCTCGCGGAGCTGACCGACGCGGCCCGCCGCGCCGAGGCGGGCGGCGCCGAGGTCATCTGGGTGCCCGAGCTGCACCGCAGCGCCACGGTCGCCGCGGCGGCGCTCGCCGCCGCGACCGGGCGGGCGCGGATCGGCACCGGGATCGCGCTGGCGTTCACCCGCAGCCCCATGATCACCGCGCTGGAGGCGCTGGACCTGGACGACCTGTCCGAGGGGCGGTTCATCCTCGGCCTCGGGTCCGGCGTGCAGCGGCTCAACGAGGACTGGCACAACGTGCCGTTCGGCAAGCCCGTCCGGCACATGCGCGAGGTCGTCCGCAACGTCCGCCACTTCTGGGAGACGTGCACCACCGGCGAGCCGATCGACCTGCCGGGCGAGGAGGAGCCGATGCGGATCCGCGGCTACCAGCGCCCGTTCGCCGTCCGCCGCACCGGCATCCCCGTCCACCTCGCCGCGATGGGCCCGGCCATGACCCGGCTCGCCGGGGAGATCGGCGACGGCTGGATCAGCCACGAGCTGTGCTCGCCGCGCTACCTCGCCGAGCGGGTGCTGCCGGAGCTGGAGGCCGGGATCTCCCGGACGGAGGGCAAGCGGCGCGCGGACGTCGACGTCGTCGTCTCCGCGTGCTGCTCGGTGTCGGACGACCGCGCCACCGCGCTGCGCCGCGTCTCCGGGCTCGTCGGCTTCTACGCCAGCGTCCGCAGCTACACCGACTTCTTCGCCTTCCACGGGCTGGCCGAGCAGCAGCAGGCCGTGCTCGGCGCGTTCCGCAACGGCACCGGTGCCGAGCACCTCGCCGAGACGGTCTCCGCCGAGATGATCGACGCGCTCACGATGGCGGGCGGACGCGACGAGGTCGCCGAGCGCATCGCCGGCTACGCGGGCCTCGCCGACTCGGTGAAGCTCAGCCCGCCGACCCACGGCCTCAGCGCCGCCGAGACACGCGCCGCCCAGGACGAGCTCCTGGCGCTGCTGCCCGACCTCACCGGGAGCGCTTCGTGAAGCCTCTGGAAGACGTCCGCATCATCGCCGTCGAGCAGTACGGCGCCGGCCCGTTCGGCAGCGTGCACCTCGCCGACCTCGGCGCCGAGGTGATCAAGATCGAGGAGCCCCGGTCCGGCGGCGACGTCGGCCGCTACGTCCCCCCGTACGGCGAGGGCGAGGACTCCCTGTTCTTCGAGACGTTCAACCGCAACAAGCGCAGCCTGTCCCTCGACCTGTCGACGGACGCGGGCCGCCGGGTCTTCGAGGACCTGGTGAAGGTGTCCGACGCCGTGTACTCCAACCTGCGCGGCGACGTCCCGAAGAAGATCGGCATCACCTACGACGACCTGAAGCACCTGAACCCGGCCATCGTGTGCTGCTCGCTCACGGGGTTCGGCATGACCGGGCCGCGCAGCGAGGAGCCGGGCTACGACTACGTCCTGCAGGGCCTCGCCGGCTGGATGGACCTGACCGGTGAGCCGGACGGCCCGCCCACCAAGTCGGGGCTGTCGCTGGTCGACTACTCCGGCGGGTTCGTCGCCGCGCTCTCGCTGCTGGCCGGGCTGCACGCGGCGCGCCGCGACGGCGTCGGCATGGACTGCGACGTCAGCCTGTACGACACCGCGATCGGGCTGCTGACCTACCCGGCGGTCTGGCACCTGAACGCCGGGTTCACCCCGGAGCGGACGAGCCACTCGGCGCACCCGTCGCTGGTGCCGTTCCAGGCGTTCGAGGCCAGCGACGGCTGGTTCATCGTCGGCTGCGCGAAGGAGAAGTTCTGGACGCGGCTGGCCTCCGTCGTCGGCCATCCCGAATGGGCCGGGGCCGAGTCGGGGTTCGGCTCGTTCGCCGACCGGCGGCGCAACAAGGACACGCTGATCCCGCTGCTTGAGGAGATCTTCCGGCGGCGCACCGTGGCGGAGTGGCTGGCGGACCTGTACGCCGCGGCCATCCCCTGCGGCCCCATCAACGACGTCGAGCAGGCCATGCGGGAGGAGCACACCAGGGCCCGCGGGCTGCGGGTGACGACCGAGCATCCGCGGTTCGGGACGGTGGAGCAGCTCGCCTCGCCGGTCCGGGTGGGCGCCGAGCCGCCCGAGTACCGCAGGGCGCCGCGCCGCAACGAGGACTTCGACCTGGTCGTCCGGGAGATCGCCGGGTATGACGACGCCACGGTGGAGCGGCTGCGGGCGGGGGGAGCGTTCGGCGACGCGCCCGCCGCGGAGACCGCGCCCGCCGCGTCCGCCGACACGGAGCCGGAGGCTGCGTCACGATGATCGCACGGGAGCTGGCCGCCTGGGCGCTCGGCCTGGCCGAGGTGCCCGAAACGGTGAGCGCCGCCGCGACACGGCACCTGCTCGACGGGTTCGGCACCGCGCTCGGCGCCCTCCGGACGGGCGCGGCGGCGCCCGCGATCGAGGTGGCGCGGGGGCTCGGCGGCCCGCCGGAGGCGGCGCTGCTCGGCACCGGCGAGCTGCTGTCCGCGCCCGCCGCCGCGCTCGCGAACGGCACGCTCGTGCACGCCCTCGACTTCGACGACACGCACGCGGGCGGGCTGGTGCACGCGACCGCGGTCGTGCTGCCCGCCGCGTTCGCCGCCGGCCAGCAGACCGGCGCCACCGGGCGGGAGATCCTGCTCGCGGCGGTCGCCGGGTACGAGACGGCCTGCCGCGTCGCGGCCGCCGCGCCGCACGGCTTCCACGCCCGCGGCCTGCACGCGACCATGGTCGCCGGGGTCTTCTCGTCCGCCCTGGTCGCCGCGCGGCTCCTCGCGCTGGACGAGGAACGGGCGGCCAATGCGCTCGGCATCGCGGGCAGCCAGGCGGGCGGCCTGCTCGCCTTCCTCGGCACCGGCGCGTCCACCAAGCAGCTGCACCCGGGGTTCGCGGCGCAGTCCGGGATCATCGCGGCGCGGCTCGCGGCGGCGGGCGCGACCGGCCCGGACACCGTCTTCGACGGGCCGCACGGCGTGTTCGACGCCCTCTCCGGCAAGCCCGCGGCCCCGGCGTCCATCGTGGCCGGGCTCGGGGAACGCTGGGAGACCACCCGGATCGGGATCAAGCCGTACGCGGCGTGCCAGCTCTCGCACGCCACGATCGACGCGGTCCTGGACGCGATGGACCGCGAGCGGCTCGTCCCGGCGGAGATCGCGAGCATCCACGCCGTGGTCCACCCGGACTCGGCGCCGACCGTCTGCGACACCTCGCGCGACCTGACCCGGCCCGCGACCCCGTACGCCGCGAAGTTCTCGCTGCCCTGGACGGTCGCGGCGCTGATCACCGACGGGGGACTGGCGCTGGACACCTTCGAGCCGCGCTCGATCGCCCGGCCCGAGGTGACCCGGCTCGCCGCACGCGTCCGCTGGGACGTCACCGGCCCGCCCGGCGTCGCCGCCGCCGACGCGCCCGGCCACGTCACGATCACCCTCGCCGGCGGCCGCGCGGTGACGGGCTCGGTCCCGCGCAGCGCGGGCGGCGGGGACCGCCCGCTCGGCCGCGCGGCACTGCTCGCCAAGTTCGCGGGCACCGCCGGGGTCCCGGCGGCGGAGGCGGAGGGGTTCGCGCGGACCGTCGAGTCGCTCGGCGCGCAGCCGGACGCCGCCGCCGTCATGCGGGCCGCCGCCGGCCTCGCCCAGCTCAACCGGCAGGAGAACCGTTGACGTCCTCCCCCGCCTGAAGGCGGGGGATTCCAACCCTTCGACCTACGCGAGGAGGATGAGTTGAGGTTCGCGGTGCACCGGCCCGGTAACCCGTGGCCCTTCCCGCGCTGCCACCGCATGCCCTGCGGCGGTTCGGATGTTGATGGCCGCATTGACGTCGGCGTTGGCCTGGTGCCCACAGGCCACGCACCGCAATACCGCTTGACTCTCGCGGTTCTGCGGTGCGCGGTGCCCGCAGGCATGGCAGGTCTGCGACGTGTAACGCGGATCGATCTTGACGACGCGGCCGGGCGCTTTGTGCTCCAGCCGGGCCACCAGCCGCCCCCACCCGCTGCCCAGGATGGCCCGGTTCAGCCCGGCCTTCTGCCGCACATTCACGCCCGGTGCTTCGACGGTGCCTCTGGCCGAGCGGGTCATGCCCCGCACGTTCAGGTCCTCCACGGCGATGACGTCGTAGCCGCGTGCCAGGGTCGTGGTGGTCTTCTCCACCCAGTCGCGGCGCCGGTCCGCCTCCCGTGCCTTCAGCCGGGCGACGGCGGCCTTGATCCGGGCGCGGCGGTTCGAACCCTTCTCCGCGCGGGCAAGCCTGCGGTGCAGCCGCCGCAGCCGCGCGGCCTCGGCCCGCGTGAGGCCGGGGGCGTGCAGGAGTTCCCCGGTGGACAGCGCCGCCGACACCGCCACGCCCCGGTCTACGCCCACCGCCTCCCCGTTGCCGGGTGCGGGGGTCGGGTCGGGGATCGCGGCGAACGCGATGTGCCAGCGTCCGGCGCGGTCGCGGGTGATCCGGAACGACTTCACTCCGGCTGGGACGGGCCGCGACCAGCGCAACCGCACCCACCCCACCTTCGGGACCCGCACCTCACCAACCTTGCGGGACACGCGCCGCACATCCCATTGCCTGCCGCGCCGACCGACGATCCGGAATCCCTCGTGCCGTCCGGCCTTCCGCCATGTCGGCCGCCGGTGCGTCCCTTTGAAGAAGTTCGCCATGGCCTGCGCGAAATCGCGCAGGGCCTGCTGCTGGACCGTCTGCGAACCGGCCGCCAGCCACGGGTTGGCGGCGCGGGCCTCGGTCAACTGGCGGGCCTGCGCGACATACCCCGGTGCGGGTCCCCGGCTCGGCGTCCACCAGGCGTGCTGTTCCACGGCCAGGTTCCACACATACCGGGCGCGTCCGCAGTGCTCCAGCAGCCCCGCCTCCTGGACGGGGGTTGGGCACAGCCGGTACCGGGACACGCCAGCAACATACCGACCGCCACCGACAAACCCCGGAGGGTCACCATGCCGCACCGTTCCGCTTCTCCTCCCCGCCCTGAAGGACGGGGTCTCCACGCTGTAGGCAGCCGATGACACTGCAAGCGATCAGGCCCGCCGACTTCCCGTGGTTCCCCTACGAGGGGTTCACGTTCTGCCTCGGGCTGTCGGAGGACGGGGGCGCGTGGTCGTCCGGGCACACGTCCGCCGCGTTCGATGAGGCGGTCGGGAAGATGACCGTCTCGGGGACGATGGCCGAGCAGGCGCGCACCGCCTACCGGAAGACCATGACGATCATCGAGGCGGCCGGGTACGGCCCCGGTGACGTCGTGCACGTGACGGAGAACGTCACGGTCGCCGGGCTGGCCGACTACGCGGCCGCCGCGGCGGTCCGCGCGGAGGTCTTCGGCGAGCACCGGCCCACCGTGACGACGGTGGTCGTGGAACGGCTCGTCCGGTCCGCGGCGCTGCTGGAGGTCGAACTGCACGCCGTCCGCGGGGGCGGCTCCGAACTGCTCGCGGCGAGCGAGCGGCGCGAGGCCGGGACGTGGGTGCCCTCGCCGGTCCGGGAGGGCCACGACGGCACCGTGCACCTGCCGACCATGGTCCCGCTGGACGAGTCGGGCGACGTCGTCAGCCCCGGCGACCTCGCCGGGCAGTACGCCTACTGCCTCGACCGGGCGGACGCGCTGCTCCGCAAGGCGGGCCTGTCGCTCGACAACGCGGTGACGACCTACGACTACTCGACGCCCGCCACGCGCGACGTGTACCGCAGGACCCACCGCGTCCGGAAGGAGCGGCTCGGCGGCGCGGGCGTGTACCCGGGAGCGGGCGGCATCCTGATGAGCCGGCTGCACCACCCCGAGGCGCTCGTCGCGATCGACGTCACCGCGTCGCGGCACCCTCTCCAACTCGTGAACCCGGGCTGGTCGCGGTACGACACGCTGACCTACGCGCCGGGCGTCCGCGCGGGACGGACCCTGTTCATGTCGGGGTTCGCGGCGCTCGACATGGAGACGCAGGAGGCGCTGCACCCGGACGACATCGGGGCGCAGGCGGAGGTCACGTACGGCTCTGTCCTGCACCTGCTGGAGTATGCGGGCCTCGGCCCGGCGGACCTGCTGTCGACCATCGAGTTCTGTGTCGAGTCGGCGCTGCGGCAGTACCGCGCGGTCGCGCCCGTCCGGGAGCGGCTGCTGTCGCCGCCCTGGCCCGCGTCGACCGGGGCGATCTGCAAGGGGCTGCTGCGGCCGGAGTTCCTCCTTGAGGTGTTCCCGACCGCCCTGTACCCGGAGGGCGCCGCGACGGTGAAGGACGCCTCATGACGCTGCTCACCGACGAGATGCGCGCGCTGGTCGGCCGGAAGAAGGTCTACACCGCACCCGAGCCGTTCGGCGCCGCGGCGGGCCGCTACTTCGGCCTGGCCGTCGGCGACCACAACCCGCTGTACTCCGACCCGGAGTACGCGCGGGCGCAGGGCCTGCCCGACGTGACCGCGCCGCCGACGCTGATCTGCGAGACGAACCAGTACGCGAACCTGCCGATCGACCCGGACGGCCACGCGGGCCACCACTGGGGCATCCACCTCCCCGGCACCCGGCAGGTCCGCGGCGGCAACCGCTACGTGTTCCACCGCCGGATCCTCCCGTCCGACGTCGTCACCGCCACCTGGGAGATCACCGACGTGGCCGGCAAGCGGAACCGGGCCGGCGCGGAAATGCTGATCATCACCTCGCGGGCGAAGTACACGCAGCAGGACGGGGACCTGCTCGCGGAGAACGAGGAGACCATCATCTACGTATCGCTGGAGACGGGGACATGACCGCCGCGACGGCGGCGCACCGGGCCGGGGAGACGGTTCCCCCGCTGGAGCGCACGATCACGTTCCCGGAGATGATCGCCTACGCGGGGGCCACCTGGGACTGGTACCGGCTGCACTACGACCTGGACTTCATCAAGGCGGCCAAGCTGCCCGGCGTGGTCGTGGACGGCCAGGTGTTCGGCGCCCTCCTCGTCGAGCAGATCCAGGACTGGCTCGGCCCGAAGTGCTTCGTCCGCACGCTGGAGTTCGGCTTCAAGGCGCTGGTGTTCGCGGAGGAGACCGTCCGGTGCGAGGGCACCGTCACCGAGGCCGGGGACGGCTACCTCGACCTCGACCTGCGGGTGGTCGTCGTCGGCGACGACGGCGCGGTCGACCGCGTCGCCGTGGCCCCGGCGAGCGCCCGGGTCCTGCTCGGCACGGCCGACGGGCCGGGCGGGAAGGGGGCCCCATGAGCACGGGCGTCGCGATTGTCGGCGCCGCCGAGTGCGACCTCGGCGTGACGAACCGGTCGATCCTCGGGCTCCAGGCGCAGGCGGTGTCCCGGGCGCTGGACGACGCGGGCCTCACCCTCCGCGACGTCGACGGCATCGCCACCACCGGCGTCGCCCGGTTCTCGGCGACCCAGCTCGCCGACTACTTCGGCATCGAGCCGCGCTGGACGGACTCGACGTACGCGGGCGGCTCCGTGTACGAGATGTTCGTCGCCCGCGCCGCCCAGGCGATCCAGGCGGGGCAGGCCGAGACCGTCGTGCTCACGTTCGCGTCCAACCAGCGGTCGGCGCGGTCCCGCTCGCTCGGCGGCGTGGTCGAGGACCACACGCCCGAGGCGCAGTTCGAGACGCCGTACGGGCCGCTGTTCCCGCTGTCGTACTACGCGATGGCCGCGCAGCGGTACATGCACGTCTACGGCAAGACGCGCGAGCAGCTCGCGGAGATCGCGGTGGCCGCGCGGGAATGGGCACTGCTGAACCCGGCCGCGTTCCGCTACGGCAGGGGCCCGCTCACCGCGGCCGACGTGCTCGGCTCGGCGATGATCTCCAGCCCGCTCACCGCGCTGGACTCCTGCCTCGTCACCGACGGCGGCGGCGCGATCGTCCTCACCTCGCTGGAGCGCGCCCGCGACCTGCGCCGCACACCGGTCGAGGTGCTCGGGTACGGCGAGCGGACGACCAACACCTCGATGACCGCGGTGCCCGACCTGACCGTCACGGGCGCGGCCGGTTCCGGCGCGGACGCGTTCGCCCGCGCCGGCGTCACCCCGGCCGACATCGACGTCGTGCAGGTGTACGACTCGTTCACGATCACGGTCGCGCTGACGCTGGAGGGGCTCGGCTTCTGCGGGCGCGGCGAGGCCCTCGACTGGATCGCCGGCGGCCGGATCAGGCCCGGCGGCGACTTCCCGCTCAACACCTCGGGCGGCGGCCTGTCCTACTGCCACCCGGGCCAGTTCGGAATCCTGCTGCTGGTCGAGGCGGTGCGGCAGCTCCGCGGCGAGGCCGGGGACCGGCAGGTCGGCGGCGCGCGGCTCGCCGTCGCGCACGGCACGGGCGGGATCCTCTCGACGCACGCCACGGTGGTGCTGGGGGTGGACAGATGACCGGCCTCGACGGGTTCGAGCCCGACGTCCCGGCGCCCGACGAGATCACGGGTCCCTGGTGGGAGGCGACGCGGGAGCACCGCCTCGTCCTGCAGACCTGCTCGCGCTGCGTCCGGGAGAACCGGTGTGGTGGGCCGGCGGGCGTGCAGCATCCGCCGCGTGCCCTCTGCGTTCACTGCGGGTCGGACGAACTCGACTGGGTCGGCTCCGGCGGCACGGGCGTCGTGGACGCCTGCACGGTGGTGCACCGCGCACCGCGTCCGGACCTCGCCGTCCCGTACGTCATCGCCCGGGTCCGGCTGGACGAGGGGGTCGTCCTCCTCACCCGCCTCCAGGAGCGGGAGCCCGACGAGTGGCGCATCGACGACCCGGTCCGGGTCGCCTGGGTCGACCTCGCCGACGGGCGTGCCCTGCCGGTGTTCGTCCCGGGCGCGGCGCCGTCCCCTGAGACCAAGGAAGGCAACTAAGTGGATTTCCAGCTCAACGAGGACCAGCGCGAGTTCCGCGCCGTCCTGCGCGACTTCGTGGACAACGAGGTCATCCCGGTGGCGCGCGACTGGGAGCAGTCCGGCCGCTACCCCACCGAGATCGTCAAGGGCATGCGGGACATGGGGCTGTTCGGGATCACCGTCCCGGAGGAGTACGGCGGCCTCGACCTCGACCCCGTCTCGTTCGCGCTGGTCTTCGAGGAGATCGCACGCGGCTGGATGGGCATCGCCGGCATCCTCGGCAGCCACTCGCTGGCCTGCCGCATGATCGCGATGCGCGGCACCGAGGAGCAGAAGAGCAGGTACCTGCCGGGCCTCGCGTCCGGTGAGCGCCGCACCGGCATCGGCCTCACCGAGCCGGACGCGGGCACCGACCTGCAGGGCATCCGCACCACGGCCCGGCTGGAGGGCGACCACTACGTCGTCAACGGGTCGAAGATGTGGATCACCAATGCGCGGCACGCGGACCCGCTGCCGGTGCTGGTGAAGACGGACCCGTCCGCGTCCCCCGCGCACAAGGGCATGAGCATCCTGCTCGTGGACGCCGGCACCGAGGGCTACCAGATCACCAAGGACATCCCGAAGCTCGGCTACAAGGGCACGGAGTCCTGCGAGATCGTCCTCGACAACGTGCGGGTGCCCAAGGAGAACCTCCTCGGCGGCGTCGAGGGCAAGGGCATGCAGCACGCGCTGTCCGCGCTGGAGTGGGGCCGGGTCAACATCGCCGCCCGCTCGGTCGGCATCGCCCAGCGCGCCCACGACGAGGCCCTCGCCTACGCGGGGCAGCGCAGGGCGTTCGGGCAGCCCATCGGCGAGTTCCAGGCCGTGCAGCTGCAGCTCGCGAGCGTGGCGACCCAGCTCCAGGCGGCCCGGCTGATGGCCTACTTCGCGGCGGACGCGGTCCGGCGGGGCCGCGCCGACGGGCAGACGGGCATGGCGAAGATCTTCTGCTCGGAGGTCGCGCTGCAGGCGTCGATCGAGGCGATGAAGGTGCACGGCGGCTACGGCTACTCCACCGAGTACGAGGTGGAGCGGCTCTACCGCGACGCGATCCTGATGAGCATCGGGGAGGGCACCAACGACGTCCTGCGGACGGTGGTGGCCAAGTCCCTGCTGCGCGGCGAAACGGTCGTGCGTTGACCTCCCCCTCCCCGGCCCCCGGGCCGCTGCCACGCAGCTACCTGTACGTGCCGGGCAACGCCCGGGACAAGCTCGGCAAGGCGCTCACCCGCGGCGCGGACGCGCTGATCGTCGACCTTGAAGACGCGGTCCCGCCGGCCGGCAAGGACGCGGCGCGCCGCGCGGTCGCCGACTGGCTGGGGTCGCGGGGCGCGGCCGGCGGCGCCGAGCTGTGGGTGCGTATCAACGGCGGCGCGGCGGGGCACGCGGACGCGCGGGCGCTCGCCGGGCTGCCCGCGCTGACCGGGCTCGTGCTCGCCAAGGCCGAGGACGCCGCGCAGGTCGCGGCGGTCGCGGGGCTGCTGGCCGACCTCGGGGACGTGACGACCCTGCTCATGCCGCTGCTGGAGACCGCGGGAGCGATCCTGGACGTCCGGGACATCTCCCGGGCGCCCAGGGTCCACCGGCTCCAGATCGGCGAGGTGGACCTGGCCGCCGACGCGGGACTCGACCCCGGCCCGGACGAGGCGGAGCTGGCCTTCGCCCGGAGCATGACCGTCCTGGCCAGCGCCGCCGCGGGGCTCCCCCCGCCGGTCGGCCCGGTGTCGGCGATCACCGCCGATCCCGCGGCGCTCGCGGAGTCCACCGAGCGGGTCCGGCGGCAGGGCTTCGTGGGGAGGGCGTGCGTCCACCCCGCGCAGATCCCGGTCGTGCACGAGGTGTTCACGCCGTCGGCGGCGGAGATCGCGCGGGCCAAGGACGTCCTGGCGCGGTACGACGCGGCGGCCGCGGCCGGGTCGGGCGTCGTGCTGGACGCCGCGGGCCGGCTGATCGACGCGGCCGTGATCCGGCTCGCCCGCCGCACCCTGGCCACGTCCGGACTCGGCCCGATCATCACACCGAAATAGATCAGACATATAACTGACATAGCCTGCATGAGCCCACACCAGGCAGAATCAAGCCAGTCAACCGTGGTCGAGAGATAGATCAGACGACACTTGTCACGCAAGTAGCAAGGGAAAGAGGCGGGCAGCCATGGCACAGATGAACATCGCCAGCGGGATCCGCGAGTTCGCGCACAGCACGCCCCGTGCCACCGCACTGATCGACGGGGACCGGCGGCTGACGTTCGCCGAGCTGGACGACCGCGCCAACCGTGTCGCCGGCCTGCTCGTCGACGCGGGTCTCACCGCCGGTGACCGCGTGGCCGTGCTGCTCGGCAACCAGCTGGAGTACGTCGAGGTCGCGGCGGGCGCGGCGAAGGCCGGGGTGGCGATGGTCCCGCTGAACCCGCGCGGCACCGCCGCCGAGCACGGCTCGCTGATCGAGCGGTCCGGCGCGACCGGCCTGATCGCCGACGCGGCGTTTCAGGACAACGTGCCCGACCTGGCCGAGGACCTGCCGCTCGCCCTCGCCCTCGGCTCGCAGGACTGGGGCCGTCCCTACGACAAGGCCCTCGCGGAAGCGCGGGCGGTCGACCCGCGCGTCGAGGTGCGCGAGACCGACCCGTTCTGCGTGCAGTACACGTCCGGGACGACGGGCCAGCCCAAGGGCGCCCTGCTCACCCACCGGTCCCGGGTGCTCACCATGTTCGGCTGCGCGGTCGACTTCGGCGTCGGCCCCGGCCGGCGGACCGCGGCCGTCGCGCCGATGGCGCTCGGCGCCGGGTTCTGCTTCGCCTACGCGGGCCCGTTCATGGGCGGGCAGACGTCCATGCTCCGCCGCTGGGACCCCGAGGAACTGCTCCACATGATCGAGCGCGACCGGCTCCAGACGATCTTCCTGGTGCCGACGCACGCGCTGATGCTGCGGCAGGTCATGGAGCAGGCGCCGCGCAAGTGGGACCTGTCCAGCCTGGAGACCCTGTACTTCAACGCCGCCGCGCTGCCGGTGCCGCTGAAGGAATGGGTGATCGAGACGTTCCCGCACGTCGGCGTGCACGAGGTGTACGGCTCCACCGAGGCGGGCATCGTGACGAACCTGCGGCCCCACGACGCGCTCCGCAAGGCCGGGTCGGTCGGGCACCCGTGGTGGATGACCGACGTGAAGCTGCTCGACGAGGACGGCCGGGAGGTCGGGCCGGGCGAGTCGGGCGAGCTGTTCGGGTACTCCCCGTTCAACATGATCGGCTACCTGGACGACCCCGCGGCCACCGCCGAGGCGATCCGGCCGGACGGCTACCTGTCCTCCGGGGACATCGCCGTCCGCGACGAGGAGGGCTTCATCACCATCGTCGACCGCAAGAAGGACATGATCATCTCTGGCGCGGCGAACATCTACCCGCGGGAGATCGAGGGCGTCCTGCACCACTGCGACGGCGTCGCCGAGGTCGCCGTCGTCGGCCTGCCCGACGAGAAGTGGGGCGAGACGGTCGGCGCGTTCGTCGTGCCGCGCGACGGGGCGGAGCTCGACTTCGCCGCCATGGAGGCGGCCGTCCGCGAGCGGCTCGCGGGCTACAAGGCCCCGAAGGTGTGGAAGGCCGTGGACGAGCTGCCGAAGAACGCCAACGGGAAGATCCTCAAGCGGGTCATCCGCGACACCTACGGAGCGTGAGCGCGTTGACCGGCCCGAAGCCCGACCTGAAGCCCGTCCTGCCCGCGGCGTTCGCCGCCGGTGCCACGCTGCGCACCCCGGGCCGCACCCTCACCTCCGGCGACTTCGCCGCGATCATCAACGCGACGTGGGAGAACGGCCCGCTGCACACCGACGACGTGTACATGTCCGGGACCGGGTTCGGCCGCCGCATCCTCGGCGGCCCCTGCCTGCTCGCGATCGCGGCCGGGCTGAGCTCGCCCACGATGTACGCGAGCTGGGCGGCGGCGGGCCTCGACTGCCACGCGGCCCTCGGCATCGACGAGGTGCGCTACGAGGCACCCGTGTTCGAGAACGACACGATCACCGTGGACGTCGAGGTGCACACCCTGGAGCCGACGCCGGGCGGGTCCGCGTTCGTGGGCCGGGTCCGCGACGTCGTCCGCAAGCAGGACGGCACGGCCGTCCTCACCATGCGCCGCGGCTACCTGCTCAAGCCGATCGCGGAGGACACGTGAACACCCTCGACGTCACCCGGGACGGGCACGTCCTGCTCGTCACGATGAACCGGCCCGAGGTGCTCAACGCCTACGACGCCCGGATGGTGCGGGAGCTGCGCGAGGTCTGGCGGACGTTCCGCGACGACGGCGGCCTGCGCGTCGCGGTGCTGACCGGCGCGGGCGACCGGAGCTTCTCCACCGGGCTCGACGTGGACGACACCATCGCCAGCGGCGTGTCCAGCCCGTCCCTGGACGAGGACGGCCGGGTCGCGCTCACGTCCCGCGA
This sequence comes from Actinomadura sp. 6K520, assembly GCF_004349245.1. Classification (GTDB taxonomy): domain Bacteria; phylum Actinomycetota; class Actinomycetes; order Streptosporangiales; family Streptosporangiaceae; genus Spirillospora. The sequence goes on along the minus strand of NZ_SMLC01000002.1, from coordinate 49,100 downwards.
CCTGCGCGTCTTCAAGCCGATCATCGTCGCGGTCAACGGCCACTGCTGCGCCGGCGGATGGCACTTCGTCAACGACGCCGACGTGATCCTCTGCTCGGACAACGCGACGTTCTTCGACACCCACGTCGACGTGGGCCTGGCCAACCCGGTCGAGGCGGTCGGCCTGCTCAGCCGGCTGCCGCTCACCGAGGTCACCCGCATGGTCGCCAGCGGCCGCGCGTACCGGCTGGGCGCGGAACGGGCCCGCGAACTGGGCCTGGTCACCGAGGTCGTCCCGCTGGAGGACCTCGTCCCGCGCGCCATGGAGATCGCGCACGTGATGGCGCAGCACCCGCCCGAGATCCTGGCCGGCAGCCTGGAGACCATCTGGACGGCCGTCGAGGACCAGCGGTCCCGCGCCGAGGCGCTCGGGCTGGCGCTCCTCATGCGGGCGTCCGGCCGCGACCTGCTCGCGTTCCGGTCCGGGGCCGGCTCGTGAAGATCGGGATCTTCGACCAGGTCGGCGACATCCGCGAGACCGCCGCCGACCTGCGCGCGGCGGCGCGGGACGGCATCGACGGCTACTGGCTGACGCAGGCGTTCGGCACCGACACGCTCACCGTGCTCGGCGCGGTCGCCCGCGACCTGCCGGGGCTGCGGGTCGGCACGGCCGTCGTCCCCGTCTACCCGAGGCACCCGATGGCCCTCGCCCAGCAGGCACTGACCACCAACCTGCTCGTGGACGGACGGCTCGCGCTCGGCATCGGCCCGTCCCACCCGTCCGTGGTCGAGCCGTGCTGGGGCATGTCGTACGACCGTCCGGCCCGCTACATGCGCGAGTACCTGGCGGCGCTGACCGGCGCGCTGACCCAGCGCGTCCGCTTCAGGGGCGAGGTGCTGACCGCCCGCGGCGACCTGGACGTCCCCGGCGCGCCGGTGCCGCCCGTCCTCGTCGCCGCGCTCGGCCCGAAGATGCTGGAGATCACCGGTGCCCTCGCCGACGGCACCATCACGTGGATGGTCGGCCCGCGCACCCTCCGGGAACTCACGATCCCGACGATCCAGGAGGCCGCCGCCAAGGCCGGACGCCCCGCCCCGGAGATCATCGTCCCGCTGCCGGTCTGCGTGACCGGCGACGCCCCCGCCGCCCTGGCCCGCGCCGAGGCGGAACTGGAGTGGTACGGCACGCTGCCGTCCTACCGCGCGATGCTCGACCGCGAGGGCTGCGAGACGCCCGGCCGGCTGGCGCTGATCGGCGACGCCGACACGGTCGCCGCCCGGATCGGGTCGTTCGCCGACCTGGGCGTGACCACGTTCGCCGTCAAGATCTTTGGCACCCCCGACGAGCGGGCCGCCACCCGCGCTCTGGTCGCCGCGCTCGCCCGCTGACGGCCGTGTGGTCGTTCACCCGCGGCACGACGAAAGACCCGCGACGCGCCGCCCCGCTTGGCTGCTGAGAAAAGCGGGGGGCGCGCCGCGGGCAGATCGTGCGGTCAGGCCCAGGCGCGGACGACGTCGTCCACCGTGTTGACCCAGCCGAAGATGAACCCGATCCCGTGCAGCGCGTAGTCGTGCCGGGCCTTGTCGAACTCCGCGGTCGCGTCGCTGATCACGTGGGTGGCGTAGTCGCGCTGGCCCGCGTCCCGCGCGGTCGTCTCGACGCAGATGTTCGTGGTCACGCCGCAGATGACCAGCGAGCGGACGCCGAGGCCGGTGAGGATCGGCTCCAGGCGGGTGCCGTAGAAGGCGCTGGGCCGCGACTTGTCGATGACGATGTCGCCCTCGGCCGGGGCCAGCTCGGCGCAGATCTCCGCGTCCCAGCTGCCCGCCGCGAGCGCGCCGACCTCCTTGATGCCCGGGACGATGCTGTCCGGCACCAGGCCGCCGTCCGCGTAGCCGGGCTGGAAGACGTACCGGGTGTAGAGCACCGGGACGCCGGCCGCGTGCGCGGCGTCGATCAGGGTGCGGCAGCCCGCGATCGCGGGGCGGAGCTCCTCGTGCGGCAGTCCCATCGCCGCCATGGAGCCCTTGGGCTCGGTGAAGCTGTTCTGCATGTCGACGACCAGCAGCGCGGTGTTCTCTTTCGTGATGTCCACCGGAGACCTCCCGACTCAGTAGCTTCTCGGCAGGCCGAGCGACTCGCCGAGGATGTTGCGGATCATGTCGTTGCTCACGGGACTGAACAGCTGGAGCCGGGCGTCCCGGAAGTACATCTGCATCGCCGACTCCTCGGCGAGGCCGTGCGCGGCCATCGCGCGCATCCCGCGGTCGACGATGCGGGCCGTCGACTCGCCCGCGACGAGCTTGGCCATCGCGGTCAGCGCCGTCGCCGGGCGGCCGTCCTCGATGGCGCGGACGGCGGTGTTCACCAGCGCCCGGGACGCCGAGAGGTCGGCGAGCGAGTCTGCGGCGGCGTGCTGCAGCGCCTGGAAGCGGCCGATGGGCCCGCCGAACGCCTCACGTTCTCGCAGGTGAGCGAGGTGCAGGTCCAGGGCGGCGCGGCCGATGCCCAGGCTGATCCCGGCGGCCAGGACGCGTTCCACGTCGAGTGTCTGGGCGAGGAGCGCCATGCCGCGGCCCCGCTCGCCGACGAGGTGGTCGAGCGGCGCGACCGCGTCGTCGAAGTAGATCTCGCAGGTCCCGGCGGCGCGCATCCCGGCGAGGTGGACGCGGTTGACGGTGACGCCCGGCTGGTCGAGCGGCACGGCGAGCACGCTGAGGCCCCGCGACCGCCGCTTCTCCTCGGGCGGGTCGGTGCGGCACAGCACGAACACGATCCCGGCCTTGTGGGCGAGGGAGATCCAGAGCTTCTGGCCCCGCAGCACCCAGCGTCCGTCCTCGACGCGGGCGGACGTGCGGAGGTTCAGCAGGTCGGTGCCGACGTCGGGTTCGCTCATCCCGAACGAGCAGATCATCTCGCCGGACGCGATCCGCGGCAGCCAGCCGCGGGCGGCCGCGGCCGCTCCGCCGTCGTGGCCCAGCATCCGCATGGCCATGCCGCAGGTGACGTAGTCGACGGCCAGGCCGGGGAGGACGCGGGCGATCTCCTCGGTGACCGCCACCGCGTCGCCGGCGGTCCCGCCCGTTCCGCCCGCGGACTCGGCTCCGCCGAGGCCGAGCAGCCCGGCCGCGCCGAGGGCCGCCCAGGCTTCGGCGGCGAACAGGCCCGCGCGGTCGAGGGCGAGCGCGCGGTCCGGGGGGAGTTCCCGGGCGAGCAGCGAGCCGACCATGTCCCGCAGGTCGCCGCGTTCCGGAGGCTCCTCGAACGGTCTCGTCCCGAGCACGCTCCCCCCTCCCCACATGGTCATAAATCTGATGTATCACAAACCGCCTGTCAAGCGCCTGCGACCAGGACTATGTCCATTGACATTACCTCATGACAGCAGGCTATCTTTATGTCTGATGTATTCGCCTGCAGAGGGTCCGCGATGCCGTGGGTGAACGGGCGGGAGGCGTACGACTCGATGGAGCCGGCACGCGGCGCACGGCTCGTCGTCCTGCCCGGCCTGCACGGGCAACCGCACCGGCGCTGCCCGGACCGCTACGCCCCGGCGCTGCTGGTCTTCGTCCGGGACCGCACCGAAACCGAAGGAGCCGCACGCTCATGACCAGGATCGATACGAAGGTGACCGGTTCGGTCATGACCATCACGCTCAACGGCCCCGAGCGGATGAACAGCCTGTCCCCGGAGACGCTCGACGGCCTGAACGCCGCACTGGACGCCGCCGAGCGCGACGACTCGCTGTCCTCCCTGGTGATCACCGGGACGGGCCGGGCGTTCTGCGTCGGGATGGACATCGGCTTCCTCGGCGACTGCTTCGCCGACCCGCCCGGCGTGTTCCTGCCGTTCATCCGCCGCCTGCACGCGTTCCTCGACCGGCTGGAGGCGTGCCCGCTGCCGAGCGTCGCCGCGATCAACGGCCTGACCCGCGCGGGCGGTTTCGAGCTGCTGCTGGCCTGCGACTTCGTCATCGCCGCCGACGACGCCAGGGTCGGCGACACGCACAGCGACTTCGGGGTCGTGCCGGGCGCGGGCGCGTCCCAGCGCGCCCCGCGCAAGCTCGGCGACCAGCGCGCCCGCGCGCTGCTCCTCGCCGGCCGCTGGCTGACCGGCCCAGAGATGGTCGACTGGGGCCTCGCGCTCGCGAGCGTCCCGCCGGCGGAGCTGCCGGACGAGGTCACCCGCCTCACCGACGCGCTCGGCAACCGCTCCCGCGCGGTGACCGCGTTCATCAAGCGGCTCCTGAACGCGGCCCCGGACGTGACGCTGGAGGAGGGCCTGCGCCTCGAACGCGAGCTGTTCACCCGCTTCCACGAGGAGGTCGCGGACGCCGACGAGGGATACCGGGCCTACGTGGAGAAGCGCCGTCCCGTCTGGAACGGCCGATGACGGCCGCGGCGCCCGGCGAGACGTCGAGCACCCCGCCGGTGGAGGTGACCCAGCCCCTCATCGACGGTCTCGTCGGCCTCGGCGGCTACACCCACCCGCTGTTCAACCCCGGCCCCCGCGAGTGGGCCGAGGGCGCCCGCGCGCCGATGCCGGGGCAGGGCATCCTGCTGCTGATGGGCGGGCTGGTGGAGCAGTCGGGGCTGCTCGACCACGCCATCGCCCTGGTCGAGCTGCGCGAGGTGCGCTTCCGGAAGATGGTCAAGGCGGGCACGACACTGCACGTCGAGCTGACCCCGGGCGAGTCCCGCGAGACGAGCGGCGGCAAGGTCATCCAGCACTACCGCTGGGTGGCGGTGGACGGCGCGGGCGACCACGTCGTCGAGGCCACCGCCCTCATGCTCGTGCGCCCGGCCTGACGCGGCGGCATGGCGGCCCGCCGGTGATTTCGCCGATGCGGCCGCCCGGGAGCGCGGGAACCATGGGCTGATTCCGTCACCTGCCCGTGGAGGGGACGCCGTGCAGTTCTCACCGTTCACCCGGCTGCTGGCCGCATCGCTGGTCGCGGCCGGGCTCGTCATCGCACCGGGCACCGCCCACGCGCGAGGCGCGCCCGGCACCGTCGTGGAGGGTCCGATACCGGGCGCGCCGCCCGGGGACCCGTCGTCGCCCGACGTCGATGACACCTATCCGTGGATGGCCACGAACGCCGACCTGGCCTCGCTCGGGTACGTGGAGCAGGAGTTCTTCGTCTCCGGCGAGGCCAGCGCGTACAGCCCCACCGGCGAGCGGCTCGCGACCGGCGTCCCGTACAAGACCCGCGTCGTCGTGCGGAAACCCGCCAGGCCCCACCGGTACAACGGCACGGTCATAGCGGAATGGCAGAACGTCACGGCCGGATACGACCTCGACGCCCTGTGGAGCACCGACCAGATCACCCGCGACGGGTACGCCTGGGCGGGCATCTCCGCACAGCGGGTCGGGGTGGAGCACCTGACCGGGTGGAGCCCCGCCCGATACGGCGACCTGGACGTCACCGGCGGCGGCCGATTCACCGAGGACGAGCTGTCGTACGACATCTACGCGCAGGTCGCCAAGACCCTGCGCACGTCGTCGCCGCTCGGCGGACTCAGGACCGGCACGGTGCTGGCCGCGGGCGCCTCGCAGTCGGCGTTCCGGATGACCACCTACTACGACGCGGTCCTTCCGCAGAGCGAGAAGGTCTTCGACGGCTACGCCTTCATCGTCGGCCCCGCTCCGGCCCGACGCGGCCCCGAGCCGGTGTTCCACGTGCTGTCGGAGACCGACGTCCGCTCGCCCGTCCGTCCACCGGACACCGAGACGTACCGTCGCTGGGAGGTCGCCGGAAGCGCGCATTCCGGCTGGCACGGCCAGGAGTACCGCCGCCCGATCCTGACCCGCGATCTGGGCGAGGCGCCCACCTACCGGTGCGATGCGCCCCCGTTCAGCCGCGTCCCCCTGCACCACGTGATCGCCACGTCCTACGACCACCTCGTCCGCTGGACGAAGGGGCGCACACCGCCGTCCGCGCCACCGCTCCAGTTCAACCCGGACGGCAGCAAGGCCCGCGACGCGCTGGGCCTGGCCAAGGGCGGCATCAGGCTCTCCCAGGTGGAGGCGCCCACGGCACTCAACACGGGCGACAACTCGGGCGAGACCTTCTGCTTCCTCTTCGGCACCCACGCACCGTTCGACAGGGCCCAGCTCGACGCGCTCTACCGGTCCCACGGCCGCTACGTCGCGGCCGTCGTGCGGAGCGACGCCCGCAACCTGAGGCAGGGCTACCTGCTCCCGGCGGACGCCCGCCAGAACCGCACCGACGCGCTCCGCTCGGGCATCGGAAGGGACTGACCTTCTGGGTGGTGCTCCCCGCCCGCCCGGGGAGCACCACCCGGGAGATTCCGTCCGACTCGATTACCCGAACGTAGGATGGGGGGATGACGGAGACGGCCGATGAGGAGCTCCTGACCCTGGACGCGCAGGTCTGTTTCGCCCTGCACGCGGCCTCGCGGGCATTCGACGCGCTCTACCGGACAGAGCTGCGGGACCTCGGGCTCACCTATCCCCAGTATCTGACCATGATGGTCCTCTGGGAGACCGGCGACCTCACCGTCAAGCAGCTCGGCGAACGCCTGCGGCTGGACTCGGGGACGCTCTCCCCGCTCGTCAAGCGCCTGGAGACCGCCGGCCTGGTGGAACGCCGCCGCGGCCGCGCGGACGAACGCTCTGTGTCGGTCCACCTGACCGCCCAGGGCACCGCCCTCCGCGACCGCGCCGCCGACGTCCCCCGCCGCATGCTCGACGCAACGGGCCTGCCCCCCGAAGAACTGACGAGCCTGCACCGAACCCTGCAAGCCCTGACCCAGCACCTGGACGCCGTCACAAACCCCGCCGCCTGACCGATCGAGATCGGTCAGGCCCCTTTTCTGGCACGGCGGAGGAGGAACGGACGGACGCGGCCGAGCCCCTGGAGGGGGCGGGGGCGGAGGGCGGAGACGTCGTACGCGCCTTCGGAGAGGGCCGAGGCGAGGCCGCCGTCGATGAGGACCGTTCCGGGGTGCGCGGAGGCCGTGAGACGGGCGGCGAGGTTGACCGGGGTGCCGAACACGTCGCCCAAGCGCTGGATGACCTCTCCGTAGGCGAGGCCGACGCGGACCTTGGGGAAGTCTGGGTCCGCGTCGAAGCGTTCCGCGATGCGCAGGCCGATGTCGGCGGCGGCGCGGGGCTCGGACGTGACGAACAGGACCTCGTCACCGAGGGTCTTGACGACGCGGCCGCCGAGTTCCGCGATGATCTCGGCGGTGGTGACCTCGAACCGTTCCACGAAGGCGGCGAGGGCGCCGCTGTCGAGGCGGCGGCTCAGCCGGGTGAAGGAGACCACGTCGGCGAAGCCGACCGCGAGGTTCGCGACCCCGGCGGCGGGGTCGGACTGCGCGGCGGCGGTCGTGGCGGCGGCGCGCATGCCGGCGGCGGTGAGCTGGCGGCGCCAGCCGTGCAGGAGGAGCCGTTCGAAGGCGGGGCGCAGGTCCTCGGTGGCGGCGAGGGCGGCGGTGACGAGGTCGGCCGCGGCCGGCTCGTCGGACGGGAGTTCGCCGAGGCGCTGCAGCCAGACGTCGCCGAGCCAGCTCGCGAGGCGGCCCATCGTCTGGCCGACGGCGCGGGCGAGCTGGAGGACCATGTCCTCGTCGACGAGGTCGGTGCCGAGAAGTTCCTTGATCTCCTGGAGAGCGGCGACGTCCCCGTCCGTGAACGCGACCTCTTCGTCGGGCGGGGTGGGGAAGCCGAGGGCCTGCCAGATGCGGCGCGCGTACTCGTCACGGACGCCCGAGCGCGCCTCGACCTCCTTGCGCGTGTAGCGCAGGGGGCCGCCGAGGAGGGTCTCCTCGATGTCGTCCGGGTCCGCCATGGCGCCAGCCCCTATGTGTCATTGACTGATGTAACAATAGTGGCGGAGTAAGATCACGGCGGTCAAGGTGAGACGAGTCGCAGGCGGGGCATGGCGGAGTACCGAATCGACGAGCTGGCGCGGCAGGCCGGGAGCACCGTCCGCAACATCCGCGCCTACCAGGACCGCGGGCTGCTGCCGCCGCCGCGGCTCGAAGGCCGGGTGGGACTCTACGACGACTCGCACCTGGCGCGGCTCCGGCTGCTCGGCCAGCTGCTCGCCCGCGGCTACACGTTCGCGATCATCAGGGACCTGCTGACGGCGTGGGAGACCGGCAAGGACGTCGGGGAGGTCCTGGGGCTGGAGAAGGTCCTCACCGACCCGTGGTCGGACGAGATCCCCGGCACCACCACCTTCGCGGAGCTCGCGGAGATCTTCGGCACCGGGCTCGACGAGCGCGAGTTCGCCCGGATGCGGGACCGGACCGTCCGGCTCGGGCTCATCGAACCGGACGGCGACAAGTACCGGGTGCCCAGCCCGCGGCTGCTGCACGTGGGCGCCGAACTGGTCGCGGCCGGTATCCCGCTCGACTCCGTCCTCGACATCGCCGAGCAGATCCGCGACGACTGCGACGTGATCGCGGGCCGGTTCGTGAACCTCGTCCAGGAGCACGTGTTCGACCGGCTGGAGGGGCAGCCCGTCCCGGACGGCGCGGAGATCACCGAGGTCGCCGCGGTGGTCCGCCGCATGCGGCCGCTGGTGAAGATGGTGGTCGACCCGTTCATCGCGCGGGCGATGGAGACCCGGGTCCAGGCGGCGCTCGGCGAGCACCTCGAAACGGTCCGGGACCATCTCGGCGAGCCGTCACAGGAGTGAGACGCCCCAGACGACCGTCACCTGGTGCGTCGCGCCCTCGGAGTCGGTGAAGGTCAGGGTGCCCTGGCCCGGCAGCCCGACGATGAACGTCCGCAGGCTGATCGTCACCTGGCTCGTGCCGCCCTCGTCGATGCCGCCCTGCATCTCGGACAGGACGAGCTGGCTGGTCGACGTCATCGCCGTCCACGTCACCGGGCCGCTCTCCGCCGCGAGGCTGACGTTCGCGGACTTGGTGCCGTAGAGCTCGACCTTGACGGGGTTGACGACGAGGGCCCCGGGCTGCGTGGGCGGGTCGGCCGAGGGCGGCGGCCGCGTCGGGTCCGCCGACTCTCCCGGGGTCTTCTTCTCCGTCTGCGGGCGCATGGGCGGTTCCGCGGAGCGGCCGGGACCGCCCGCGGCGGGCGCCCGGGACGGGTCCGCGTCGGTGCTCGAACCGTTCGGCGGCGGCTGGCGCGTGATGGACGGCTGCGGCTCCGACCGGAACGGCGGCCACGACAGCGGGTCGCCGCCGATGCCGGGCCCCATGACGAACACGGCAACCAACGCGGCGACCAACGCGCCCGCCATGCCTCCCCCGGTGAACAGCCACCGGCGGGTGAACGGCGACGGCACGTCCGGCTGGCTCGGCAGCCCGGCCGGGGTGAGGGTGCCGCCGCGGGCGGCGATGTCGGCCCGGTAGCCGGCGAGCTCGGGGTCCGTCGCGGTGTGCATGACGCGGTGGCGCAGCGCGGCCGGCAGCACCGGGGCGGGCGCCCGCCCGAACAGCGCGGCGCCGGTCACCCGGCCGCGGCGGCGGCAGTCGGGGCAGCCGGCGGCGTGCCGTGCGGTCTCCGGGTCGGCGGGCGGGGCCGGGGGACGGCGGCGCAGGACCCGCCCGGGCCTCTGCACGGGCACCGGCGGGGCACCGGCCCCGTCCGGCTGCTCCCGGGCACCTCCGGCCGCCGGCTCCGACTCCGCCGCGGAGGCGCAGGCCCGGTCGGCGCGGGCGATCTCCTTCTGGAGCGCCGCCGCGAGTTCGGCCCGTCCCCTGCGGACCCGCAGCGCGGCCCGCCGCCTGGACAGCCCGAGCGTCGCCCCCAGCCGGCCGGGACGCAGCCCGTGCCGGAACGCCAGGAGCATGACCTCCTGATCGACGGGCTCCAGCTGGGCGACGGTGGCGCGGAACAGGTCGTGCAGCTCCTCGGACGGCGGCCAGTCCGGGGCGGGGTCGTCCTGTTCGGCACGGTCCAGAAAGGGGATGTCGGAGAACTCGGAATCCAGGTCCCAGAACAGGACCTTCGCCCGGCCGCGGCGGATGCAGCGGCGGCGGGCCGCCCCGTAGAGCCATGAGCTCAGATGCAGATGGTCGCGCATCCGGGGGGCGCGGCGGCCGGCGTCGATGAACGTGTCGTGGACGATGTCGGCGGCGACTTTCACATCCCCCGTCATCGACAGGGCGTAGTCGTAAAGGCGCTCACCGTACTCGTCGTAGAGCGCGGCGAACGCGGTTTCGTCGCCTTCGTTCAGCCCCCTGACCAGTGTGCGGTCGGGGGCGTGCACGGAGGGGGACAACCTTGGCATTCACGCTCCCGGCAGCGGCATGAGGGGGGAGTCGTCCGGACAATCAGCCCACCTTGCATACACCCGTGAACCCCATCCGCACCACATGGTATGCCGAAATCACCATTAGGGTGACCCCGGGGTGAGATGCCGTTTCTCTCCGTGATCACGCTACCAATGACTCGGCGTCAGAATCGAGTCAGCGTCCCGATCCGGCCGGGCAGGGCCGGATCGGGACCCCGCCGATCACTCGGCGCGCCGCACCTCCAGCTCACCGTCCGCGTAGCGGCGCCGCAGCACCTTCTTGTCGAACTTGCCGACACTCGTCTTGGGAACTTCGGCGATGAACGCCCAGCGCTCGGGAAGCTGCCATTTCGCGATCCGCCCGGACAGGAACTCCCTGAGCCGCTCCGGTGTGACCGACGCCCCCTCACGCACGACGACGGACGCGAGCGGCCGCTCCTGCCAGCGGTCGTCGGGCACACCGACCACGGCCGCCTCGACGATGTCCGGGTGGGCCATCAGGTGGTTCTCCAGCTCCACCGACGAGATCCACTCGCCGCCCGACTTGATGACGTCCTTCGCCCGGTCGGTGAGCACCAGGTAACCGCCCGGCGACAGCGTCCCGACGTCACCGGTGCGCAGCCAGCCGTCATGGAACTTCCCGGGGTCCTCGTCCAGGTGGTACGACGCGGTGATCCACGGCCCGCGGATCTCGACCTCCCCGACGGCCTCGCCGTCGTTGGCCAGCACGACATCGCCGTCGCCCACGATGCGCATCTCCAGGCCCGCCAGGACGCGGCCCTGGCTGATCCGCGCCTGCCACGCCTCGTCCCCGGTGGCCTTGGCCGGCGGATGCGCGACCGTCGCGACCGGCGACGTCTCCGTCATCCCCCACGCCTGGACGATCCGGACGCCGATCTCGTCGAACCCGCGCATCAGCGCCTCGGGCACGGCCGACCCGCCGCACGGGACGAGCCGCAGCGAGCTGAGATCGGACCCGTGCTCCCTCGTGTGCCGCAGGACGTCCGCCCAGATCGTCGGCACCGCCCCGGCGATCGTCGGACGCTCGGTCTCGATGAGCCGGACCAGCGGCTCGGCCTGCAGGAACCGGTCCGGCATGACCAGCGCCGCACCCGCCATGACCGCCGCGTAAGGGAGCCCCCAGGCGTTCGCGTGGAACATCGGCACGACCGGCAGGACGCTGTCGGATGCGCTCAGCCCCATCGCGTTGCCGGTGCACGTCGCCATCGAATGCAGGTACGCCGACCGGTGCGAGTACACGACGCCCTTCGGATTCCCGGTCGTGCCGCTCGTGTAGCACATCGCGGCGGCGGACCGCTCGTCGATCTCCGGCCAGTCGAACGTCGCGGGCGCCGCGGCGAGCAGCTCCTCGTAGCCGTGCAGCTCCTTGCCGGCACCGTCCAGCGGCGCGGTGTCGCCCTCCCCGACCACGATCACATGCCGGACGGTCTTCAGCTGCGCCAGCACCGGCGCGAGCAGCGGGATCAGCGACCCGTCCACGATGACGACCTGGTCCTCGGCATGGTTCGCGATGTAGACGAGCTGGTCGGGGAACAGCCGCAGGTTGAGGGTGTGCAGCACGGCGCCCATGGACGGGATCGCCAGGTACGCCTCAAGGTGCTCGGCGTTGTTCCACATGAAGGTGGCGACGCGCTGGTCCCCGTCCACGCCGAGCCCGCGCAGCGCCCCCGCGAGCCGTTCGGCGCGCTCACCGACCTCGGCATAGGTACGGCGCCGCGCCCCGTCCCCCGTCCAGGTGGCCACCTCGACGTCCCCGAAGACGTCCGCGCCGTAGCGCATGACCGTCCTGATGGTCAGCGGGAAATCCTGCATCGTGCTCCACATGGGCGACCCTCCCGGTAGCAGCGAATACCAGACCAGAATTCTCGCAGCGCCCACCCCACCTTGACGAGAGCGCGCAGCGAGCCCCTGGGCGAGCCGAAGCGATACCCCAAACGCCAAGCCGCACCCACATACACAGCGACCCCAGCCCCCACCGCAACCCCCGCGACAACCTCAACGCCTGCGATCGCGTCCGAAGGCAGGTTCCGAGCCTGCGAGGAACCTGATCGCGCAGCGAGCCGCAAGGCGAGCCGAAGCGATGCAGCGATCGCGCGCATTGCCCGCCGAAGGAGGGCCCCCAAGGCCCGACGCCAAGGGCAATGCAATTAATACAGCGCGTCGTCGTCGCGGAGTTTGGCCATTGCTCGGGAGACCGTGGATTTGACCGTTCCTACGCTGACGCCGAGGAAATCGGCGATCTCCTGTTCGGACATGTCCTCGTAGTAGCGGAGCATGACGGTGAGGCGTTGGCGTTCGGGGAGGCGGCGGAGCGCCCGGCCCAGGGCGTCGCGCATCTCGGAGCGGTGCGCGTGGTCGTCGGCGACGGGGCGGTCGGGGAGCCGGTCGGTCGGGTAGACGTCCAGTTTCCGGCGCCGCCACCAGGAGATATGTGTGTTGACCATGGCGCGGCGGACGTAGCCGTCGACGGCGGCGCGGTCCTGGATGCGGTCCCAGGCCAGGTAGGTCTTGGCCAGGGCCGCCTGCAGGAGATCTTCGGCCTCGGCGCGGTCGCTCGTCAGGTGCGTCGCGGCGCGCAGCAGCACGGGTCCGCGCTCCGCCACGTACGAGCGGAACTCCTCGTGCCGCGTCCCGTTCAATTCACCACCGGCCAGGGGTTGCGGAGCCGCGTCCGGCCGGGCTTTCCCGGGCCCCGGCCGAGCGCGCTCCCGGTATGGCTGACGATCGCAGGTAGATCGTAATTACGGTCCCACACTAAGGATATATCCGGGTCAACCGGAGCATAATCTTCACCCCAGGTAGATCAAAGGTTTTCCGCTCGCTGACTTATCGCGACAAATCCGTCGACAAGCTCGGTCACCGCACGTGACCCTTGACGCACCGTCTCACTCGCGGTGACCCACAGTGATGATCAAACGCCGGAGCCTCGCGATGCCGCCACCGCACCCCCGAGGAGCGAGCCGCCGCCGACGCCGCGCGGCCGTCCTCCCGGTGCCCGCGCGCGACCCGGAGCGCGCGGCCCCTCCGCTGACCGTGCTCACGGGCACCGTCCTGGACGCGAGCCCGCACCTGCTGATCGTGGCCGCGTCGACACTTCACCGGGCGGTTCCGGGGGCGGGGGTGAGCGACCTCGGCTCGGGGGAGGTCGAGATCCGGCTGGCGATGAGCGATGGCACGACCGTCTGGCACGGCGGGCGCGGGGGCCTCGCCGCGCTGCGGCCTGGGCGGTCCGTGGTCGTCCGGCTGGGGGAGGGCGAGCTCGGTGCCGGTCGAATCTGGGTCGACATCAACCGGGTCGCCGGCACGATCGTGGCGTGCAAGGGGGACACCGTGGAGGTGGACATGGGCCCGCACCGGGGGCGGACGCATGTGGTGATCCCCCCGCACGCCTTCGAGCGGGTGCTCGTCCGGCATCCGCGGCTGGAGCCCGGCTACCTGATCGACGTGATCTGTGTGCGGTCTCCGGACGGTCCGTGGGCGGTGCGTCCGGGCACGTCGCAGCCCGGGTACCGGCCCGACGATCTCGCCGCGCCGGATGTCGCCGCGCCCGTGCCGGACGTGCTGCGCGGGACGGCGACCTGGTTCGGGGGCGCGGGCGGTGGGACGCCGGACGGGGCGGCCTACCCGGCGGTCGACTGCGAGGGAGACGCCGGGGGGTGCGCGGACGCCCCGTCCGGCTGCGTCCCGTTTCCGTACCTGTCGCTCGGCAGCGAGATCGGCGTCCGCAACGAGTGCGGCGGACGCGCGGCCTCCGTGCCGGTGGTGGAGTGCGGTTGCCTGGCGGCCCGCTACTGCGACCGCTGCGTGGAGTGCGACACGTCCCCGCGCGGAAGGATCGTCGAGCTGACGCCCGCCGCGTTCGCGGGGCTCGGCGGTGAGCTGGACGCGGGCTGCTTCAACGTCGCGGTCCGGACGGGTGCGCCGTCCGCGGCGCCGGGGGGCGCGGCGCCATGGTGACGGCGTTCCAGAACACGCAGGTGCTGCTGCTCGCGGCGGTGCTGCTGGCCGCGGGCCTGGCGAAGCTGACGGTCCGGGAGCAGCCGGCGGAGGCGCCCGACCATGTCCACGGAGTCCCGGTGCCGGCGGCGCTCGCGCGGCTGTCGGCGCTGCGCGAGAGCCGCGGGATGACGGTCGGGCTCGGGATCGGCGAGGGGCTCCTCGGGCTGGCGCTGCTGGTGACGTCGCACCTGTCGGTGCGCCTGGCGACCACCGTGGCGTTCGCCGCCGCGACCTGGGTGGTCAGTGAGCTGCGGGTCGGCCGGCCGGACGCCGGGTGCGGGTGCTTCGGCGGGCTGAGCGGCAGAAGGGTCGGGCGGCGGAGCGTTTTGCGGGCGGTGCTGTTCACCTGCGCCGCCATCGCCTCGCTGGAGGCACCGCACGCCGGCCTGGACGTGCTGCGGAACGTCGAGGCGCTCGTCGGGCTCGTGCTCGCGGCGGAGCTCGCGTTGTTCGCGGCGCTGTCGCCGGAGCTGTCGGCGCTGCTCGGACGCCGCGGGCTGCCGCCCGGCCACGGACGTCCGGTCATGCCGTGCGAGCGGCGGCGGAGCCCGATCGAGGAGACGTACGCGACGCTGTACCGCAGCCCGGCCTGGGTGGAGCACGAGAACATCGTCACGAGCGCCCTGCCCTTGGACGTATGGCGGGAGGGCTGCTGGCGCTTCGTTTCCTTCCCGGGCAGGGTCGGCGACCGGGACATGGAGGTCGTGTTCGCCGTGTCGACCGCCGAACGCGGCAGAACCGTCCGGGCGGCGCTGGTGGCACCGGAGAAGAGCCTCCCCGCCGCTCTCTAGCCACCTATCTCTAGCCACTTATTGGACACGTCCAATAGGTGCGTATGAAGTCCTTGCGGGTCAGGCCGCCGCGCGGGCCGCGGCCTCGGAGGGCGCGGTGGCGGACGGGCGCTGCCCGCGAGAGGAATATATGGCTCTCTATGACCACCGCTAGAAAAGCAAATATTTCGCGGACGACAGCGGCTCGATGCGGCTTTCTACCGCTCTCTAGCGATTGCGCTAGAGAGCTTGATAGCGCGGTAGCGGTCAGGCGGGCTGGGAGCGGAGGAACTTGCCGAAGTGCGGGACGGTGAAGGCGACCATGCCGCGTTCGGCGCTGTAGATGAGGCCCTTCTTGATGAGGCCGTCGCGGGCGGGTGACAGGCTCGACGGCTTGCGGCCGAGTTCGTCCGCGACCGACGCGGTGGGCACCGGGTCGTCGCCGAGCATGGCCATCGCGCGCATGTAGTCGCGCTCGGCCGGGGTGGCGCGCTCGTAGCGGCTGCCGAAGAAGCCGACGGCGAGTTCGGTCTCCGCCTCCGGTGCGGCGACCTTGATGTCGTCGGCGGTGATCGGGGTGTCGGGTGCCACGTCCCAGACGACCTTGGCGTACGCCTGGACGAAGTAGGGGTAGCCGTCGGCCGCGCCGTACAGCGCGTCGAGGGCCTCCTCGGTGAAGGTGACCTCCTCCCGTTCGGCGGGGGCGAGCAGGGCGTGGTCGGCCGACTCGCGGTCGAGCCGGTCGATGCGGGCGTAGCGGAAGAGCCGCTCGGAGTAGGACTTGCTGGCCGACAGGACGGCCGGCAGGTGCGGAAGCCCGGCGCCCACCACGATCAGCGGGCCGCCGACCTGCGACAGCTCGTGGCACGCGGCGCACAGCGCGGACACGTCGTCGGCGGGGATGTCCTGCATCTCGTCCACGAAGAGGGCGATCCCGACGCCGACGTCCGTGGCGACGGACGCCGCGTCCACGAACAGCTCGGTCAGGTCGATCTCCAGGTCGCCGGAGTCGGCGCGGCCACGCGAGGCGGGCACGTCGATGCCGGGCTGCCAGCGGTGCGCCCGGGCCTTCCCCTTGCCGGACGGCTCCGGGCCCGCCTGCGCGAACGCCTTGAGCACGCCGAGGAACTCCTCGATGCGGTCGGGCGCGCGATGCCGGGGCGCCAGTTCCCGCACCGCCCGGTGCAGCGCCGAGGCGACGGGACGGCGGATCGACTGGTCCGGCCGGGCCTCGATCTTCCCGGTCCCCCACAGCCGCTGGATCGCCATCGACCGGAACGCGTTGAGCAGCACGGTCTTGCCCACCCCGCGCAGCCCGGTGACGATCATGCTGCGCTCGGGACGGTCGCGGGCCACCCGCTCGATCACCACCTCGAACTGCTTCAGCTCGCGGTCGCGGCCGGCCAGTTCCGGGGGCCGCTGCCCGGCACCGGGGGCGTAGGGGTTGCGCACGGGGTCCACGCTCTCGGACTCTATGAGGCGATATAGCTGGGGCCGTAGATTTGCGTAGAAACCGCTACGGCGTGTCGCGCGCCCCCGCGGCGCCTTGCAGCGTGCGGCACCGTCCGGCCCCCTCGTGACGACCGTCGCCACCCTGTCACCTCCCCGGCCGAGCGCGTTCAGATCGGTCGAACCTCTGTTCGACTATTCGAACACAGTAGCGCATGGGAGACCGCCGTCACACAGGAACACCCGAATCCGCAAGACCGGTCTGGATCACCCTTCGAGCGGCGGCAGAAGCCGCGTTCGCGGCGGTCGGTCGATGGCGCGGGCACCGACCGCCGCGGACGCCTCCTCTTAGTCGAGGGCTTCGTCCTCCTGGGACCGGTGCGGAACCCTCTCGGCGGGGACGGTTCCCATGCGGCCCGCCTGGAAGTCCTCGAACGCCTGGACGATCTCCTCGCGGGTGTTCATCACGAACGGGCCGTACCGCGCGATCGGCTCGCGGATCGGGAGGCCGCCCAGGACGAGGATCTCCCAGCCTTTCGCGCCGGCGACCGGCTGGCCGTCCGCGGCGCGGACGACGATGCCGTCCCCGGCCCCCTTGTTGTGCGAGCCCCCGAAGACCGCGAGCTGCCCCTCGTCCAGCGCGACCTCTTCGACGCCGGCCGTGCCGCGTCCGGAGAGGACGTAGACCAGAGCGTTGAACTCGCGCGGCCAGGGCAGGGCGAGGCGCGCACCGGGAGCCACCGTCGCGTGCAGGTAGTTGATGGGCGTGTAGGTGACGCCCGGCCCGTCATACCCGGCGAGCGACCCGGCGATGACGCGGACGAGGGACGACCCGTCGTCGGTGGCCAGGAGCTTGACGTCGCGGGCCTCGATGTCCTGGTAGCGCGGCGGGACCCACTTCTGTGCGCGGGGCAGGTTCACCCAGAGCTGGATGCCGTGGAACAGACCACCCTTGGCCACCAGCTCTGGCGGCGGCTGCTCGATGTGCTGGATACCGGACGCCGCCGTCATCCACTGCGTGGCGCCGTCCGCGATGAGGCCGCCGCCACCGGTGGTGTCCCGGTGCTGGAACGCACCGTCGATGATGTACGTGACGGTCTCGAACCCGCGGTGCGGGTGCCACGGCGTACCCATCGCCTCGCCCGGCGCGTATTCGACGGCGCCCATGTGGTCGAGGAGGAGGAACGGGTCGGCCAGGGCGAGGTCCGTTCCCGGGAAGGGGCGCCTGACCTGGAAGCCCTCTCCCTCAAGGTGGCGCTGCGCGGTCACGACCTTCGCGACGCGGCGCCAGCCGGTCTCGGCCTCGGGCAGCAGCGGCAGGCGGGGCAGGGTCAGCGGATCGGCCATCACGGCGGGCATGGGGTTCTCCCTCGTTCGGGTGCCCGTCCACCACGGGCGGCGCACTGACCGGGCAACATAGTTGATGATTCAACTATTCCGACGGGCGGATGCCGCGGATCCTGCTACCGTTAAAGTAGCCAGCATTAGTTGAATGTTCAACCTGTGTCGTATACTTACGGTATGAGCGAACCTCGCTGGCTCGATGCCACCCAGCAGCGCGACTGGCGGGCGTACGTGGACGGCAGCGTCCGGCTCACCGAGGTGATGGACCGGGACCTGAAGGCCAAGCACGGGCTGTCGGTCTCGGAGTACGAGATCCTCGTCCGGCTGTCGGAGGCGCCCGAACGGCGGCTGCGCATGGCGGAACTGGCCGAGAACGCCAGCCAGTCGCGCAGCCGGCTGTCGCACACCTGCTCCCGCCTGGAGTCCAAGGGCCTGGTGCAGCGCGACAACTGCCCCAACGACAAGCGCGGCGTCTTCGCGGTGCTGACCGACGAGGGCTACGCCGCGCTCGAACGCGCCGCCCGCGACCACGTCGAGACGGTCCGGACGTTCTTCATCGACGTCATCCAGCCCGAAGACCTCGAAGCCATCGGACGCGCCTTCTCCCTCGTCCTCAAGCGCGTCGGCCCCGCCACCTGAGCCCCTCCCCTACAGCGGGGCGGTGACCCCGGTGAGGAAGCCGACGGACACCAGGGTCAGGAACACCCAGGCGAGCATCATGCCTATGCCGAACGTCCGCCACCGCCCGCCCACCTTCCAGACGAGCAGCCCGCCCAGGCCGAACGCCAGGACGAGCAGGGTGATGAACTGCGGCATCAGGCTCGGCCGCCGGCTCATCATCAGCGGCGCCCACATCATCACCACGTCGACGAACAGGAAGATGCCGAAACCGGCCGCGAGCGACCTGATGTCCCGGCCGAGGAAGGCGCGGGCACGTTCCGCGAGCACCTGCGCCCTGTCCGCGGGCAGCCGCGGATGCGCCTGCGCCGCCTGTTCCACCTCCACATTGTGCGCCACGGCGAAGATCTCGTCTTCGAGGCTTGGGAGGTCCCTCTCCTGAGGTTCCGCCATCCCGCTCCCTTGGGCCGGAGACCGCCGGACGACATGCCCGGCGGACCGATGCGGCTCACGGCCCGTCCGTCCCGGCCTCTTTCCGGCGGGCGCGCCTTCAAACGCAACGTAGCGGATCGGGGGGCGGCGCACACCGGCCACCGGACGTGTCATCCTGGAAAGATGCCAGGTAGAAGGCCGATTCGCAGCGCCGCGGCGGTCGCCGCGCTGATCGCCGCGACGTCCGCCGCGGCCGCGTGCGGCGGCGGCGACACCGACGAGCCGACATCCGCTGCGACACCGCCCACCGCGACCGCACCGACGGCGACGCCACCGGCCACGCCGTCGCCGACCGACCAGGGCTTCCAGGCCGAGGTCAAGAAGGTGACCAGGGCAGACCTGCCCCACTCCTGGCGCCCGGGCTGCCCGGTACCGCCGTCCGGCCTGCGGATGATCGAGATGACCTACTGGGGCATGGACGACAGGCCGCACACCGACGGGCGGCTCGTCGTCAACGCCAAGGCGGCCAAGGACCTCGTCGGCGTGTTCCGGAAGCTGTACGACAGCAAGTTCCCCATCGAACGCATGGAACCGGTCGACAAGTACAAGGGCAGCGACTTCGACTCGATCGAGGCCAACAACACCTCGGCCTTCAACTGCCGCCGCGCCACCGGATCGAGCTCCTACTCCCAGCACGCCTACGGCCTGGCCATCGACATCAACCCGTGCCAGAACCCCTACGTGTACGCGGACGGACGCATCGCCCACCCGGACTGCACGAAGTACAAGAACCGCGACCGGAAGGCCCCCGGCATGATCCACGCCGGTGACAGGGTCGTCGACGCGTTCGACTCCATCGGCTGGGGCTGGGGCGGCGAATGGACCGGCGCGAAGGACTACCAGCACTTCAGCAGCACCGGAAGGTAGGAGGGCGCACCCCCCGCGGTGGTCACATCATCATGAGGGCGACCGCGAGGATCGCGACGACGGCGACCACGGCCACGATGCCGACGATCAGGCCGATGTTCGGCCCGGCCTTCTGGGGCTGCGCCTGGTTGGCGAAGTTCTGGAACTGGTGGGTCGTGCCTGCCGGATCATTGGGTGTCTGCGACATGCCGAAGAGGGTAACGGATACCCAACAGGGCGGTCTGTCCGTTTCTGCACGAACAGCCGGCGTCCGGGTCGAGCGGAGAGTGTGGGATTCGAACCCACGAGGACTGTCCCCAGCCCTGGGCGCTTTCAAGGCGCCTGCACTAGTCCACTATGCGAACTCTCCCGGTGACCGCCTTCGCCAGCGGTCCACGCCCACGATAGCGGCCCCGCGCCCCTGCGTTCGACCGCTTATCGCAGGCCGTCACGCTCGCCGTCACGGCCCCGCCGGGACGGCGTAGCCGGGGATCGACGGCCAGCGCACCGTCATGACGATCGACTCCTCCTCGGCCTGCCACGAGTGGTCGACGCCGCGTCCCCAGACCACGTAGTCGCCCTGCTCCGACAGGACCACGTCCCCCTCGGGGAACTCCAGCCGGAACCGGCCACTGATCAGGACGAGCAGCGCGGTGCGCCGCTCCCCGTCCGTCCACTCGCCGCGGCGCTCGCCCTTCTGGTGGACGCCCCACTTGATCTCGACCTCGTCGCTGTGCCGGAGGTCTCCGGCCGGCTTGAAGTAGCCGAGCAGCCAGCCCCGGTCGGTGGCGGCGTCCGGGCCCGCCTTCCCCACGTACACACCGTTCACAGGACGTGACCGTACCCCGATGATCAGGAGTCGGTGGGACGTTGGAAGGCGAAGCCGTCGCCGACGACGGCGGCGAGGTGCAGGTACGCCTCACGCGTCGCGGGAGCGAGCTGCTCCAGCTCGACCTCGGCGCCTTCCTCCAGGTGGTCGTCGTACGGGATGCGGACGACGGCGCGGCAGCGGCTCTCGAAGTGCGCCTGCAGCTTGTCGAGGTCGACCTGGCTGCGGGTGCGGTTGCGGACCATCGACAGCACGACCACGCCGTTGCGGACGAGGTGCCCGTGGTCGTGCGCCTCCAGCCAGTCCAGGGTCGCGCTCGCGGAACGGGCGCCGTCCACCGACGGGGAGCTGACCAGGACCAGCTGGTCGGCGAGGCTCAGCACGCCCGCCATCGCCGAATGCAGCAGCCCGGTGCCGCAGTCGGTGATGCAGACCGAGTAGTACTGCTCCAGGACGACCGCGACGGCCGCGTAGTCGTCGGCGCTGAACGCCTCGCTGACCGCCGGGTCCCGGTCGGACGCGAGGATCTCCAGCCGCGCCTCGTTCTGCGAGGTGAAGGCGCGCACGTCGGCGTACCGGTGGATCTGGTCCCGGTTGTTGAGCAGGTCCCGGACGGTCGCGGCCGTCTCGAGGCGCACCTTGTCCGACAGCGTCCCGCGGTCGGGGTTGGCGTCCACCGCGATGACACGGTCACCGCGCAGCGACCCGAGCATCGAGCCGAGCCCGGTCGTGGTGGTCGTCTTGCCCACGCCGCCCTTCAGGGACATCACGGCGACCCGGTGATGCCCGCCCGCCACGACGGTGCGCGCCCTGGCGATCAGGTCCTTGCGGCGCAGTTCGCTCTGCGACTCGCCGGGGTGGATGCCGCCCGCGGTCGCCTTGTAGACGGCGCGCCGCCATCCCGAGGACGGGGCGATGCGCCGCTCACCGAGCAGGTTCTCGGAGCTGAGGTTGTCGGCGTTCTGCGGCTGCTGCGGCGGCGGCTGCTGGCCCGGGTAGCCGGGCGCGGGCTGCATCATCTGGTTGAGCGCCGGCGGATACCCGTACCCCTGCACAGGCTGCCCCGTAGCGGGGTCGACGGGCGGGTAAGGGGCACCGGCGGCGTTCGGGTCCGGCGCGTACGGCTGACCGGTGTTCGGATCCACCGGCTGATACTGCCCCGCCGCATTCTGCTCCTGCGCATACGGCTGACCGGTGTTCGGGTCGACCGGCTGGTACGGCTGGGCCGCCGCGTTCGGGTCCGGCGCGTACGGCTGACCGGTGCTCGGATCCACCGGCTGATACTGGCCCGCCGCATTCTGCTCCTGCGCATACGGCTGACCGGTGTTCGGGTCGACCGGCTGATACGGCTGGGCCGCCGCATTCGGATCCGGCGGGAACGGCTGACCCGTGTTCGGATCCACCGGCTGGTACGGCTGGGCCGCCGCATTCGGGTCCTGCGCGTACGGCTGGCCGGTGTTCGGGTCCACCGGCTGGTAGGGCTGGGCCGCCGCGTTCGGGTCCTGGGGGAAGGGCTGGGCCGTGGTGGGGTCTGCGGGGGTGTACTGCGTGGTGGCGTTCGGGTCCGGCGGGAACGGCCGGCCGGTGCCGGGGTCGATCGGGACGTAGGGCTGGCCGGACGCGTCGGTGTCCTGGGGGAAGGGCCGGCCCGTCGCCGGGTCGATCGGCTGGTACGGCTGGCCCGCGGCGCCGGGGTCCTGCTGGTCCGCCGGGTACGGCGGGAGTTGGTCGAGGGGCGGGGCGGTGTTGCCGTTGGCGTCGTACGGCGACTGCTGCGGCGCGTACGGCGGCTGGGGGGCCTGCGACGGGTCGTGGCCCGGGTAGCCGGCGGCGTAGGGCGGGGGGAGCATCCCGCCGTCGAACGGCTGCGGCATGGGGCCGCCCTCGTAGGGCGGGGGCTGCGGCGGCCCGAAGGTCTGCGGCGGGTACCCGGTCTCGGGCGGCTGCTGGAAGGAGGGGGGAGCGGCGAGCCAGGGGTTGGCATTCGGATCCGTCTGCTCGACCTGGGGCTGGGCGTCCTCTTCCGGGGGCGCGTTCTCCTGCTCGGCGGGGGCCTGCCCCGCGCCCTGCTCCCCTTCGGCGGCCGGGGCGGGGGACTGCGCGGCCGGCTCGCCGCTCATCGCGTCCAGAGAGGCCAGCCGCTCCTCCAGGGAACGCCCCTCGTGCTCGTTCCTTGCCACCGTTCTTCCCCCTCGGGCACGCCTCTGATGATCAACACGGAGCAGGTCGGCAAAAAGGTCCCCGTGCAGGATACCCGTGCACCAATACCACGCATCCCGCGTGGAGATCGACGTTGGCGCGGTAGCGGCGGGTTTCGAAACGCCCGGTAGCGTGACAGGTATGCGTGCGATCGTTGTCCGTGAGCCGGGAGACCCCGACGTCCTGGAGTGGACGGAGGTTCCGGATCCGGCGCCGAAGCCGGGCGAGGTGCTGATCGACGTCGTGGCCGGCGCGGTGAACCGTGCGGACGTCATGCAGCGGATGGGGTTCTACCCGCCGCCACCGGGCGCTCCCCCGTACCCGGGGCTTGAGGTGTCCGGGCGGATCGCGGAACTGGGCCCGGACGTCTCGGGAGTGCAGGTCGGCGACGAGGTGTGCGCGCTGCTCGCCGGGGGAGGGTACGCCGAACGGGTCGCGGTGCCCGCCGCGCAACTGCTCCCGGTGCCACGCGGGGTGGACGTCGTCGAGGCCGCCGGCCTGCCGGAGGTCTCGTGCACGGTGTGGTCGAACGTGTTCATGCTCGCCGGGCTGCGCGAAGGGGAGACGCTCCTCGTCCACGGCGGCGGCAGCGGCATCGGGACGCACGCGATCCAGCTCGCGAAGGCGCGCGGCGCCCGGGTGGTGACGACGGTCGGCAGCGCGGCGAAGGCGGCCCGCTGCCGGGACCTCGGCGCGGACGTGACGGTGAACTACCGCGAGGACGACTTCGTCGAGCACGGCCCGTACGACGTGATCCTGGACGTGATCGGCGCGAAGTACCTGGCCCGGAACGTGGACGCGCTGGCCGTCGGCGGCCGCCTGATGGTGATCGGGCTGCAGGGCGGCGCGAAGGCCGAGCTGGACCTCGGCAAGCTGCTCCGCAAGCGGGCGCTGGTCCACGCGACGACGCTGCGGGCCCGCCCCCCGGGGGAGAAGGCGGAGATCGTGGCGGGCGTCCGCGAGAATGTTTGGCCGCTGCTGGAGTCGGGCGCCGTCCGGCCGGTCGTCGACCGGCGGTTCCCGATGCCGGACGCGGCGAGTGCGCATCGGCTGCTCGAAGACAGCGGCCACGTCGGCAAGATCCTGCTGACCGTGTGATAGGAGGACAATGAGCGACCCTTCGAAGAAGCAGTCCGGACAGGACCCCCACGTGCTCGTGGTCGGCCCGGGGGGCATCGCCGCGGGGGGCGGTGACGAGGGCGAGAACGAGCACAAGTCGGTGACCGGGATGGTCGAGCAGCCGGCGAAGGTGATGCGGATCGGCGGGATGATCCGGCAGCTCCTGGACGAGGTCAAGGCCGCCCCGCTGGACGAGGCGAGCCGGGCCCGGCTGCGGGAGATCCACAAGTCGTCCATCAAGGAGCTGGAGGACGGTCTCGCGCCGGAGCTGGTCGAGGAGCTGGACCGGCTGTCGCTGCCGTTCACCGAGGGGACCGTGCCGAGCGAGGCGGAGCTCCGGATCGCGCAGGCGCAGCTCGTCGGCTGGCTGGAGGGCCTGTTCCACGGCATCCAGACGACGCTGTTCGCCCAGCAGATGGCGGCACGCGCGCAGCTTGAGCAGATGCGCCGTGCCCTGCCCGCCGGGATGATGCCCCCGGGCGCCGGCGCGGAGGAGGACGCCCCCGGAACGCGTTCGTCCGGCCCCTACCTGTAGGGCACGGCGCGCGGCGTCACGGGAAGAGGCGCTCCAGCACTTCGGCCACGCCGTCGTCGTCGTTACGGGACGTCTTGTGGGTGACGGCGGAGAGGACGAGCGGGTGCGCGTTCGCGACCCCGTACGAGGTGCCCGCCCAGGTGAGCATCGGCAGGTCGTTCGGCATGTCGCCGAAGGCGACCACGGCGTCGGACGTGAGACCGCGCTCGGTGCACAGGGCGGCGAGGGCGCTGGCCTTCGTGACGCCGTGCGCGCTCATCTCCAGCAGGCCCCGCCCCGACGAGTGGGTGACGGTGACGAGGTCGCCGACGGCGTCCATCGCCTTCGCCGAGAGCGCGTCGGGGTCGGCCTCGGGGTGGAACGCGAGCAGCTTCGTCCCGCTGCGGCCGACGAGGTCCTCGGGGTCCACGGGGCGGCCGCCGAGGGCCTTCGCGTCCCAGCGGCCGAGCAGGTAGCTCTTCTCGAAGACGAAGCCGTCCGGGTGCTCCACGGCGAACCGCAGCTCCGGCGCGACCGTGCGGAGCCGCCCCACCGCCTCCGCGATCACCGGGGGCGGGATCTCCCTGGTCTGCAGGACGGTCTCGGTGTGCAGGTCGTACAGCACGGCGCCGTTGGCGCAGATCGCGACGCCGTGGTGGTCGACGGCCGTGGCGATCTCCTTCATCCAGCGCGGCGGCCGCCCGGTCACCATGACGAGCGTCGCCCCGGCCCGCTCGACCCGGGCCAGGGCGGCGACGGTGCGGGCGGAGACGGTCCCGTCGGAGCGCACGATCGTCCCGTCGAGGTCAGTGGCGATCACGCGCGGCGAGGACTGGCTCATGTCACCTTCCAGGGCAGATGGGACACACCATAAGCCACGCCCCGGACATGCCCCGCCGGGTGTCAGCGCTTCACCGGCTCCAGGACGTCCTGCCCGAGGAACTTCCGCAGCGCCTGCGGCACGCGGACCGTGCCGTCCGCCCGCTGGTGGTTCTCCAGGATCGAGACCATCCACCGCGTGGTCGCCAGCGTCCCGTTGAGGGTCGCGACCGGCTGGTTCCTGCCGTCGGGGTCCTTGAACCGCACCGCGAGGCGCCGCGCCTGGAACTCGGTGCAGTTCGACGTCGAGGTGACCTCGCGGTAGGTGTTCTGCGTCGGCACCCACGCCTCGCAGTCGTACTTGCGGGCCGCGCTGGAGCCGAGGTCGCCCGCCGCGACGTCGATCACCCGGTACGGGATCTCGACCTTGGCGAGCATCTCCTTCTCCCATTCCAGCAGCCGCAGATGCTCGTCATGCGCGTCGGCGGGGTCGCAGTAGGAGAACATCTCCACCTTGTCGAACTGGTGGACGCGGATGATGCCGCGGGTGTCCTTGCCGTACGAGCCGGCCTCGCGGCGGAAGCACGACGACCACGCCGCGTACCGCCGCGGGAGCCCGTCGATGATCTCGTTCATGTGGTACGCGGCGAGCGGCACCTCCGACGTCCCGACCAGGTACAGCTCGTCCTGCGGGAGGTGGTACACCTCGGCGGCGTGCGCGCCGAGGAACCCGGTACCCTCCATCGCCTCCGGCTTCACCAGGACCGGCGGGTACATCGGGACGAACCCGGCCGCGACGGCCTGCTCCATCGCGAGGTTGAGCAGCGCGTACTGGAGCCGCGCCCCCACCCCGGTCAGGTAGTAGAACCGCGCGCCCGACACCTTCGCGCCGCGCTCCATGTCGATCGCGCCGAGGCTCTCCCCCAGTTCGAGGTGGTCCTTGGGCTCGAAGTCGAACGCGGGCGGCTCACCGACGTGCTCCAGGACGACGAAGTCCTGCTCGCCGCCGGGCGGGGCGCCGTCCTCGATGAGGTTCGGGACGCTCTTCAGCAGCGCGTCGAGCTCCTCGCCGAGCCGGTCGGCCTCCGCCTCGCGCTCCTTGACCTCCTGCGCCAGCTCCTTCGCGCGGGCCAGCAGCGCCTGCCGCTCGTCGCCCTGCGCCTTGGACACCGACTTGCCGAAACTCTTCTGCTCGGCCCTCAGCTGCTCGAACGACGTCAGCGCCGAGCGGCGCCTCCCGTCCACGTCCAGCAGCCGGTCGACGACGGTCTCGTCCTCGCCGCGGGCGCGCTGCGAAGCGCGCAGCCGCTCGGGATCCTCTCGAAGAGCTCGCAGGTCGATCACAGACCCGAGGCTACCGGCCCGGCCGGTCCCGTGCGCGGGAGTATCGCCGGTGTCAGCGGACTCCGCTCGCGAGGAGCGCGTGCGCCGGCAGCGCGACCACGCCGTCCAGCGAGCCGTCCCGCACCGCGTGCCGGGACACGATGCGGTCGTAGGCGTCCTTGATCCGCGCGACGGTCTCCGCGTCCTGCCGGCCGACGATGACGCCGTTGGTGCCGACCCTGGCCAGCGCGCCGGTCCGCCACCACTCCTCGGGGTCGACGACGTGCTCCCACGTCACCTCTTCGACGGCCACCTCGCCGAACCCGGCCTCCGCGACCAGCCGCCGGAACGCCACCGGCTCGCCGTACGCCAGGAACGGCGGCTCCGGAATGTCGTCGGGCCACGGCACGCCCGCCTCCTCGATCGCCTCCCGGACGATCGCGAGGGCCCCGCTGCCCGGCATCACCCAGCAGCTCAGCGCCAGCCGCCCGCCCGGCCGCAGCACGCGCCGCAGCTCCGCGAGCGCCCTGACCGGGTCCCCGACGTGATTGATGACGAAGTTGCCCGCGACCGCGCCGAACTCGCCGTCCCCGAACGGCACCTCGGGCAGCACCGCGACCCGCACGTCCAGGCCGGGAACGTTGCGGCGGGCCGCCTCGGCCATGCCCGGTTCGGCGTCCATCGCCGACACGTCGGCACCGCGCCGGGCCGCCTCCCGCGACACGAAGCCGGGCCCCGTCCCCACGTCGAGGAACCGCATCCCCTCCGCGACACCGGCGGCGTCCAGCAGCGGATCGATCATGTAACGGGTGAGCCGGGCGAACCCCTTCTCATACGCGTCGGCGCGCCCGTCCCACAGTTCCCGCTCATAGGCGTCGAAGTCCAAGACCACCCACGCACCCTACGTCACCGCACGTCCACGTAGTCGGCCGGCTGGTTGGAGCCGACGTAGGTGCTGCTGCCCCAGTACCTGGCAAGCCAGGTACCGTCCTGCGACGCCTTGAATTTCTTGTTGAACCAGCCGTTCGTCGCGGTCTTCGTGATGGCCATCTTCGTCCAGGTCGATGAACCCTTTGGCCTGAAGTAGATGTGGATATTCGCGCCCGGCCCCGGCTTGCCGGCGGGCATGTAGCGGTACAGCAGGCCCTTGACCGTGATGTACGCGCCCTTCTTCACCGGCTCCGGCGAGGCGTTGTAGGAGTGAATGTGCGTCCGGTACCCGACATCGACGTAGTCGGTCGAAAGATTGGAGCCGGCGTAGGTGGCATTGCCCCAGTACCTCGCCAGCCACGTCCCATCCTTGGACGCCTTGAACTTCTTACTGAACTTCCCGTTGCTCGCCGTCTTCGTCACACCCATCCGCGTCCACGTGGACGACCCGCTCGGCTGGAAGTAGACGTGGACGTTCACCCCCGGCGCCGACATCCCGCCTTGGGCCATGTAGCGGAACAGGGTCCCCGCGACCGTGACGTACGCCCCCTTCATCACCGGCTCCGGCGAGACGTTGTAGTACTGGATAGCTGTCCGGTACTTGACATCGACATAGTCGGAACCGCTCACGGCCGGCGTGTACTCGTTGTTGCCCGGGTATTGGGCGCGCCAGTAGCCGTCCTCTGTCCCGACCGTTGTCATGTCGAACGTCCCGTCGGCAGAGGTCGTCTGAGACGTCACACGCGTCCAGTCCGTGCCGTTCGTGGAGAACTCCACGAACACGCGCACATCGGCCAGTCCGTAGGTGACCCCATCGAGATCGCCTACCAGGCGCCCGCTGAGTCGCCTCCAGCCGTCGTACCAACTCGGCTCTGGGCCTGCGTCGAAGCTGGCGAACCGCGCGACCTTCCGGACCTCCGCGGCGCCTGCCGTCGCATGGCCGCCGGTCGGCAACGCCGTGTCCGCGTGGGCGGTTGCGGGGACGTACAGGGCCGACGCCACGGCGGCGGCGGAGACCAAGAGAGCTGACAAGGGTCGCAACGGAGGGCCTCTCCACTTGGGGGTGGTGTGGAGTTGACGCCCTAGATCGACTATCGGTTCACTGCCGAACCCGACCAGATGGTCACATCTCGGTCACCGGAGATTTCGCCGGCCTCCCGAGGCTGGTCAGGGGTTGTTGTGGGGGACGGCGCATCCGTCGTCCGTGCAGGTGTCGGTGTCGTCGCCGATCGTGGTGAGCTTGGGACGCGCGTCCGCCCAGGCGCGGTCAAGGACCTGCGTGAACGTTTCGGTCGGCTGGGCGCCGGAGACACCGTAGCGGCGGTCGATGACGAAGAACGGGACGCCGTTGGCGCCCAGGTCGCGGGCCTCGCGCTGGTCGGTGTCGACCTCGGCCGCGAACTTCCCGGTCGTGAGGGTCTCGCGGGCGGCGCCGGCGTCCAGGCCCGCCTCTTCGGCGATCTGCGCCAGGGAGTCGTGGTCGAAGACCGAGCGGCGGTCTGTGAAGTGCGCCTTGTAGAGGGCCTCGACGAACGCGTCCTGCACACCGTGCTCGGCAGCGAGATGGACGAGCCGGTGCGCGTCCGCGGTGTTGCCCACCCGGCCGCCTTCCAGGTGGTACTCCAGTCCGGCGCCGGCGGCGCGCTGCTCCATCTGCCGGTTCATCTCGACGGCCTGCTCGCGCGGCATGCCGAACTTGCCGGAGAGCATGTCGGCGACGTCCATGGTCTCGCCCTTGGGGAACGAGGGGTCGAGCTGGAACGCGCGGTACACCACCTCGACCTGGTCCCTGTGCTCGAACTCCTCCAGGGCGTGCTCGAACTGCCGCTTCCCGATGTAGCACCAAGGGCAGATGACATCGGACCAGATCTCAACACGCATGGAGGGCACCTCTCTAGGGACGGTCGACCATGCCAACACGTCCGGGTGCGAAACGATTTCTTCAGGCGCGGCCGGTGCGGATGGCCTCGACCCAGGCGGCGGCCTCGGCGAAGTCGTCGTCGTGGGTGCCCCGGCGGATCTCCGGCTGGATCTGGTCGGCGCGGTGGTAGGAGCCGACGAAGCGCACGTCGGAGCAGACTCGGCGCAGGCCCATCAGGGCCTCTCCCACGCGGGCGTCGGCGACGTGGCCCTCGAAGTCCATCCAGAACAGGTAGGAGCCGAGGCCGGCGCCGGTCGGGCGCGACTGGATCAGGGTGAGGTTGATGCCGCGCACGGAGAACTCGGTGAGGATCTCCAGCAGGGCGCCCGGGTGGTCCTCGCCGATGAACGCGACGACGGTCGTCTTGTCAGTGCCGGACGGCGCGGGCGGGGTGCAGGGGCGCCGCAGGACGACGAAGCGGGTGACCGCGTCGGCGACGTCGTGGATGTCCTCGGCGAGCACGGTCAGGCCGTAGCGGGCCGCGGCGAACGAGCCGGCGAGGGCCGCGTCGTAGTGGCCGTCGGCGACGTGCTGGGCGGCCTCGGCGTTGGACGTGGCGGCGCGCCACTCGGCGTCCGGGACGTTGTCGAGCAGCCAGCGGCGGCACTGCGGCTGCGCGATCGGGTGGGACGCGACGGTCTTGATGCCGTCCATCGCGGTGCCCGGACGGACGAGGAGCGCGAACGAGACCGGAAGGTGGATCTCGCCGACGATCTGCAGGGGTTCGCCGGTGGCCAGTTCGTCCAGCGTGGTGGGGACGGACCCCTCGACGGAGTTCTCCAGCGCCACGACGGCGGTGTCGGCATCGCCGCGGCGGAGCGCCTCCAGGACGGCGGGGACGGTCGCGTACGGGACGTGCTCGGCCACGGCCGCGTCCGGAAGCGTCAGCAGCGCGGCCTCGGTGAAGGTGCCCCGCGGACCCAGGTAGGCGTAGCGCACTGGCCTGTCGTCTGCGGTCACGGGTCCCCCGGATGCGTGTTACTGGTGAGTGGGAATCGCCTCGGTGAGCTGCGAGGTGAGGACGCCGAGTTTACCGCCCGCCCGGCGAAGACCGCCCGGGAGCCGCCGCGGGCCGCCGCGGGCCGCCGCGCGCCCGTCAGGCGCGGGCGGTCGGGGTGCGGTCGCCGCTGCCGAAGTCGGCGAGCGGGTCGTCCATCGACACGACGGGGCCCTTGCCGAGCCGCGCCGCCCGCAGGACCTGGTTCTCCTCGGGGGAGAGCATCTCGACGGCGTGCCCGCCCTGGATCGCCTTCGCGTAGGTACGCGTCTCCGTCCGCCCGTTGATGGAGCTGACCACGACCCCGTCCCCCACCGCGTTGATCAACGCGAGCGAGAAGGACCGGTGTCCGGACATCTCCTTGAGGGCGTCGTAGTGGACGATGGCGAGGTCGCGCAGCGCGCGCTCGTCCATCGATCCGCTGGCGACCTGAAGCTGGCGCCTCAGCATTTCCCCGCACTCGTCGACGACCTGGTTCACCCGGTTGTGGGCGACCACCGCGATGGACAGGCCCGCAACACCCGCGACCAGGCCGGCGACGGCCACCGCGACAAGCATCACGGGCTGAGCGTACCCACCCTGACCTCCCGTTGCGAAGAATCCTCGTGATCAACTCGCGGATCGAGACGTTTCACGAGCCAGTGGCCGAGCAGCACGATCGACGCGAGGGCGGCGGCGCCGAACGTGTCGCGGAGCACCTCGCCCGTGAAAACCGAGACCGGGGAGTGGTCCGGGCCGATCATGGCCCGCGCCCACCACGGGATCGGGAACAGGAAGAGCAGCCAGAGCGCGAACGCGAGCAGACATCTTCGCGTGTCCCGGCCATCACCGGCCAAAGCCGCGATCACCGCGATCATCCAGACGAGGTGGTGGATCCACCCCACCGGGGACAGCGCGACCGACAGCAGCCCGACGATCGCGACGGAGCCGAGGAGCAGGCTCGTGGCGTCGGGCCCGGTCAGCAGACCGGCGACCTGGGACGAGCGGCGGGCCCAGCGGAACCCGTAGTACGCGACGACCGCGGCGAGGACGAGCCACACGAGCGTGCGGACCGGGCCCTCGTCGAAGATCCGCGCGACGATCCCGTGGACGGCCTGGTTGGTGGTGCCGTCCACCGCGCCCGTCCGGTCGCCGCCCTGGAGCAGCGCGCCGAACCAGAAGTCGGCCGAGTCGGACGGCAGCAGCGCGAACCCGGCGAGGGTCGCGGCCGCCGCGGTCAGTATCGCGTTGCCGAGGGCCTCCCGCCGCCCGGTGATCAGGAACCAGATGAGGAAGACGCCCGGCACCAGCTTGATCGCGACGGCGAGGCCGACGAGCATCCCGCGCGGCCACCGGGCGGTGCGGGCGCAGCAGTCGGCAAGGCACATGGCCAAGAGGAACAGCCCGACCTGGCCGAAGCGGAACTGGTCGCGGACGGGTTCGAGCCACGTCATCGCCGCGAGGAGCACACCCGCGGCGAGCGGCGCCCAGCGGCCGAACCGGCGGATGAGGTCGCGGAAGGCGTAGCAGACCGTGACGACCAGCGCGGCGTAGATGAGGGCCGTCCACACCACCTGGGCGACGGGCCAGGAGAGCAGGGTGAACGGCACGGCCAGCACCGCGGCGAACGGCGGGTAGGTGAACGGCAGCAGCTGCGGCGGCTGCGTCAGCACGTCGTAGAGCGGGGCACCGCGCAGGATGGCGCGGCCGCCGTCCCGGTACACCTCCAGGTCGACGAGCCGCTGGTCGGGCGGGTTGCCGAGCCAGCGGACGACCACGGGCGTCACCGCGGCCACCGCGACGACGACGCCCGCCAGGAGGATCAGCAGATCGGCCCGCCGCCACCGCCGTCCGGCGCCGGACGCGGGCTCGTCCCCGGCAGGGGCCTCGTCGCCGGCCTCGTCGCGGGCCTCGTCGCGGGGTTCGCTCACAACCTGCGCCTCGGGACCGTCCACAGCCGCAGGATAGGCCCCCACGGCGTTGGTATGGCTCTTGTAACCTGTGCGCCATGACTTCGCGGGGAGCAAAGATCGCCATGTTCCTCGCGACCCTCGTCGCGGCGCTGACGGGTCTTTCCGCTCTGTTCCCGGTGCACGCCGGGGCGGCGTCCCCGGAGAGCGCTTCCCAGCGGAGCTCGTCCGCGATCGACGGACGCGTCGTGATCATCGGTGTCCCCGGGCTGCTGTGGAGCGACATCGGCAAGAAGGAGACGCCCGCGCTGTGGGGGCTGACCGCGCAGGGCTCCGCGGCGAGCCTCAGCGTCCGCACGACGCGGGTCAGCACGTGCCCGACGGACGGGTGGCTGACCGTGTCGGCGGGACAGCGGTCCCGGCTGCCGCACGGCGACTGCGCGCTCCCGGCCGCGCCGCTCCTGGCCGGGCAGGACTCCCCCGCGGGCCCGGTGCCGGCGGGCGGCGCCGTTGCCCCCGGCTGGCCCGCGATCAAGAGCGACAACGCCGACACCAACTACCACGCGCAGATCGGGCTGCTCGGCGACGCGGTCCAGCGGGCGGGCGGCTGCACGCTGGCGGTCGGGCCCGGCGCGGTGTTCGGGCTCGGCAACGGCGGCGGGCGGGTCGACCGCTACGTCCCGTCCCCCGACCGGGTGACCGCCGCCGACTGGGCGGCCTGCCCGCTCGCGGCGGTCGAGGTCGACGACCTGTTCCGCGCCTACCTCAACGCCGGCGTCGACCCCCAGGGCGCGCAGGTCCCGCTGTCGAAGCCGGCCCGTGCGGCGGCCGTGGCCGCCGCGGACCGCCGGGTCGGGCAGGTCATGACCGGCCTCCCGGACGGGACGACCGTCCTGCTCGCGGGGCTGTCCGACATCGGCGTCGACCCGCATCTGCGCGTCGCCATCGCCAAGGGCGGGGCCGGCGGTGACACGACCTACGAGCCAGGCTTCATGACGTCCGGCGCCACCCGGCAGGACGGCCTGGTCACGCTCACCGACGTCACCGCGACGACACTGAAGCTGCTCGGCCTGCCGCAGCCGAAGCAGGCCGTCGGGTCGGTCTGGCGGCCGGAGCCGTCGGCCGACACCACCGCCGAACGCGTCGAGGCCCTTGAGGACCAGGACGTCGCCGCCCAGGGCATCCGGACCGTCCAGACGTCGTTCTACTGGGTGCTCTTCGCGACGCAGCTCGTCCTGTACGGCATCGCGGCGCTCGCGCTGCGGCGCCTCGGCGGCGACCGCAGCTCGCGGGCCCGGATACTCGGCGGCACCCGCGTGATAGCGCTGCTCGGGGGAGCGGCGCCGGGCGCGTCGTTCCTCGCCGGGCTGCTGCCGTGGTGGCGGGCCGAGCATCCGACCCCGGTCCTGATCTGCACCGTGCTCGGCTTCGCCGGGCTGCTGACCGGGCTGGCGCTGGTCGGCCCGTGGCGCCGGTCCCTGTTCGCGCCCGGCCTGGTGATCACCGGCATCACCGCCGCCGTCCTCGCGCTGGACGTCATGACCGGGTCGAACCTCCAGCTCAACACGCTCATGGGGTACACGGCGCTCATCGCCGGACGCTTCTACGGGTTCGGCAACCAGGCGTTCTCGCTGTTCGCCGTCGCGTCGATCCTGACGGCGGCGTGGCTGTCGGAGTACCCGCTGCGCGCCGGGCGCAGGTGGCTCGCGCTGGGGATCGTCGTGCTGATCGGGGCGTTCGCCGTCGCGGTGGACGGGCTGCCCGCGTGGGGCAGCGACTTCGGCGGCGTGCTGGCGATGGTCCCCGCGTTCGCCGTGCTGGGCCTGATGGTCATGGGACGGCGCGTCTCCCCGCTCACGCTCGTCCCGTTCGCCCTGGCCGGCGCGGCGCTGGTGCTGCTCATCTCCTACCTGAACTCCAGGAGCGCGAACCCGACGCACCTCGGCCGGTTCTGGCGCGACCTCATGGACGGCGAGGCGTGGGGCGTCGTCACCCGCAAGTTCGACGCCATGGTGAACAGCCTCGGGTACTGGCCGTACACGCTGGCCATCGCCGCGGCGGTCGTGTTCCTGTTCTTCGTGCTGGCGCGGCCGACGCGGTGGCGGGTGTCGCTGCTGCAGCGCGCCTACGAGCACAGCGTGACGATGCGTCCCGCGCTGATCTCCGCGCTGACGGTCGGCGTCGTCGGCATGCTGGTGAACGACTCGGGCGTGGTGATCCTGTCGGTCTCGCTCAGCCTGGCGACCCCGCTGATGCTCGCGGCCGGTGTGCGGTCGCTGGAGATCGACCTGAGAAACGAAGACTCTGCACCACCAGAACCGCCAGGATCGCGACCAGCGTCCACGGGATCACCGTCGGCCGAACGAAGGTGAACAGCCACGACAGGTCGTCCGGCAGGCTGATCCGGGCGGGCGCGCGGGCCGGGAGGTAGGCGAGGCTGAGCGCGGCGGTGTGCGCGAGCAGCAGCCAGTCGACCCGCGTCCAGGGCAGCAGGGCGAGCAGCGCCCAGCCGAACCCGTCGTACCAGGGCAGCGCGTACGGGGCGGCGAACAGCCAGGCGAGGACGAACGCCGCGGCGATGCGGCGGTGCTCCCCGTCCCGCGCGTCGTCCGGCGCGGCGGCTCCCCCGGGCGGGACGTCCGCTCTCGGGAGCGTGCGGGCGAGCAGCACGAACAGCACGAGCCCGAGCAGCAGCGCGCCCGCCTTGATGACGTCGCGCCGCGCGCCGCGGCCGAACCACTCGTCCAGCAGATGCCAGGGGGTGGCGAACGAGACCATGCCGCTCGCCTCGCGGACCTGGTCGAGCGCGTGCGGTCCGGCGAGCAGGTACGACAGCGCCGCCATGGCCCCGGCGCCGGCGGCGAGCGCGGCGAGGCCGGCGACGGAGCGCCGCACCCGGCCCGGGCCCGTCCCGCGGAGCAGCGCCCAGGCGGGGCCGCCGGCGACGAGCGCGGCGGGCAGCTTGACCGCCGCGCCGATCCCGGTGAGGGCGCCCGCGGCGAGCGCCCGCATCCACCCGGCGCGCGGCCGGCGGGCGCCGAAGAGGGCGAGCGCCGCCACCATCGGCGCGATCGCGAGGACGTCGTTGTGCGCGCCGCCGATCAGGTGGAACAGCACGAGCGGGTTGCACGTCCACAGCAGCGCCGTGCGGAGCCGCCGTTCGGCGCTCCCGGCCGTCCGGTAGAGGATCAGCGCCGTCACCGCGAACGCGAGCGTGTTGGCGACCGACAGGACGAACACGGTGAGCCGCACCGATCCGCCGCCGATCCAGGCGGCGAGCGCCTGCTCGCCCGTGGCGATCGGCCCGTACACCGACGGGGTCGTGCGCCACTCCTCGGGGGCCCCGGCGACGGGGTCGTGCGGCAGTTCGGCCGCGCTGGTGTCGTAGGGGTCGTGGCCCGTCGCCGCCATCCGCCCGTAGGAGGCGTAGTTCAGGTGGTCGGTGGACCCGACCGGCGGCATCATCATGAACGCGACGGCCGCCAGCAGCCCGGCCATGGCCAGCGGGAACGCGCGGACGCGCCACCCTTTCCGGACGGCGAGGAAGCACAGCCCCAGCCCCGCCGCCCCGGCCAGCACGCCCGCGACGACAAGGCCGATCACCAGGTACGGCGACGGGTGGACGGCCAGCGAGTACGGCGGCTCGGCGGCGGCGCCCTCCAGCTCGGGCTGGAAGACGGACGGGCCCAGCAGCGCGGTGGCGAGGAAGCATCCGAGGCTGAGGCCGATGCCGCACAGCCCGCCCGTCCCGAGACGGGTCACCGGCGGTTGCCGCGCAGGCGGTCCATGCGGCGGGTCACCGCGGGTTCGCGCACGGCGAGCGCCCGCGCCACGTCGCGGAACTGCCGGGCGCGGTGCAGTTGGGCACGCAGGTCGGTCCCGGTGGCGCGGTGCGCGAGCGGGACCTCGACCTCCCGCACCCGGAAGCCGTCGCGCAGCAGGTCGATGGTGAGCGCGGTCTCCACCCCGAACCCGGCGGCGAGCGGCAGCGCGGCGTCGAACGCGGCGCGGGTCAGGCAGCGCTGCCCGTTGAGGGGGGCGGTGGCCTCCCAGCCGGTGGCGCGGCGGATCCCGTCGCGGGACAGCCGGACGACGAACCCGTGCCCGCCGAGCTTCACCGTCGTGGTGAACACCGCGATCGTCATGTCGGCTTCGCCGGACCGCACCGGCTCGGTGAGCGGCGCGGCGTCCCGGGCGGTCTCGGCGAGGTCGGCGTCGAGGAACAGCAGGTGGCGCGGCTGCTCGCGGCCGTCGTCGAGGAGCCGGACGGCCTCGGCGCCGCTCTCCATCGCGGCTCCCTTGCCGCGGTTGCGGCTGTGCCGGACGACCTTCGCCCCGGCCTCGCGGGCCACCCGCCCGGTGCCGTCGGACGAGCCGTCGTCGACGACCACGACCAGGTCGGCGCCGGGAAGTTCCTGCGCGGCCTTGACGGTGGCCGCGATGCGGTCGGCTTCGTCCTTGGCCGGGATGATCACCGCTACGTCCTGCATATCCGCGATCGTAGCCGGGGACGGGCGGGCCGCGGGGGCTGCCGCCGCGAACGCCCCGGCCCGTTTCCGGCGCGGTCACCCGCGGGACGAACCCGCTTCACCCAAGCCGGGCCGGGGGACATACGGAAGGGGCCGCCCCCGGCTCTCGCCGGTGGGCAGCCTGACGAACGATTCGGGACGGACCGGGTCAGCCCGCGTCCATGGCGGGCGCCGCGTCGCTCACGGTGAACACGGTGTCGAGCCCGGTGACCTGGAGGATGCGCTTCACGGCGGGGCGCGGTGCCGCGAGTTCCAGCGAGCCGCCCTGCTCCTTGAGCCGCTTCATGGCCGCGAGCAGGACGTTCATGCCGGTCGAGTCGCAGAACTCGACACCGCTCAGGTCGACCACGATGCGGTCGACCTGGTCGCGCAGGAGGCCCGCGAGGGCCGCCTGCAGCCGTGGCGCGGTATAGAGGTCCAGCTCACCGACCGCCGTAACGACGGCGTGATCCTCCTGAGACGTGGTCGAGACGTTTAGCTCCACGTCCGGCACACTATCTCGCGAACGGCCCGTGGGCCAGACAGTTGACCAAGTCCCCTGCGGCATGGGCGTGTCGCCACGCGGGCAGGTCCGCACGCTTTGAGAACTACGCACCGTGATGTCATGATCTCGCCATTGGCGATGTCCGCGGGCGGTCCGGTGTTCTCCCGGTTCCCGCCTCGCGGGGGCCCCGAGTAGGAGAGGCTGAGCAGGTGCAACAGCGGCATGAGCGGAAGGCCGATCCGAGAGAGGCCCGGGTTCGCGAACGCCTGGAAGCGATCCGCACGCGCTCCGCGAAATCAACTTCGTGGCGGACGTCCACCCAGTACCTCTCCCGCCTGATGAACAAGGGCGGCTTCGTCCCGGTCAAGGCGCGCCTGTCCCGGGAGGACCTCTCCTTCCTCGCGGGCGCCCGCGAGGAGGTCATCATGTTCGCCGAACTCGGTGTCCGGCTCCTCGACCTGCACCGGCCCCAGGAGTCCGGCGGCATCACCAGCGACCCGGGCGCCCCCATCCACCGCTGCCGCGCCTGCATGGCCCGCTGGCCCTGCCCGACCTTCCGCGCCATAGACGAAACCCTGAGCACCTGACCGGCACGCGAAACCCCGCCCCCGCCATCAGCACGGCCGCGGCGATCTTGTCGCCTCCCGTTCAGGGTGCCCCCTGGCCCGGGTCAGGGTTGGGCTCCGCCTCACGGTGGGGGATGACGGCGCAGAGTCGTCCCCAAGGGTGATGACCTCAGCGGACTGAGCGCATACGGTGAAGACATGGGTAAGACAGTTCTGACCGTTCTCGGTGTCGTTCTCGCGGTGTGGCTGGTGATGACCGTCATCGGCTCGATCCTGTCGATGCTGAAGTTCTTCTTCTTCATCGGACTGGTCGCCGTCGTGGTGGTACTTGCCGTGACCGCGGTTTCCAAGATGTCAAAAAGTAACTAGCGAAGTGGCCTGGCCCCCTTGCCGGGGCACCGCCGATGGCCGCATGATGCCGGGATAACCAGGATAAACAGGCGGTTATCGGCGAAGGGGCCTATCGTGGCGGTTCTGACCGAGGTACTGCGCGAACGCGCGAGTTCGCATCCCGATCGCACCGCGTACATCGCGGGCGACACCGAAATAAGCTTCGGGGACTTCGACCGGCGCGTCGACCGGGTCGCGTCCGCCCTCGTGGGCGCGGGCGTCGGGCAGGGCGACCGCGTCGCGATCCTCGACAAGAACTCCCTGGAGTACGCCGAGCAGTTGTTCGGCGCGGCGCGGGTCGGCGCCGTCCAGGTCCCGGTGAACTACCGGCTGGCGCCCGACGAGGTCGCCTACATCGTCAACAACGCGAAGGCCAAGGTCTTCGTCGTCGGCCCCGAGTTCGTCCCCGTCCTGGACGCGATCGCCGACAAGCTGGAGCACACCGGCCTCAACGTCGTCATCAACGGCGGGGACACCGCCTACCAGGACTACGCCGCCTGGATCGACGCCGCGCCCGACACCAAGCCCGAGTACGAACCCGCCTCCTCGGACGTGTTCGTCCAGCTCTACTCGTCGGGCACCACGGGCCGCCCCAAGGGCGTCATGCTGACGCACGACAACTTCCTCGCGGCCCTGACCGTCACCAACGACGTCTGGGAGATCGACGAGTCGTCGGTCCTGATGATCGCCATGCCGATGTACCACGTGGCGGGCAACGTCCTCACGGTCTCGTCCATGTACAACGGCCTCGCGGGCGTGATCGCGCGCGAACCCGACCCGACGCTGATCGCGAAGGGCATCGAGCGGCACAGGGTCACGCACATCTTCCTCGTCCCGGTCCTGCTGCAGTTCATGCAGCTGATCCCGGAGGTCGCCGAGGCGGACATGTCCAGCCTCAAGCTCCTCCTCTACGGCGCGTCCCCGATCAGCGAGGACGTGCTGCGCGGCGCGATGCGGATGCTGCCGGGCACCGAGTTCATGCAGGTGTACGGGCTCACGGAGGTCACCGGCGCGATCACCATGCTGCCGGCCGAGGACCACGACCCGGACGGCCCGAACCCCCACCGGCTGCGCAGTGCCGGGCTGCCCAACGCCAACACGAAGATCAAGATCGTGGACCCGGCGACGCAGCAGGAGGTCCCCGCCGGCCAGGTCGGGGAGATCGTCTGCCAGACCCCGCAGAACATGAAGGGCTACTGGGGCCTGCCCGACGCGACCGCGTCCGCCCTCTCCGACGAGAACTGGTTCCGCACCGGCGACATCGGCTACCTGGACGAGGACGGCTACGTCTACATGCACGACCGGGTCAAGGACATGATCATCTCCGGCGGGGAGAACATCTACCCGGCCGAGATCGAGAACGTCCTGATGAGCCACCCGGCCGTCACCGACTGCGCGGTCATCGGCGTCCCGTCCGAGAAGTGGGGCGAGACCCCGAAGGCCCTCGTCGTGCTGTCCGAGGACGTCCCCGAGCAGGACATCATCGACTTCTCCCGCGAGCGCCTGGCCCACTTCAAGTGCCCCAGCACCGTCGAGCGCCGCGCCGAGATCCCCCGCAACCCCACGGGCAAGATCCTCAAGCGCGAACTCCGCGAGCCCTACTGGGAAGGCCGGGACCGAGCCGTCCACTGACCGCAACCCCCGAAGGGCGCCCCGACGTTCGGGGCGCCCTTCGCCTTTGATCAAGTCGCCTTGTCAGGCTTAATACCTGACGGCGGCTGAGAGGGGGCGGTGGTCGGAGGACTTGGTGCGGGTGTTCGGGACGCTGCAGGAGACCGCGGCCGAGCGGGTGGTGAACAGGTAGTCGGTCTTGTCCACCGCGGTGCCCTGCCAGTCCTGGCGGGTGTTGGCGCCGGTGCGGGACGAGCCCGTCTGGTCGCATTCGGCGTAGGCGTCGTAG
Organism: Actinomadura sp. 6K520; assembly: GCF_004349245.1. Lineage (GTDB taxonomy): Bacteria > Actinomycetota > Actinomycetes > Streptosporangiales > Streptosporangiaceae > Spirillospora. Next base: position 8,941 of record NZ_SMLC01000002.1, on the reverse strand, counting down.
AGGGGGTCGAGGGACGGGCTGCCCGGGACGTCGGCGAGGTCGCCGCCGACGAGGACGCGGCCGGGGCCGGCGAGGTCGACGAGGGCGCCCGCCTGCCTGCGCCGCCAGTCGTCGTCTTCGGCCGGGTCGAGCTGCGTGACGCAGACCCGGGTCGACCAGGACGGGACGTCACCGCACAGGGCGAGCGGGGCCCGGCCGGCGGGCGCGGGCAGTTCGGTCTCCTCGGCGTGGGTGAGCGGGGCGTCGGTGCCGATGGCGACGCCGAGGCGGCCCTGACCGCGCGCACAGGACGGGGCCTTGGGCAGCGGCGTGAACGCCCAGCTCCACTTGCCCAGGGTCTTCTTGAAGCCGCGGACGTGCCCCTCGCAGACCTCCTGGAGGAGGACGGCGTTCGTGCTGACCGTGCGCCCGCCCACCTCGGTGGCCTTCATCCGCTGGACGATCTTCTTGCCGAGGCCGGCGGGGTCCGTGCCGAGCGGGCAGCCGGGCGCGGCGTCGCCACAGACGTTCCAGGTCATCGCGTTGATCGTCACTGCCTCGGCGCCCAGGTCGGCACCGTCGGCGTGGGCCACGGCACCGTCGGCGTGGGCGGAGTCTCCGCCGCCCGGTATGTCCTCGATGCCGGCGCCGGTGGCGGCGGCGGTGACGACCGCGGCGGCCGCACAGACCGAGAACAGGGGGATCAGGGCGCGGGGGGATCGCACACATTCTCCAGTGGGGGGTGTCAGCGGGGATGACAGCGGCATTCCACCACAACAAGATCGCTTCCCGCAGCGATTCGCGACCAGTCGGTCATTCAACACCGGGCGCCCCGGACGTGGCGGATCACCCCAAAGGGTAGGGGGCCCGGCGAGTGATCTCGCCGGGCCCCGTCCCGCTAGCCGAGCACCTCGGTGACCGTGCCGGCGCCGACCGTCCGGCCGCCCTCGCGGATCGCGAAGCCGAGGCCCTCGGTCATGGCGACCGGCTTGCCCAGCTCGACCGCCATCTCGACCGAGTCGCCCGGCATCGCCATGCCGCCCTCGCCGCCGAGGTCGATGTCACCGACCACGTCCGTGGTGCGGAAGTGGAACTGCGGCCGGTACCCGTGGAAGAACGGCCTGCTCCGCCCGCCCTCGTCGGCGGTCAGCACCCGGACGCGCGCCCGGAACCGCAGGTGCGGCCGGATCGCGCCCGGCGCGCTGATCACCTGGCCGCGGCGGACCTGGTCCCGCTTGACGCCCCGCAGGAGCATCGCGGTGTTGTCGCCCGCCTCGGCGTGGTCCATCGACTGGCCGAAGGTCTCCAGCCCGGTCGCGACCGTGCCGAACGACTCGCCGAGCCCGACGACCTCCACGGCGTCCCCGACGCGGATCCGGCCCTGCGCCACGACCCCGGTCACGACGGTGCCGCGCCCGGTGATCGTGAGGACGTTCTCGACCGGCATGAGGAACGGCTTGTCGAGCACCCGCCGCGGCACCGGCACGTACGCGTCGATCGCGTCGAGCAGGTCGCCGATGCGGGCCGTCCAGTACGGGTCGCCCTCCAGCGCCCGCAGGCCGGACACCCGGACGACCGGGATCTCCTCGCCGGGGAACCCGTACTCCGACAGCAGCTCCCGCACCTCCAGCTCGACGAGGTCGAGCAGCTCGGCGTCCTCGACCGTGTCGGCCTTGTTGAGCGCCACCACGATGTGCCGGACGCCGACCTGGCGGGCCAGGACGATGTGCTCGCGGGTCTGCGGCATCGCCCCGTCCTGCGCGGACACGACGAGCACCGCCCCGTCCACCTGCGCCGCGCCGGTGATCATGTTCTTGACGTAGTCGGCGTGGCCGGGCATGTCGATGTGGGCGTAGTGCCTGGTCGCGGTCGAGTACTGGACGTGCGCGACGTTGATGGTGATGCCGCGGTCGCGCTCCTCGGGCGCGCGGTCGATGCGCTCGAACGGCACGGCGGACGCCGTCCCGCGCGCGGCGAGCACCTTGGTGATCGCCGCGGTGAGGGTCGTCTTGCCGTGGTCGACGTGCCCCATCGTGCCGATGTTGAGGTGGGGCTTGCCGCGCTCGTAAAGCTGCTTCGCCATTGTCTCGTCCTCACTGGTGGGACCGGTGAGAACCCATGCGCGTGCATGCGCATTCCCTGGCACCCCCCTCCGCTGGTTCTCCGAAGGGTGGGACGGAGAGGGGTCAGCTTCGCGCGCCGTCGTCGACGACTGCTGCGGTGGCTGCTGCGACCGCCGAGAAGGCAGCCGGCACCGCGCTCAGCAGGGCGGTGCCTGCGAGCGTCGTGGTGCCGGCCGCGAAGAACATGCTCGAAGACTACGAATCGCCCTGCACCGCGTCGACAGGTTTTTCACCTGCGGGGACGCGCAGCAGCACCAGACCGACGGCGGCGCCCGCGAACTGGAAGGCCGCGATCGCCAGGACCAGGCCGACCGGGCCGATCGCGGCGGCGGACGCGGCGGTCAGCGCGGCGCCGACCGCGGACGCGCCGATCTTGAGGCTGCCCGCCGTGGTGTTGACCTGGCCGAGCCGCTCCGGCGGCGACTCGCGCTGCCGGAGCATCAGGGTCGCGGCGAACACCGGCCCCTCGCTGACGCCCGCGACGACGAACGCCGCCGTCGCCCACGCCAGCGACGGCGCCACCGCGAGGGCGGCGAGCGACGCGCCGAACGCGACCAGCCCGGCGATCATGACCGGTTCACCGTGCTTCGGCGTCAGCCAGCGGCTGGACGCGAGCGAGCCGATCAGCGAGCCGATCGCGAGCGCCACGAGCAGCTGCCCGCCGGCGCTCGGCGCCGCGCCGATGTGCTCGGCGAGGAGCACCGCGGTCACCGCGACGCCGCCGAACCCCATCCAGGCGAGCGTCGTCGCCGCGGTCAGCGCCCGCAGCACCCGCACCTCGGCCAGCACCAGCAGCCCGCCCGCGATCATCGGGAACCAGCCGGTGCCGGGGCGCGCGCCGGCGTCCTTGTCGGCGCCCGGGTCGGCGCCCGGGTCGGCGTCCTTGCCGGGAGGCGGGCCGGGGAACGGGAGGAGGGGGAGCGTCAGGAGGCCGAGGACGCCGACGGCGATGATGGCGACCCCCGCGTACTGGCCGCCCGCCAGGGAGGCGAGACCGGCGGCGAGGCCGGGGCCCGCGATCCCCGCGAGGTTGTAGCTGGACGCCTCCAGCCCGTACGCGCGGGACAGCCGCCCCGCGGGCACGAACCGGGGAAGCAGGCTGGTCAGGGCCACGACGATGGGCTCGGTGACACCGATCACGGCCGCGACGAGCAGCGCGAGGACGATCGGCGACCGGCCCGCCACCGCCAGCAGCACCGCGGTCGCGACGGTGTACCCGGCGGCCAGGACGACCGCCGCGCGGCGGGGGCGTCCCACCCGGTCCAGCGCGTGCCCGATCAGGGGGCCGCTCAGGACGTACGGCAGCGTCATCGCGGTCTGCAGGTATCCGGCGGTGGCGGCGTTGCCGGTGCGCGCCTGGACGGTCAGGACCAGTGCCGTCGCGACGCCCTCGGCCGACACGCGCAGCAGCGTCGCCGAGGTGAGGTGGAGCGGGAGCGCCGCCGTCCTGCCGGTCACGGACGCATCCTGGCATAGGGACCATCCCGTCGATCACGCCGCTCGGCGCGCACCTAGACTGCGGAGTGTGACGGCATCGAGGACGGCACACGAGTACCGGGTCACCAGCGAGGTCGGGCGGCTGCGGACCGTCCTGCTGCACCGTCCCGGTGCCGAGCTGAAGCGGCTCACGCCGCGCAACAGCGACAAGCTGCTGTTCGACGCGATCCCGTGGGTGGGCCGGGCGCAGGAGGAGCACGACGCCTTCGCCGAGGCGCTGCGGTCGCACGGCGTCGACGTGCTGTACCTGACGGAACTGCTGCAGGACGCGCTGGAGTACGGGGAGGCGCGGGAGCAGGCCATCGCGGACGCCACCGCCGACCTCCGGCTCGGCGGCCAGCTCCGCCGTGTCGTGGCCGCCCACCTGCGGGAACTCGCCCCGGAGAACCTGGCGCACACACTGATCGCCGGGCTGGCGCACGAGGAGCTCAAGGCCGGGCACGGCCTCGTCTACCGGCTGATGGACCGGCTCGACTTCATCATCGATCCGCTGCCCGGCCTGCTGTTCACCCGCGACAACAGCGCGTGGATCGGGCCCCGGGTGGCGGTGACGAGCCTGGCCATGGAGGCCCGGCGGCGCGAGGCGGCGCTGACCGGACTCGTCTACGCGCATCACCCGCGGTTCGCGGGGGTGGAGCCGGTGTACTCGCCGTCGCTGGAGCATCTGGAGGGCGGAGACGTCCTGCTGCTGTGCCCGGGGGTGATCGCGGTCGGCACGGGCGAGCGGACGACCCCGGCCGGCGTGGAGCGGCTGGCCCGCCAGGTGTTCGCGGCGGGGCTGGCGCACACCGTCCTGGCCGTCCCGATCGCGCAGGAACGGGCGACCATGCATCTCGACACCGTCTGCACGATGGTCGACGTCGACACCGTCGTCATGTACCCGCCGATGGCGCACTCGCTCGTCGCCTACACGGTCACGCCCGGCGACGGCGACCTGCGGGTCACCGGGCCGCGGCCGTTCCTCGACGCGGCCGCGGAGGCGATGGGCGTCGGGCGGATCAAGGTGATCGACACCGGCCTCGACCCGGTCACCGCGGAGCGGGAGCAGTGGGACGACGGCAACAACACGCTCGCCGTGTCACCGCGGCTCTGCGTCGCCTACGAGCGCAACGTCGAGACGAACGCGCAACTGGAGGCGGCCGGTATCGAGGTCATCCGGATCAGCGGCAGTGAGCTGGGCACCGGGCGGGGCGGGCCGCGGTGCATGTCCTGCCCGCTGCTCCGCGACGAGGTCTGAGCGCCGGCACGGCCGGTCAGGCGGGGTACTCAGGCGGGGTATGCCTTGCTCGTGGCCGTCCGGCTCCGGTCGTGGAAGTCGCCGTCCGGCTCGTCCAGGAGGTCCGGCCAGTCGGAGAGGTCGGGGACGGCCTGCCCCCCGTTCAGCGCCCGCGTTCCCTCGTCGCCGGACGTGCCGGGGGCCCGCAGGATGGCCCACACCGTGGTGGAGCCCTCCTCGTGGCGCACGCCCCAGCCGTCGGACAGGGTTTCGACGATGCCGAGCCCGCGCCCGCCGAGCGAGGACAGGGTGCCGGGGCCGCGGCGCGGCTCGGTCATGGCGCCGCCGTCGCTGACCTCGAGTTCGAGGACGTCCTCGCGGCGCCGCCAGCGGACCCGGACCTGGCCGGACGGCAGCGGCCGCGCGTGCCGCAGCGCGTTGCTGATGAGTTCGCTGATGATGACGGTGGCGTCGTCGACGATGGAGTCGTAGACGCCCGAGTCGACCAGTTCCGAGCTGAGGCGCCTGCGGGCGACCGCAACGCTGGACGGTGCGTGGGGCAGCAGTACTACGCTCGACGCCCTCACCTCCCCGAGGTTCCGCTTACTCGGACGCTTCCCGTCATCGCGCTTCCAGTACGACCGAAATGCCCTTTCAGTCCCGACCGGAAACGCGAACGACTCAGTCTGCCACCTGCACAACGAGTCACCGCACTTCCGGTCACGGTGATCACCCCTGGATCGGAATCCCGTCACCAACGGCAACCATCAAAGGATCTATCCAGCCAACGGCGGACTTACTCCTCACGCACGCGTTTCGTCCATCACACCCCCGGGACACCGCACTTTCCCGCAGCGGCCAAGCCTGCCACCCATCGAGGCCGCCGATTGCCCTGGTCACACCGGCCGCACCCCGGCGCCGGCGGCGGTGTGGCCGCGCGATGCGCGCCCGGCGGCGGGCCCGGCCGGCGGCGGGCCGTCAGTCGGCGGCGCGGAGCACGAGCCGCATGCAGGTGCCGTCGCCGCGACGCGCGCCACCTGCGGGTCCTCGCCCGTCCGCGGCGCGGAGCAGGGTGTTCTGCCGCCGGGCGGGCGGCGGCACCGGGGCGGTTGGTCCGGTGCGTCCCCATCCAAACGGCTCTGTGTGAGATCCATCACGATTGCCATTTCCGGCCGGATGTGCAGAGATCGTTCCGCCCTGCGCCTCGGTAAGCCGTCTGACGATGTACAGCCCGAGTCCGATACCGCCGAAACGCCGCCGGTCCCCCGCCTCCCCCTGGACGAACCGCTCGAAGATCCGCTCGTGGTCGCCGGCCTTGATGCCGATTCCCTCGTCCACGACCGTCACGACGATGTCGGACCCGTCGCGGACCGCCCGGACGCTGACCGTCCCGCCGTCCGGGGAGTACTTGAACGCGTTCTCCAGCAACTGCCCGAGGACGATGTCGGTCGCCATCGCGTCCCCCCGGCAGTACGGCAGGTCCGGGGCGACCTCCAGCTCGACCCGGTGCAGCGGCGACAGCGACCGGAACCCGGCGACGACGCCCGTCAGCACCCGTTCCAGGTCGAACGACTCGATCGTCACCGTCAGCTCGTCGGCGCCCGCGCGGGAGCCGAGCAGCAGGTGCTCGACGAGGCGGCCGAGCGACTGGGCGCGCTCGGCGATGGTGGCGACGGCCGCGCGGCGGTCGGTGTCGGCCAGCTCGTCCCACCGGTTGACCAGCGTGGACGCGAACCCCTGCACGACCGTGATCGGGGTGCGCAGCTCGTGGCTCGTGGTGGCGAGGAAGAGGTCCTTGGCCTCCTCCAGGGCCTTGGCCTCGGACACGTCGCGGAAGTCGAGGACCAGCTCGCCGGTCTCCTCGATCTCGGCGGCCAGCACGTTCAGCCACGTCCCGGACTCCAGCCGGAACGTCAGCATCTCCCCGAGCGCCGGCATGTCGAACGGCAGCGGCCGCCCGATCGCGTCCTCCGGCGGGATGCCGGTGAGGGTGTGCGCGGCCGGGTTCCACTGCCGGACGACGAGATCGTGGTCGAGCACGGCGATGCCGTCGGCGCTGGAGTCGATGACGGCGCGCTCGTGCGCCCGCTGCCGGACGACCTCCGCGTAGGCGACGGCGTTGCCGACCGCGACGCCCGCGTGACCGGCGAGCAGTTCCAGCAGCTCCAGCTCGGTGTGCCCGACCTTGCCGCCCGAGAACAGGGCGTAGAGCGCACCGTACGGGCGGTTCTGCAGGTACGACAGGCCGAGCGCGATGGTGTGCAGCCCGGACAGCTCCGACCAGATCAGGTCGCCGAGGCGCCGCTCGCCCGTCGCGAGCTTGACGGTCTTGCCCGAGCGCAGCAGCTCTCCCACCAGGCTCGGCCGCAGCTCGGCGGACCTGCCGCGCATGTGCTCCGGCAGCCCCGACATGCTGACCAGCCGCAGCCGCTCGCCCTCGATCCGCACGAACCCGCCCGCGTCGGCGCCGGTCAGCTCGATCAGCGCGCCGGTGATCCGGTCGAGGACGACGGCGAGGTCCAGCTCGGCGTTCAGGTCGGCGACGATGTCGTTCAGCCGGCGGACGAGCCGGGCCCGCTCGGTCATGTAGTGCTGGACGACCTCGTCCTCGTCCACCGGGTGGTACACCCCCACCCAGCCGAGCAGCGTGCCGGACGGGTCCTGCAGCAGGCTCGTGTCGATCCGCACGTCGATCAGGCGGCCGTCGCGGTGGAACCTGCGGGTGGCGATCGAGATCTGCCCGCTCTCGCCCTCGCCGGCGGGCCGGGTGAGCAGCCGCTCCTGCACGGCGTTGTGCTCGGCCTTCAGCTCGTCCGGGACGATCGGCGGCACCCGCCCGACCATCTCGTCGGCCGTCCAGCCGAACATTCGCTCGGCGGCGGGGTTCCACACGGTGACACGGTGCCGCTGGTCCACGGCCACGATCGCATCGGCGGCGCTCTCGATGACGGCGCGCGCGATCGGGTCGTGGACGTGGTTCACGCCTGTCATCGTGCCACCGCGCCCCACGCGACGCGGGGTAACTTGCACCGAAAGTTCCCACGTCACACTTACCTTTTGGTAAGACTACCGTCCGGTAACCCGCGCGCCCGCCCCGGGTACGCGCCGCTGCGCATCACGCCACGTACGGGGGGCCGTCACCGCCGCCCTCCATCGGACGGCCCGCCTCGGCCCAGTCCTTCATTCCCCCGTCGACGTTCTTCGCCAGCCAGCCCGCCTGGTTGAGCGCGACGGTCACCTGCGCGGAACGGGCCCCGGACCGGCAGATCACGAAGACCTCCTGGTCACGCGGAACCTCCCCGGCGCGGTCACCGAGCTGGCCCATGGGGATGTGGACCGCCGCGGGCGCGTGACCCGCGTCCCACTCGTACTGCTCACGCACGTCCAGCAGGTAGGCGCCCTGCGGAACGTCAGCGGCTCCCACGGCCGGCACGTCGTCCCCGAAATTCATCACACCTCCATGGAACCGCGCCAAGCCCCCCTGCGTCGAATCACTCATGCGGTATCGGACGCTCCTCTTCGTAGCGCCCGGGCTGGCCGTGCTCCTCTTCTCGGCCGCCTGCGGCGACGAACAGGCCAACGGAAATCCCGCCGCCGAGCCCTCGGGCACGACGTCCGTGCAACCGTCCAGCTCGCCGGCGGAGACCCTCACCATCAATGTCCGGGCCTCCGAGCAGGCCCCCGCCAAGTCCTGGACCCTCACCTGCGAGCCGCCGGGCGGCGACCATCCCAAGGCCGCCGAAGCCTGCGCGGCCCTCACCAAGGCCAAGGACCCGTTCGAGCCCGTCCCCAAGGACCAGATGTGCACCGACATCTACGGCGGCCCGGAGGTCGCCACGGTCAAGGGCACCTGGGACGGCAAGAAGATCGACACCCGGTTCAGCCGTAAGGACGGCTGCCAGCTGCACCGCTGGACGGAGGTGGCGCCGCTGTTCGGCGACGTGCCCAAGGTCCGCTGAACGAGCCATCCCCGTTCCGGCTCCGTTCCCGACCCATCCGATCGAGTAGGAGGGCCGGGTCGCCCGGCCCTCCTCTCACACCACCGGACATGCGGGCCCGCATCCGGCGGTTCGTCAAGCCGCTGGTCTGAGTCTGCGCCAGGTGGCTTGAAGCCCTAGCAGGCCAA